>PLSP01000151.1 GCA_003165195.1 Candidatus Bathyarchaeota archaeon | reverse complement strand
CGACTTACAGTTTTTTTTTAAGAAAAAATAAAGAATTGAAAATTAAAGGTTCTTATCAAATTTTCTACAAGCGTTAGTATTAGACGCCCAGAGTTTGATCCTGCCTCAGTGACTAAATCTCTTAATTTGGAATATGTATTTTGTATTACACACAAACAGCTTAATGCTTTTTTCCATAACCGTATTCGTAAATTCGCCAGGCTGGAAAAAGAGTTGACTTTGACTTTCAAAAAACTTAAGCATTCAAAGTTTATTCAATCGCGTAAAGCTTTAGGGATCCCGATAACTTACTTGATCTTGTTTGTTTCTACTTTGCTTTTGATTTCAGTTACCTACGTTTTTGCGATTGATCAGTTAAACAGCCAGAAACAGCCGCTTCAAACTTTAACAGCAAAGCAAGATATGGCCTCTTTGGCTGATGATGTAGTTTCAGTGTCTTCTCAACCTGGAGATGCAACCATCTTTGACTTAAGGGATTCAGGAGGCCAACTAAATGTTGAACCGGCAACCAACACTTTGACTTTAAGCGTGACCGACAACAATTCTGTAAATGCAGTGATTTTTAACCAGACGGTTGGTCTGGTGGATTATAACTTGGCGTCTTTTGCAGGCGCAAACATAGGCTTTTACGTAAGAGGCGACGGCAACACAATAAGCAATGTTTCTGGAGCAACACCTAGCCAACTTTATTTTGCAGTCGACGCTAACCAGCAGCCAGCGCTACTTTTGCAATACCGGCCAACAGTGTCCTATGTAACTGAAGGCGTGCAAAATAACCAATCAATCAATTACATCCGAGTATACGTCATAAACCTAAACTCATCTGACATAATAGCGACACAAGGCGACACACCAATACGAATCTCCTGCACTGGAACCCAGTTAATCACAGAAACCTTCCCAGTGACTTGCACGCCCGGTAATTTGTCAATAAATTCACAGCTTGGCAGTGGCAACGGATCCATATCTGTTCCAATATCCAGCGCAAGTAAAGGTGCAGTAATCAATTTTGAAGTTGTAGTTTGCAACGTTTCAATTGAGAGGTGCACAATCTAGCCATGCCATCGATTATTCCAGGCTACGTCTACACTTTATTTGCGGCTCTAGTAGTTGGAGCAATTATAGTGGTTGGATGCACCATGGCGACTTTAAACGTTAGAACTCAAGCGGTTAATCAACAGTTATCAAACGTTGAGCAATATGTTGCAGCTCAGAGTTTAGCCTTGGTAAGTCATGTAACCGAAGATAATCAAAACATAACTCAAGTTCTAAATCTTCCTGCGCAAGTTGGTAACCAAGTTTACTGGGTAAGTCTGGGCAGTGACACAACTGGAGTAGACGTTACAGGCGGCCTAGGTTCTACAGAAGTAATAGGTTCACAACCAGGCGTTTCCATCCCCGCTCAGATAGCTGCTTCAGGGACTTACAGTAGCACTTCAGGCAGAGCCTTACTGCAATGCAGCGTTGAAAACCAAACAGTCACTTTAACGTTAACGGAGATTGACTAATATGAAGTTAGGAAAGAAAAAAGACGATTATCAAGCGAAAACGAAAACTTCAGACGAAGAAATGATCACGTATTTGGGTATCCAAGGTTACAAAGTTCCTGAAGGGTATACACAGATCGAAAGTTACCCTCTCAACCCTCCTTTCTCCTATGCCTGGGTATTCCAGGATGATGCTGAAGGCAGTTTCTTCTACGTTGTTGACGAGCTTCCTTTGGCTAAGGGTGAACGAGAGGCTTACAAACGTTTGAAAAACATTCTTGAATATGAATTGAAGGCTCCCCACGTAGATGAGACTCTGGCGGATTCTTTTCGAAGGCAGCTTCCTCTCATAATAGACGAGCATCAAAAGAAAGGGCTCGAAGGAACCAGCCGAGTCGGTTTGAGAAAAATTGTTTACTATCTTGAAAAAGACTTAATTGGCTACTGTAAAATCGACGGTTTAATGCGTGACCCATTCATAGAAGACATAAGTTGCTTAGGCCTCAACAGGCCAGTGTACATTTATCACAGAAAATACGCGAATGCAAAAACCAACCTTATTTTCACAGATGAAGAAGAGTTAGACGATTTCATAACTCGAGTAGTGCACAGGCAGGGTAAACACGTAAGCATAGCACATCCTATCGTGGATTTGACGCTGCCTGGCAAACACAGGTTAGCGATCTCTTTTGGCAAAGAAACAACACCTGCGGGAACAAGTTTCACTATTAGAAAATTCAAAGATGATCCATTAACCATAGTAGACCTAATAATGAACGAGACAATCGATGAAAACATCGCAGCTTACCTGTGGATGCTGATGGAAAACAAAATGTCAGTTATGATTGTAGGCCCCACAGGCGCTGGAAAAACAACCGCTCTAAACGCCATTGCCGGCTTAGTAAGACCCGACTTCAAAATGATCTCAGTTGAAGAAGTCCAAGAAATCAACCTGCCCCAAGACAACTGGGTGTCAACCCTCGCCAGAATCGGCTTCGGAGGAGACAGCGAAGGTGAAGTCACATTATATGACCTCATTAAGTCAGCAGTACGTCACAGACCAGCATTAATCCTTGTAGGCGAAATTAGAGGCGAAGAAGCATACGTTCTTTTCCAGGCACTTGCAATCGGCCACGGTGGCTTATGCACAATGCACGCCGACGACGTCGATACCGTTATTAAACGACTTACACAGCCGCCAATGAATATTCCTCAAAACATTTTGTCTTTAATGAACTGCGTAATTGTCGTTAAGCAAATAAATGCTTCAAACTTTACTCTTGCAAGTGGCGAACGAAAAGCTGCGTCAAGAAAATTCGTGGAAATTTCAGAGATCGATAAAAGCGGCACTCCAATCCAAGTTTTTCGATGGAATGCTTCAACCGACATTTTTGAGGAGAACTTGGATAAGAGTTACCTATTTGAAAAAATAGCCAAGACTCTTGACACGCCCGTCTCCGTAGTTATCCATGAGTTCGAACGCAGAAAACAAATCCTTCTAAAACTGGTTGAGAAAAACACACGCGACTTCATGAGTGTACACAAAGCCCTAAACAGCTCCCTTAACCTTGAAGAGTTTTCTCTCAAAGAAACAGGTGAAACAACATGAGTTTCATCAAAAAGCTTTTCGGTTCTATTGTCAAAAAAGGAGGCGAAGAAAAAGAAAACACTGAGCGGGAGTTGCCCTTCGCTGTTATGATTTTTACGCTTCTTGCCGCTAGCGGGATTTCTCCCTACGACAGCTGGAAGAGACTGCGCAAACTCTCATTTCTTCCCTTTTTCAAAAAAGAAGCTGAAGAGCTTGTACGCCAAGTTGAGGTTTTAGGTAAAGACCCCTTAACCGTTATGTTAGCGCGGTCGCAAACTACCTCATCAAAGCTTTACAGAAGTTTTCTAGGCGGCTTTGTTTCGTCCGTTAGAAGCGGCGGAAAAATGGTCGATTACATGAAAAGCCAACTGAAAGCCATTTTCGAGTTACGATCAATAAACATGAACCGCTCAATTGACAAAATAGTCACGTTAGTTGAAGCATATTCAGTCTTGTTGATTGTAGTGTTATGTACCTACATTCTCTTTGTGGTTTTCGCTTCTTCAAACGTGATGCAGCTTGTTTCAAGCTCTTCAGTTAGTATTTCTCCTTCGATGTCATACATCATTGCATTCGTCATAATGCCTGTGCTTTCATTTATCTTTATTATGATGGCACATAACGTTCAAAAAAGCGCATTTCCAGATCTAAAAGACTTCTACAAAAAAGCAATACCATTCGTTATTGGGGGATTCGCAGTTATAGGCGTCTTTGCATTATTGCCATCTCTCCTCCAATCTATGGGTCCCATTGGAATGCCCGAGATCACCACAATCGCGTTAGTAGGCTCTTCACTACCCCTTGCTATCCAATACGCTCGTATAGCAAAAATAAACTATAACGCGGAAGAATCAATCCCTAGTTTTATTCGAGACATTACTGAGTCCCAGAAAACTGGGCTTTCACCAGAAAAAAGCATCGTGCAAGCCACTAAACGCAAAGATTATGGCCCTTTCTCAAAATTTCTAGATTTAATCAGAAGTCAAATTGAATGGGGAGTACCTCTCCGGCGAACCTTTGAGAACATGAAACTAAAAATCAAAAGCTGGTTCGTCATAGTCAACTTCGCCATGGTCGTTGAAACCATCGAAATCGGGGGCAACTCAATCCAATCCCTTGAAATCCTTTCTGAGTACAGCGAAAAAGAACGTGAGTTACAAGTTAACCGACGAGAGCTTCTTAAGCCATACGTGGTTCTTGCGTTGATTTGGAGCGTACTTATTGCCGCTACAACTGTTATAGTTGCTTTAACAACAACCATGATGACAAGCCTAGTCAGCACCGACCTCTCATCCGTCGCATCTATAGCTATCCAAGGACAACTGCGAGTCTTTTCAGTGGGCATCATAATTCAATGCTGGATTTCAGGGTTCTTTATCGGAAAAATCAGCGAAGGCAACTTTGGCGCAGGATTCAAGAATGCCGCGTTGCTAGCAGCCACAGCTTACGTGTCCCTGATAGTTTCACAGGTACTGCTTGGCAGCTTCTTTGGTTCGCAGATTGTTCCCGCAAACATAAGTTGATGGGAGAAACAAGCCTTGCCTACAAGCTCAATTGACACATTCTTCGCATGCACAATCATATTGGCCGCAGCTCTCATAGCCACAGCTTCCCTTACCTCCACCCTTCAAACCGGTGTGCTGGGTACAGCTGACACAAACGAGAACAGTTACCTTCAAGCCATAGCTGATCGCATTGTAACAAGTGCAGGTGCCCCAGTCAATTGGGGATCGACCAATAGCACTCCAACTGATTTCGGTTTAGCGGCAAGCGCCTCTTCTATCCCATATCAATTAGACATTGACAAAATAAGCAGGCTAAACAGCCAAAACAATTGCTTTCTCCCCTACGATAGCATGGTGCAAGCTGCTAATTTAAACGGAATAGCATTTGGCATCTCGATTAGCCAGATAATGGGAGTAATTATGCAGCCGTTAAATAGCAGCACAGTTGGAAACCAAACCTCCATCACTTTCAATGTTATGACAAGCGTTGAATTGCAACCTGTAAGTGCGAGCCTAAAATGCTACACATTAGCCAATGGTTATTTTGGCAGTGCGGCGGGGAATACATCCAGTGTAGGTGTAGGCACCATCACGGTTCAAGTTCCCAGTGCACAACAAAATAATGCATCAATTTTCATGTTTGCAAAAGCATCCTTCGACGACAGGGTAACTTCCTATGCCGTTTACAGCCTCGCAACTCAAACGCAACAATCCATACCAACCAACGATATTTTGACTTTAACGCCCCTTAACAACTGCATAACATTCCAGACAAACTCGTCAGATTTAACAATTCAAAACGCCTACGTGCTCTCCTACAATTACGCCCAGAACAATCCCAGCATCAACAGCACATCCCCTTTTCAATTTCCTAGTTTAATTGACAAAAGCCCTCTGGTAATTGTTGTCTGCGGAGTAAATCAAGGCGTTTCATTTCAACAATGGGTTTCTTATCCCCAAGTTCCTTTGGTTGCTGGGTCAACCTTTGTTGGTACAGAACAAAACGTTTTCACTTACACCGTAACAATAGGCGGCGTGCTTTACAATCTACAGGTTAGTTTAGGGAGCGTACCCCAATGAATTTTGTGCGAAACAAAAAAGGAGTAGTAAGAGTCATAGAATCAATCATAGCAACTGTCCTACTAATGTCCTGTCTAGCACTTATCCCTGCACAGCAGCCAATTGCGAAAAGCGCTCCTGACCTTGCTTCAACAGGACAAAATGTCCTATTGAGTTTAGACAGTAATGGTAACCTAGCGAGCCTCATCAGCAAAGCAGATTGGGCATCACTTCAAAGCAGCCTTGAATCAGCGCTTCCACTTACAGCATGGTTTAACCTAACTGTATTTGATAATAACATGAATCCGCTAAACAGCTACCCCATCGGCGACGCAGGATCTTCAAGCGGCAAAATTGTTTCAATTGACTATGTGTGTGCAAATCCTAGTAGCAACTTCACAATTTACATCCTGAGGTTGCAGCTTTCTGAGGTGGGAGCCACATGAGAAAGCGCAGTTTCAGACGTGATACTTCAGGTCAAGTTATTGTTATTACGGCTTTGCTTGTGGCAATGGTTTTGTTGTCCACAGCTGTTTATGTTATTTCAACCGAGAAAACAGCCCCTATCGTGGCAGAACAAAATGATTTTTTTCCAGCTTACACGCAGGCCTTAAGAAATACGATGATTAGTGCCTTGGCTAACATAACCAGTGGCGGCAACTCAACGGTTTTAACCACCGACCTAGACCAATTGAACTTAGCATTAACAATGCACTCATACCAAGCTATTCTCCAAACAATCTATACACCGCTTAACACTGCTCCCTATCAGAATGGTATATGGATTTCATGGGCAGCTAATGGACAAGGAACATCCAATGTTTACATCAATTATGCCTTTAACTCTTCAAGCGCCTCAGCGAACTCCAATCTGCAGGATGCCTTAAACGTGACTTCTCAAATAAGCCTGACAGGAAACTATGTGCAAGGTAACGACAACGGCACCCTAAAGCAGGTAAATTTAACCGTCAACCTGCTAAACGAAGACAAACCCGCGTTGGCACAAAACCTCACATTTAGCTATTTCAATGTGTCAAATTGGACAAGCGTTATATCTCCAAGCATAAATGATTTTGGCAATGGAACCTATAACGTAATGTTTAATGCCCAAACAGGGCAGATAGGTGGTAACACGATATGTGTGTCGGTGCTTTGCGAGGATCAAAGAGGCATATTTATTGGGGCAAACATGACATGCACGCAAGCGCATTGACCGTTTTTAAACTCTTAACTATGGGAATAGAAAATGAATCGAACTAAAACCTTGGCAGCTCTACTAGTGGTTTTGGCGGCTTCAGGCATTTTAGCTCTAGTAGTCAATGCAGCTCAGGCTCCCCAGACTTTACAGGTTAACGGTACCTCAACAAACGTAAATGTCTCTCCGGCTGACTTGATTTGGTCAAAAGTTTATGGGGGCGCAGAAGACGACCGACTCTTTTCTATGGTAACCGCCGGCGACGGCTACCTTGCAGTAGGCTCAACCAAATCTATAGTGCCAAATACCATTGTCGGGTGGGCGTTGCGACTTGACAGCGACGGCAATACAGTATGGAACAAAACGTTTCTTGAGGGCTCAGGTACCGAGTTACGGTATGCCATTAACTTGACAGACGGGTTTTTGCTTGTAGGTAATGAATTCTTGCCTTCAGGGGGCATTAACGGGTACGTTGCAAAAATAGACGATCAAGGCAACTTGTTTTGGCAAACTATAATCGGAAACAACCAGACCGATGAGTTCTACTCCGCCATAGCCGTGTCCGATGGCTTTGTACTTTTAGGGTTAAGCTCCAACAACGGCGGCAATCAGCCTCAAGCTTGGGTAGTGAAAATTGACCTCGAGGGCAACGTAATTTGGGATAAAACCTACAGCTTCGCTCAAGACACCGTTGCAAAGTCAGGTACTTTGGCTTCTGACGGAAATTACATGGTTGCAGGTTACACAGACCCGACATCGGCGGGCAACTACCGTTTTCTGCTTATGAAAATTACCCCTGACGGAAACCTGGTTTGGAACCAAACTTACGGCGGCGATGGAAGCCAAGAAGCCCATTCAATGACATCAGCTTCCGACGGTTACATTATCGTTGGAGATACTCAAACTTCAAACGCAAATATTCATGCATTGGTTCTGAAGGTTGACTTTAACGGCACCCAGCTATGGGCTAAAACAGTGGGAGGCAAAAATGCTGATTCACCTTCTTGCGTCACGCTCTCGCCTGGAGGCGGCTACTTAGTTTCTGGCTTCACTTTCTCCTGGGGAGCTGGAAATCGAGACTTCTGGCTCTTCAAGATCAGCGACTCAGGTCAAGTTTCATGGAGCTGCACTCAAGGAGACAAAGGCTACCAGGAGTCATACGCCATTTTACCTGCAGGCCAAAATCAGTATGTAATGGCTGGGTGGACTGACCCGCCGGATCAACCTGCTCTCATAGGCAGAGCCCAATACGACTTCTACATCGTAAAAATCAATGCACCACAAAATGACAATTCCTTTTCGATCTCGCAACTTTTAGGTTTCGGACTTCTCTTTTCCTCGGCTGTAGTAGCAGCTTTGATGTTAGCGCTTAAGGTCCAGAGAAAACACAGGCGATCTAAAACGATTGGAAGCTAAAAAATCTCGAGTTCTTTATCCCATTGTTGTAACGGCTTATTCTCTCAAAATTTAAGCGGAATCTTTGGTTCTTTCAGAGCAGTTGAAAATAAGGGAAATCCTAAAAAATTAGGCTTTTAAAAATGGTTGCGATTTAATGATTTGGTGATTCATGTTCGTCAAGTTTGGTAAATAGCATGCTTAGCACTTTAACGAATGCGTTGTAGTTTGTCCAGATTGCGGCTGTTTTTTCTTTCTTTTTTACTTCGTCGTTTCCTGAATCTTTGTCGTGGAATGCGATTAGAACTTCTTTGTTGTCAGAAATCATGAAGCATGGCATGTTTTGGTCGTCAAAGATCCTGTGTGAATCGCTTAGCCATTGGAGTTGGCCTAAAAAGTAGGCGCTTTTCAGGGAAGTGTCGGTGACCATTTTGACGTTTACTTTATCAGCTTTCAACTTTAGTTTGTCTGAGAAGTCGCTGTAATAGAGTTGTGAGAGGTAGTCCGCTGAAGCAAACAGTTGAAATTCCTGTTCGGTTCGGTCAAGCAGTTCATTCGCTTTTATCAGCACCTGCTGCTCGCCTTCTAGCATTTGGAAGAGTTCTTTTTTCACGTTTGAAGCTTTCGGGTGAGGCATTGACTGCCAAAGCTCAACTAAGCTTGTTTTTTCTTGTTCTAAGAGCTTAATCTGTATCTTTTGTGCTTCAACCAGCAGGTCGACGGCTTTGTCAAGTGGTACAGCGGTGAATTTCAGTGGCTTCTCAAAGATTGAGAATACAATACCTTTCTTTTCTAGGTCACGAAGGATTCTATAGGTTTCTGTTCGATGAAGCGAAATTGCTTCTGCTAACTCTCCTGCCTTCATTTCGCCTGCTCTCGCGAGATGCAGATAAACTTTAATCTCGTTTTTTAGCAGTCCAAATCTTGAAAGTGTCTCTTCAATAGCTAAAATTTGTCTGTTAAACGACTGGTCTTTCTTCACCAGCTTCCAAGCTTCAGTTTGCCTGTCATACACTTTCACTAATTCTTGTTTTTCCATTGCAAGTGCCATTGGGGTTTTTTTCTCCTTTATTCCGTATTTTAGGTCTTGTCACCCAATTTAGAGCCTTTATATATAATATAATTACGACTTGCAAATATGAATCCAAAATCCATATCTCGTTTAGGAACTGCTAACCGTCCAGTTTAGGGTTAATACTCTTGAAGATCGACCAGTTTTTGTAAGCAAAATCCCCACGGAAATCAAGAGGTAACATTTCCGCAGTGAGACCCTTCAAAGCTTAAATGAAACTTCTGTGTTTTCTTCGCAGGGAAATAAAGTGGTTAACGAAAAAATCGCTGAAGGAGATAACGTCCTACTTTACCTCGATGCACGCAGAACCTACATGCTCAAAATACAGGCAGGACAAACCTTTCACACACATAAAGGCTACCTAAAGCTTGACGAGTTAATCGGCAGAGACTATGGTGAACCAATCAAAAGCAGCTTAGGAATATACTTCACCACACTAAAGCCTGCGTTGACTGACTACATCATGAAGTCCTCGCGCAACACCCAGATTATTTACCCTAAAGATGCAGCGTTAATCGTGATGTTTAGCGGCATAGGTCCAGGAAGCCGAGTGGTTGAATCAGGAACAGGCACAGGCTCGCTGACCACAGCCCTAGCCCACTACGTAGGTCCAACAGGCAAAGTCTACACTTATGAGCTGCGCAGTGAATTCCAAAAGAACGCAGCCAAAAACCTTCAGAGGTCAAAACTCATAGACCATGTTGAAATGAAAAGCGGCGACGTCACTCAGGGAATCGAGGAAAGAGATGTAGACGCAGTAATTTTGGATTTAGCTGTACCATGGCTTGTGGTTCCCCACGCTTATGAAGCGCTAAAGCCCTCAGGCATACTTGTTTCTTTTAGCCCAACCATTGACCAAGTCGTCCGCACAACTGAAGTGCTCAAAGAAACCGGCTTCGTGTTCATTGAAACGATTGAGTGCATGATGCGTGGAATGCAGGTTGAACGTGGAAAAACAAGGCCTCAAACTTTGATGACGGGTCACACAGGCTACATTACGCATGCACGAAAAATCCTAAAGCTTCCTCAGCAGGAACCGACTCCTGAACCAATTGCAGAGGCATCTCCTGGACTGGCTTTAGAAGAACCGCTGGAAACTGCAGAGGAAGAATCAAAAACAGATCAAAGCTGCTAATTTTCTTTCAGCTTATTTTTGCCGTTTGACGCTTGCGGTATGCTAAGATCCCAGAATGCTTGTTTAAGTGCATCACCACGTGTCAAACCATAGTAGAAGCCTGCGATTCGACCGAAGTAGGGGATAGCGATGTTGTCAACAGCTTTGTAGACAAGTGAGTTGCTAAAGCGACTTTCAAGGAATGTTGGTTTCCAAATCTTAATGTTGTATTCCCAGCATTTAATGAAAAAGTCCCATCGGGCTTTCGAGAGCGAATCTAACTCGGCGCCTTTCTTGTTCATAAGTACACAATTTTCAAGAGGGACAAAGAAAAGCGGTACATAAAACGCATGATAATCTTTTAGTTTATCCATCAGCTCCATGGTTTGCAGGACATCTTCTTCTTTCTCGTCTGGCAAACCAACAATCAGGGTCGCCAGTGGATACCAATTGTTGTCGTTAAGGATGCCAAATGCGTTTTCGACGACTTCCTGCCACTGCTCCGGCTTGAAAGGCAACATTTTCCCCGCCATGTACTTTTTCATCAATCTTGCGCTGCCAGTTTCAATGCCGGTTTCAGCTGTGATTATTGCTTTTTTGCCAAACGAGTACCAACTGCGTTCAATTAGGATCTCGGCAAGTTCCTTTATCATTTGTGGATTGTGATATGCAGGCGCTAAGGACATGTGGGAAGCTTGAATGCTTTTGACGCCTGGGTGGTCAGCGACACTTTTAACAAGTTTCACGACAGCTTCCTTGTTTGGAATAAAATTTTTGCCTTGGGCGCCGTACAGAAACAGGTCTTCAGTGACTAGGGTGATGTGGTCGCTACCTTCCGCTGTTGATAATGCAACTTCCTTCATGATTTTTTCTATAGGCACGTCAATCTTGTGTTGCATGGTGGGTGTGCAGAACTGGCAGTTTCTTCCGCAGCCCTTAGAAATTTCTACTGCTCCATGGATGCCTGCATGTTTGGTTAGTGGCATCATTGCGTTGTAGTCCCAGTTGCTGATTGATTCGTCAGCGTGTACGATCCTTGGCAATGCTTCTCCGTTTACGGCTTTTCGGAAAATTTCAACGATAGGTTCAGGTCTACCGCCGAGTAACACACAATCTACGCCTAAGCTTTCGGCAACGTGTTTACGGTCAAGTTGCCAGGCGCCGAAACCTCCGACGATGATTTTTGGTTTAAATTTTTTGAAGCTTGGATTGGTGACGAGTTTTTGGAATTCCAGAGCGTTCATGGGTTCGCCGCCGCCGATGATTGAGGAGTAGGTTTTGCTGACGTATCCCATGCCTGTTGGGTCCATAGAGGATATCCCGACAACTCTTGTTTCTAGACCTATGAAGTCTTCAAGGTCATCTGGGTGAACAATTGCTACGTCTTTTTCTGTGAAGCCGTTTTCAAGAAGCATCGCTTCTACTTTTCTCAGTCCATAAGGGGCGAATCTTACTCGGCCATTTGCCATCCGTTCAACTGGGGGGTATAGTGTTTTTCTGACTAATCCAAGTGGAAACGGGCCTTTGCCAAACCCAGCCACAAACGCCATAAAAGGGCTGTTAAAGAAATCACTCATTTCAGTTGATGATGCTGTAAGTACAATTTTCACGCCGGAACCCGAAGCCAAACTCTCTTTTCCCCGAATAGAACAAATAACTGTTCCGTACCCATTTAAGAATTACTATCGCTGTTAAGCAAGCCCATGCCATTGATCCTCCGCATTCTATTTTTTTCAATGACGTTTAAGGAGCTATCCCGGAAATCGTGTTTTTGCTTACATTTTACTTGTGTTTTTTGTTGTAAAAAGTAGGGCCCTCTCTTGTTTTTGGAAAGGTTTGTTTTGGGCTGCTTTTCTGATTTGGCGTTTGGATCTTGTGCAGGTTAGGGTGAAAAAAGGCGTAAAAAGGCGTTTAAAGACGTAGAAAGGCATTAAAAGACAGGAAAAGACAAAAAAAGGTGAACCTTCACATGCCGCTTGCACAGTGGAAACATTCAAGAAAAAAAAATAACTTTCGAGTCTTGGTTAAACACTAATCGCTGCTTATGAAAGCCGTCCATATAGATCTGATTGTACGCACGTTAACATACCATTAACTCGAAAAATGTTACCTTAAGCTTTATTTTCAGCTACCCACAGATTTTCTTTTTAGTTTAAGTTTTAGTCATCTATACACGTGAAGAAACTTGAATGCACCGCTGTAACTATTTATTATCTTTAATGTTCTCGACTAATTGGCGGTTAGTTATGGGTGGAACCAAAATTTTTTTACGGGCAGTCTTTGCGATATATTTTGCAATCTCTCGATGAAATGGATGCTACTGTCTCAGTTTCTTGTAGAAAGTTTGATGAGTTTAAGCCGTAACGGTGGCTTTGCTAAGAATGCCTCAGCGCTCAACAAATCCTGTTCGTCAACAAAGATTACTTGAAGAGGCGGTGGGCTTCTTTGAAGAATAGGTGAAAGGGTTAAGTAGTATTTTTGTTGGAGGTGTACTTGTTGGCATGTATGACGAGTTATGAAGTTGTAGTTACGAGAAAGGGATACGTTACTATACCTGTGGAGATACGGAGAAAGCTTATCATCGAAGAAAACTCAGTGGAAATTATAGAGCAAGAAGGCATAATTATGATAAAGAAATGTCCAAGCATTTTTGATTTGGCTGGAAGTGGTGCTGGAAAAGGCAATGTTGATGAGTTAAAAAGGATGCTTGATCAGATGAGGAACGAAGATGCGTGAAAGGCGCTTGTATGACATGCTCTTCTTTGTTGAATACTTCTATTCGGAAGATAAAGAACTTTTAAGGAAACTCGAGGAAGAATTAAGGTTTAGTCAAAGAGAGGCTGGTTTCTTCTTTGACGATTCATGAGATACACCGCATCAATTGGTTAAGAGAAGGAAAGAATGTTGCAGCATTGAGAAGTAATGCAATACGCGGAGACTTCAAGATTATTGAAGTAGATGATGAGATAGCAGTCAAAAGCGCAGATCTAAGGACTATACACCAGATACCTATGCTGATAGCGTCATAGCAACTACAGCTCAAATTCACGAATGCGTTCTTTTTTCAGATGACCCTCACTTCAAACAAATACAAAATCTTAAAACGAAATGGTGCTAACTTACACGAATTTACAATTTTTCTGTTCGCTAAAATATATTATGTTCGCTATTAGCGAACTGCTCACGCGTACATTGCCTTAAATTTAAGAAAGCTAACTGAGTGTTTGCGTTTTTTCGTAGT
>PLSP01000079.1 GCA_003165195.1 Candidatus Bathyarchaeota archaeon | reverse complement strand
TATCTGGTGGTATTTCTGTGGGTTCCAATCGGTTAAGTCGAAGAGTGCTGGTATCTATTTTGGTTTTAATTGTAGGCGCTGCAGTTTTTGTGTGTTATTATCCGTATTTTCATGTTTCGACTGGAGTTTTAGCTGGGTCTGATTCTGTTACTTATTATAATTGGCTACAAAACTTGATGCAGAATGGTACATCATCTGCGTTGCCACAGGATAGACCTTTTGTTATTTTTTTGATGTTTGGAGTTCAGCATGTGTCTGGCTTGTCTGCTGAGAGCGTGGTTCAAGTTATGCCTGCTTTTTGTGCAGTGTGTGCTTGTTTAGCTGTCTTTTGGTTTGTACGCGTGGGTTTGAAAAATGATGTTTTGGCTTTGGGCGCGGCGTTTCTTTCTGTGCTTTCTTTTCAGACTACGGTCGGCATTAATGCATATAGTTTGGCGAATTGGTGGGCACTTGTTTTGGCTTTTGTGCTTTTCGGTTTGCTCTTGAAGGGCTTTGAAGTGCGGTCCTGGCGGTTCATGCTGGCTGGTTCTATTGTGGGCATGGTTTTGTTGTTATCTCATCCGTACACTTGGGACGTGGTGATGGCTATCCTCTTAGGATATGCGGTTGTGAGTTTAGTTTGGAGTTTTCTCAAGAAGAAACCTGAGGAAAAGCTCGAGATTCTGGGGGTTTTTTTAGTATTGGGGTTAAACCTGGTTTTTTTTGTGGTTTATAGTTCGTTGCCTTTTGGCAAAGGTGTGAACAATGCGAGTGAAGGTACGGTAAGTATGATTTCTCCGGGAGCTGGTTTTTTGGGTTTGCAAAAAGGTTTAGAAAGTATGGTTCAGCTGTGGGTTGGGGGTGTTTTGGGGAATCCGTTATTGGTAATTCTTGCTATTTTTGGGATCTTCTATTTCGTGGATTTTGCTAAGAGGTTCAATAGACTTCTGTTGCTATGGGTGGCTTTGCCTTCGCTTGCTCTGTTTGTGGTTTCGCCTAGCAATTTTTTCTTCTATCGATTGGTGTATCTTGTGCCATTTCAGGTTTCAGCGGCTACAGGGCTTTATTGGCTAGCGAGCAGACTCGCAAATTTAATGAACCCAAAGAAGAGCCCAGTTTTTCAGGTTCTGAAGTATGTGGTGATAATCTTGGTGGTATTATTTCTTTTGAACTATGCTTTACGCTCAGCAGACGGCACAGTTCTACACCTGATTTAGCAATTGTCAAGATAGGTAGAATGCTGTTTTCGATTGCTACTTGTTTAGAAAGTGCGGAAACGATAGTGTTTTTGGGGTCTGGAACGGTCTTGCAGGTGGTATTGCAGTTTTAAAGTGGGTTGTTTGTTGAAGAAAAGGTTAGTTCTTTAAACGAACTTAGTGTTGTGCAGATTATGTATAGAATGTTGTTGTGTCGGTCAATTGCAGGTTCTTGAGGACTGGATACCCCTGGAATGGAAGTACTACTATGTTGCTTGACAATGACAAGGATAGTGTGTTGCTTGATACTGGGGTTACTGTTCCAGTTAGAAGGAGATATGTAACTTGTCCGCCATATTGTCCTCCTATGATTAATGAGAACTGGTTGTATCTGCAGAGGCTGATTATGTAGCCGGAACCACTTGAAACTGTTATGTCATTATAGCCTGCTACTTTGAAGTCTCCGCCTTTAACGTTCAAGTTTATTATGGTTTGGAGTGACCCATCGGTTGAGCCGCTCAGGCTTAAAGTGACGACGACGGGTTTGCTGGTTTTTGTGTCTTTTGCTGTGCCTGAGGCAGTTAGTGTAAAGCTTTTGAAAGGAATTGGAATTGTGTATGTTGCTGAAGCTGTGTTACTGGCAACATATCCATTTTTAAGCGCTATGGCATTAATCGTCATGCTTGTGCTCACGGTTATTGGTTTAGTATAAGTTGGCGAAGTAGAAGATGCTGGGCTTCCATTGGTCGTGTAGTGGATGGTTGCACCAAGGGTACTGCAATAAATAGAAACAAATTGAGTGCTAAAATAGGTGCCACTCCTAGGACTAAAAGTTGGTGTAGCAACCTTTAGATTATAATTTGGCGAAGCAGCGTTGACTATGTCGGAAGCGACTGCAAAACCTATTATGATAATGGAAAGAATCAGAAGTGCTGCGATTTTGTTTCTCAAGGTAAACCCTCAGTACTGATTATTCTTTATTTCTGCTTATAAGCTTGTATGGAACATGCGATAGATATCTTTCATAGTCTAGCTGAAAATCAAAAGCGATACGTTTGAATGTTTTAACTCTCTAAGTTTTCATATTCCAGCCTTTCTTGGAGAGGATGTTCTGCACAGCTGGTATGTCCAAGGCAAATTGAAGGTGCCGACATCTGTTTGATCGCATCGTCGTTCATCCCAAATATCGGACTATTGGTTTAGGTGAGAAGCTGATTCGCGATTCGTTATCCCAGGTTGGGACACCTTGTGTGGAGTTGATCGCGGTTATGCCCCGGTATAACCCATTTGCTGAACGTGCGGGTATGCGGCGGGTTTTGGTAAGTGACCCTAACCCACAAGCCTCCGCAGTTGCAGTGGAATTGGAGAGTTTGGGGTTTGATTTGCGGCTACTGAGCAGTCAGCGTTATGTCCATGGCAAGCTTGAGGCTTTGAATGTTGATCAGTTAGCAAAGCTAAAAGTCTGTTTTTTGCGGAATACTCACCCATTGTTTCGAGAGGTTTTTGGGGCTGCTCGACGTTTAAAAAATGGAGCCGTTAAGGATTATAAAGAGGAATTAGACAAGGCGGATTTGGATAAATTAACTCGTTTGGTTAAGACCGCGGTGGTTCTGTTGCAGGCGAAGGTGTATTTGTTTTGGCAAAAGGTGAACGATAGAATCAACTCCATCAAAACTTCGGTTGGAATGGTCTTATCCAGGCTGTCTTCTCGGTGAAACATAAAATTGGGGTAGTCTAGTAATCCTTCAATGTTCCATAATTTTCCAGCAGATAAGTTATCTAAAACAACCACAGAGGCGCCTAATTCTGCTCTCGGCGCCGTATTTCTCGTTTTTCTGTCAGCCCAAAATAGTTTACATTGTCTTAATTAAAAGTATAAAAAAAGAAAAATAAAGAAAATGTTGGATGCGTTTGAAATTATTCAAAAAGTAGCTGTAACTTAGTTGTAAGAAACTTCGGCTTTAACTGTCGAGTTCGTTTTTCAGTATTTTTAATATTTTTTTGCCCGTTGCCCCATCGCCGAAGGGATTTGCCCAGTTTTTCTTGTGTGCGTAGCTAATTTTGGCTGCTTCAAGAATTTTTTGTGGATCCGTGCCTGCAAGTACGTTTGACCCAACTTCCAAAGTTTCTGGTCTTTCTGTGTTTTCTCGTAAAGTCACGCAAGGAACGCCTAGAATGCAGGTTTCTTCTTGTACGCCGCCGGAGTCAGTAAGGACGAGTTTTGCTTTGCTTTCAAGCTGAAGGAAGGCTAAATAATCTAAAGGTTCAATCAAGGTGATGCCCGTGGTGTCTATGCCGAATTGTTCAAGTTGTTTTTTTGCTCTCGGGTGGATGGGGTAAATTAGCGGAATTTTGAATTCGCTCTGAACAAGTTGCAGCCCAGAAACAAGCCCGGCAAGTTTTTTCTTGTCATCAACGTTTTCTTGTCTGTGAGCTGTAGCTAATAGGTATTGACTGGCTTCGACGCCAAGGGTAATAAAAATTTGGCTTTTTGATTTGGCTATTTCTAAGTCCTGATATATTGCATCTACGACGGTGTTTCCGACTAGGAATATCTTATTTTGTTCGATACCTTCGTGGAGCAAGGTTTCTTTGGATTTTTGGGTTGGTGCAAACAGGTAGTCTGAGGCGTGGTCTGCCAAGATTCTGTTAATTTCCTCTGGCATATTTCTGTCGTAACTTCGCAGCCCTGCTTCGATGTGGCCAACTTTGATTCCAAGTTTTACGGCGGCTAATGCACCAGCTAAGACTGTGTTGGTGTCGCCTTGAACCAGCACAATGTCTGGAGATTCTTTTTGCAAAACTTCTTCTATGCCGACAAGCATTTTGCCTGTCTGGCGTCCATGGCTTCCTGAGCCTACATCAAGATTGTATTTCGCTTCTGGCAAGTTTAGCTGATCAAAAAAGACTTTATCCATATTATAACTGTAATGCTGTCCTGTATGTAAAATAAAACAATCCAAACGCGATCGAACACATTCCCGGATTATTGGAGAGCATTTTACTATTTCGGGTCTGGTGCCCAAAATAATTGAAATTTTCATCTTAATCCTCAATAGTTATGTGTTCAAATAGGCTAATCGCATTGGGTTTTAATAAATGGAGCACTAAGAAATGCGGCTGATTGCCGTGGTTAATAGTTCTCAGAACAGTTTACGCTCTTAAAACTCTCACATAGAATCAACAGGAAATATTGATTTGAGCAAAATTTTTAGCGCCACTTTTTTGGAATAATATTATATATTCGGTGCTTGACCATCAGAATTGTTTTATGACCCATTCCGCTTTTTCTAAGAGAAAGAATCTCTATTTTAGGGCTATAGTTTTGCACTTTGTTTCTTTAACGGGCTATTTCCCTTAGATAGAGTGGGTCTTTGTAGTTGCTTCTGTAGACACTGAGGATTTTTAGTGTGTTCTGGTTGAAGCAGAAGGCTTGGTTTTGCTTCTTTCCAATCGATTTGTTGTAATTATACAACATAAGTAGTAATATTACTACAATTTCAGCTTTAACCCTTATGACGAGCGCTAACCCAAAAAACTATAAGCAAAACTATCTAACTCAACCACCTGCTTCGAAGACTGCAAATGCCCCAAAAAGAAATGCCAAAGACACGGCAAATGGTCCTAATGCGCTAGCCATCATACAGCAAAAGGAAAACTGGCCTGCTGCAAGAGACCCAAAAACCAGTTTTTTGGGTTCTCGAAAAAAACGTAAATTTAGGGATTGTTGTTAGGTTGGGAGTCTATTAGGCCATTCTGCAAATTTGGCGTCCAAGATGAACATCAGAAGGGTCAGGTGGTACGCAATGCCGTGGAAGGAGATGATTAGAAATTGTTGATAAAAGTCACTGCGAAAGATCTCATTTTGCCCGCCTTGCCGAGCATTTTTGTTGTATGGTTTTTATGTTGGCTCTGCAACACAATATAGGCATTAGTGAGGGAACGCGAAGTTTGAATGGGAAACCACTCGTCAGCATAATTGCAGCTGGAATGTCCAAGTTTGGCAAGCAAGATGGTTTATTGGCAAGAGAAATCTTTGCATTGGCCGCTGAGGAAGCCTTCTGTCGGTGCCCCAAGCTTAACCCGAAAACCGACATAAAAGCCATGTTCATTGGGCAAATGGGTGAAGCTTATGAACATCAGGGACACATGGGTGCAGTTGCCGCAGACTGGGCAGGCCTCGCAGGTATTCCAGCAACGAGAACAGAATCTGCCTGTGCATCTTCAGGTGCCGCACTTAGGGCCGGCATCTACGCAACCATGTCGGGTTTAGCCGATGTTGTTATGGTAGGAGGCGTAGAAAAGATGACCCATAGAACTACCTCTGAAGTCACAGAGTATTTGGCTATGGCGTCGGATTATCCCTTTGAACAATTTCATGGTATAACTTTTCCAGGTTTGTTTGCTATGATGGCCACAGCGCATATGCATGCTTACGGCACAACCGAAGAGCAGATGGCGCTAGTGGCAGTTAAAAACCATTACCACGGTAGCCTAAACCCAAAAGCGCACATGCAAAAAGAAATCACGTTGCAGACTGCAATGGGTTCAAAGTATGTGGCTTGGCCGCTTAAACTTTACGATTGTTCGCTTATTACTGACGGGGCAAGCTGCATAATTTTAACCCGTCCCGAACTCGCAGCTAAGTACTCCGACATGCCCGTGCACATCATAGGTAGCGGACAGGCAAGCGACACCATCGGCTTATACGAACGCAAGAGCCTTACATCGCTAAACGCCACTAAACTAGCTGCCAAAACAGCTTATGAGATGGCAAACATCAAGCCCACCGCGGTCGATTTGGCGGAAGTTCATGACTGCTTCACTGTCGCCGAACTTTTGGCTTACGAAGACCTTGGTTTCTGCAAGGCAGGCGAAAGCGGCAAGCTGATTGAAAGCTGTGAAACACGTCTTGGCGGTTGCAAACCAGTTAACACGAGCGGCGGCTTGAAAGCTAAAGGGCATCCTGTTGGAGCAACTGGAACGGCACAGACATACGAAGTTTACATGCAGCTTACAGGACAGGCGGATAGGCGCCAGGTAAAAGACGCCGAAATCGGGTTAACCCATAATGTAGGCGGGTCAGGCGCCACAGCGGTAGTTCACATTTACAGGAGCGAACAATGATGAGCACTCAAGAGCCATTTACAATTGAGCAGTTTTACAAGTTCCTTAAGCAGCAAAAACTGATGGCGGGGCAATGCCTAAAATGTGGAAAAACGCATTTGCCGCCTCGTCCACTTTGTGATAACTGCCTTGGCAAAGAATTCACATGGGTTGAGGTTTCGGGCAAAGGCACACTGGTCACCTACACGGTTATCCATATTGCGCCGCAGCAGTTCCAAGCGTTGACGCCTTATGTCGTAGGCATCGTTCAGTTGAGCAAAGGGCTAAAAGTTCCTGGAATGATTAACGGTATCCCGCAGGACCAGATCAAAATCGGCATGGAACTCGCCTTGGATTTCGGAACTTGCAGTACGACTCAGACTTGGCCTCAATGGCAAAGGTACTGTTTCAAACCAATTTAACGTGTTACCCACTGATTTCTTTAACAAGTACTTTTTCGGCAAATGAAAACACAGTTCGATATCTGACGTGGTTACCTTTTTTGGGATTGAAGTAGTTTTTGTCCGTGCAATGACCCTACACACAACGGCATATGCACCAACTAAACTGATTGCATACAAAGGGACGACATGCTTCAGCACCAAGAGACCCCTATTGTAACAATAAGGGGCAAAGAGCCAATACGGATTCTGCACGTTGACGACGACTCCTTTATTCATGAAACTTCAAAACAGATTCTGCAAGATATCGATATAAATTTTGAAATCGATGCCGCTTGTTGTGTTGATGAGGCGCTTAAGAAACTTTCAGTTAAGAATTATGATGTTGTTATCTCCGATTATGAAATGCCCAAAAAAAACGGTTTACAATTCCTAACGGAGTTACGTAAATCCAAAAATGATATTCCGTTCATTTTGTTTACCGGGAAAGGCAGGGAAGAAGTAGCTATTAAGGCGTTGAATCTCGGCGCCACAGGATACTTTAACAAACAAGGTAACCCTGAAACAGTCTATGGCGAACTTGCCCACGGCATAAGATTGTGCGTTGAACACAGACAAGCCCAGCAAGAGTTGCTTAAAAAAGAGTTAAAATACCAAAATATTTTCAACAATTCCGAAGTGGGCATGTTCCGAACAAGGTTAGATGGATCTGGAATTCTTGATTTCAATGAGAAATTTCAAAGTATTTTCGGTCTCACGCGCGAAGAATTGCTTGGCAAAGGTTCATCAATTTTTTGGACTGATCCGCTTGATAGACAAGAGATGGTTCGTCTCCTTTTCACTAAAGGTTTTGTGAAAGATTTTGAATGTAAAATGCTAAACAAAGAGGACGGGGTCAGAATATGCCTAACTTCCGCCAAGCTTTATCCTGAACAAGGTGTGATTGAAGGCTCAATTATAGACATAACTGCCCGCAAAAAAGCTGAGGACGCTCTTGCCGATTCTGTAGCGAAATATCGTGCATTAGTTGAAAACGCTGAAGATGCCATTTTGCTAACTGATTTATCCGGCAAGCAAATCTATCGAAATCCAGCTTACTATAGGAGCTTAGGTTTTGAAGAAAATTACCCAGNNGTTTGCCAGGGTGCATCCAGCCGACGTGGCACTACTTAAAGAGAAATTGAAAAAGCTTCCAAAAACTAGGCGAGAAACATGGGAATATCGCATAAGGCATCGTGATGGATCATGGCGCTGTCGCTCGGCAAAATCTACTGTGATTTACAACATAAATCATCAACCTTACGCCATTTTACTAATAATCAGAGACATAACTGAACACAAGAAAGCTGAGGAAAAACTGCGTGAAAGCGAAGCTCAACACAAATCTTTGTTCTCAGCCATGAACGAAGGCTTCTGTTATCACGAACTAATATTTGATAAGAACGACAAACCGGTGGACTATAAAATCCTAGACGTTAACCAAGCATACGAATTGAATACTGGACTCAAAAGAGAAGACGTTATAGGAAGGAAAGCCTCCGAAATTTATGATGTTAAAGAGCCACCGCACCTTAGCATATACGCAAAAGTCGCAAAAACCCAAAAGCCTCTCTCATTTGAAACTTATTTCAAACCCTTAAGCCGCTATTTAAAAATCTCCGTATTCTCGCCCGAGAAAAACAAGTTTGCCACCGTAGTCAGCGATATCACCGAAATAAAAAAAGTGCATAACGCTCTAAAGGAAAGTGAAGCAAATTACAGAAACTTGTTCAATGGAATGGATGAATCTGCTTGGGTTATCGATTTTAACGCGAACTTTATCGACGTAAATGATGCTGCAGTCAAAACTTTAGGGTACTCTAAAGAAACACTGCTTTCTTCGGGGATAAAAGGCATTGATAATTATTTGACTCCTGATCAAGCAAAATATCATTTGGACTGCCTTATTTCGGGCAAGAACAAAGTTTTTGAAACAATGCACACAACAGTGGATGGACGACAAATCCCGGTTGAGATCAGTTCAAGCCTGATAACTTTTCAAGGCAAACAAGCAGTCTTATCGATAGCCCGCAACATAAGTGAACGCAAGAAATCTGAAGAAGAATTGAAGCAGACTTTGAATCAGTTGTCACTTGTGAACGAAAAGCTAAGTGTAGTAGGTAGCTTGACTAGACATGATGTTAAAAATAAGTTGTTAACAGTGAACAGTTATGCATATTTACTAAAGAAAAAACACAAGGATCTGTCTGACACTGTTGAAATGTTGAGCAAGATTGAACGGGCAGTTGCTGATTCGGAAGAGATTTTCGAGTTCTCCAAGATGTATGAGCAACTTGGTGTTGAAAAGTTAACTTGTATCGACGTTGGTGCTGCTGTGGATGAGGCTACAGCTCTTTTCTCAGATTTTAAGTTAAAGATTTCAAATAAATGTCACGGCAAAAGAGTAGTGGCAGATTCATTTCTGCGGCAGATGTTTTACAACTTCTTTGAAAATACAAAAAAATACGGCAAAAAAGCTTCCACAATAAAAGTTTATTGTGAGCAAGAGAAATCTGGCGAGTTACGGTTAATTTGCGAGGATGATGGAGTCGGAATATCGGCTGAGAATAAAAAGAAACTCTTTTGTGAAGGGTTCAGCACAGGCGGCAGCACAGGTTTGGGGTTATTTTTCATAAAAAAGATGATGGATGTCTATGGCTGGACTATAATAGAAGAAGGCGAACCAGGCAAAGGCGCAAAATTCATCGTAATTATTCCACAAAATAGCCGTTAATTTTAATGTTTTCTAAAAATCTAAAAACTATTATTGACGATGGTGGTTCCGTTCCAAAAAATCGCTGCGTCGTAAACGTTTGTGAAGTTTGGTTGCGCTGCATCACTGTATACTATGTCGAGTTTGCCTCCGTACTGCTGGAGAGCGTCGCTTAAATTTTGGCAGATTTGAAGCGTGAAGTTGTCTGCTAGCCAAAGTCCCCATATTCTGTCGTTTGGTCCTCTGAATCCATATCCTAAATCAGCTGGAAGAACGTAGGCGGTTCTGGCGCTGACTGGGTTACTGGGTTGACTATTGTTCTGCATGTACTGCCAGAACTGCTGCATTGCCTTAAGCTGCTGGGTTTGAAGGATGTTCTGTGTCCATTGGGCATTGCTGTCAAAGACTACTATGTATTTTGCGCCGCTGTTGTATGCGTATGTCATGTTACTTAGAAGGTCTGGTCCTGATTCAAGGTCGCTTTGGTTTGTGTAGGTGATCATGACGCCCCAACTTTTGTTTTGGGCTTCTGCTGCGCCTCTGACAAGAGCCACATTTAACTGTCGACTGTAACTATCGACAAATTCGGCGAATACCGTGTCGTATCCTGCTTGGTAATCGAACCAGTATAACCCGTAGTCAGAGGTAAATAGCGATGTATTTGAATTGCCAAAGGTACTTCTGATACCTTCAAGATGATGGCTAACTGTCTCAATATACTTGTTGGCTGCATCGGTTTCGTTGGCTGCACTGGTGACTGCCATCCCGCCTTTAATATCGATGTCAAGTTGTTTGCCGCCTGGTTCGTCATAAGCGTATAACCCAAGAAAATGGTTCCCCCATTTGTTGAGGGCACTTTGCAGCCACTGATGAGACGGTGGGGCTTCAGTGTAGAGAATAAAGTACAATCCTTTGTTGTAGATGAATTGGCACACGCTGTTAAGTTGTTGAGTGTTATACGTTATGCCGGTGCTGCCTATAATGACCAGATTTATGTAGCTGCTCATCTGGTTGATTTGGTTTTCAACCCCCTGCATGTTGCCATATGCCAAGTCTACGCCGACGTAAACTTGAGGTGGAGTTGTTGAAATCACTGGGTCGCTTGGGGCAACGCTGCTTTGAAGTAGAAACGCCCATACAATTATTAAAACAACAATAGCTGCCGCAACTGGTACAGCTGGAAGATATTTTTTCATCATCTACAAGGGCGTTAAGTATAGAAATAAGACTTTGCCCAAATGTGACCTAAGTGCCTTTGGTCTTGCCGTTTCAGTGGACATTATGTTTTGGCCCAAACTGACCAGACTTAGACGAAGTTGTAGGCAGCAAATAAAGTGATGTTTGTATACTGATTTGTGGGACAAGAATGTTTTTATTTTCGTAAACATAATGGCTGGTGATAGTTTTGGCGATAGTTTATGTCCTCAACGTACACCATCCGTTTACCGCGTGATCTTAAAGAGAAAATGGAGAAAAACCCTGAAGAGCCTTGGAGTGTGGAAATCAGAAGTTTCCTTGAAGAACGGGTTAAGCAAATTGAACTTGTGAAAACCTTGCAGCAGATAGAGTCAAGAGTTGAAAAGAGGAAAACAAAAACAGACTCAACCATTCTTATCAGAGAGGACCGAGAACGATAAACCTAATCCTTGACTCTACTATTCTTTCAAAATTGGTGTTGAATGAGTCTGACTCTAAAGAAGCTCGAAGTGAGGTCAGCGACTTCTTAAAGAAAGGATACACTCTTTGCACAGTAGACATAGCATTGGCTGAGTGTCTAAATGTAATTTGGAAACATGCCAACTTGGTAAAAGACCTGGAACCTGAAGAATTAAGCTTGGTGGTGGAAGATCTCACAAGTCTGTATGATGGATTATCGGTCACCCCGACGAGAGAGCTAAAAGATGAAGCAATGCAAATTGCCATGTCTCAAAACATAACTGTATATGATGCATTGTTCATCGCTGCCGCACAAAAATTAAACGCGTCTCTGTTCACTGCAGACAAAAAACTCTGCGTGAAAACAGATAAACTCATAAAATCAAAACTGTTAACAAAAGAATAATTGGTTCTGAAAAAAGCGCGCCAGTTCGTTGCTAAATTATTTTGATTGACATTTTAATGCTTAAAGTATTTGTATTTGATCGCATTTTGGCTCTAGTATGGAGAAGAATAAAAATTCTTGCTCCATTTTGCGAGATTTAAATCTCAGCGACATAGAAAACACCCTTTCTGAAGCCTACCATCAAAATGGTGCAGGCAGGCCTCCGAGGAAGCCTGTTGGCATTTTCAAAGCTCTGGTCATAAAGAGAGTCAAGCAGATTCCCAGCGACAGGGAACTGTACCGGCGATTGTGGACCAACCAAGACCTAAGAGAAATCTGCGACATCGAAGATTACGAGAACCCCTATCACCCTTCACAGTTAACCCGTTTTAGAGAACGAGTTGGAGTCAAAAAGCTTGAGAAAATCATGAATACACTACTCGACGAGTTGATCGATAACAAAGTTGTCAGTGGGAAAAAAGTGGTTTTTGACGCCACCTTCATCAAGGCATACAGCAAGCGAGACCTCCACGATAACAGCAGAGGCGGCTCAGATCCAGAGGCAAGAGTGGGAAGGAACGGCAAAACCTACGAGCTTGGTTACAAACTGCACCTGGCGGTAGATGCTAAGTCTGAACTGCCGTTGGCAATCACGGTTGCACCGGCCAACGACAACGAGAAGAAGCATGCACCTGAGCTTTTCAAGAAGGCTCTGAAGGCAACGAGTAAGAAGATGAAGTTGCTGATTGCGGATTCGCAGTATTCTTCCAGGAGTCAACGAGAACAAGCTGCCGATGCTGGGGTTCGCGTGGTTATTCCTTACCCCGCTAACCAGATGCGTGGGAAAGAGGGACTGTTGCGTGTTGACAGGTTCTTTCGCACTCATGGATCTAAGCGTGAGAAGAGGGCTTATCGGCTAAGGTCTTCTGTTGAAAGGGTTAATTCCAGGCTTAAGGAGCAGTTGTGCTTGAAGAATCATAAGGCCAGGAGTTTGCTGAGGGTTACGGTTCATTGTTTGCTCTGTTTGATTGCGATGCTTCTAAATGCAGTGGCTGCTATGAGGTTGGGAGTTGTTAACAAGGCTCGATCGATGTCTTTACTCGCGAAATGAGTAAGGGTTAATCACTAAAAAACTAGTTTAGCAACTTATCGGCGTTGCTAATATAGAGGAGCTAAGCGCCGGTAGGGAAGTCTCTTCATCGTTTTTTTCTTCGCCTATTTCTTGGTTTGGAGCGGGGTTCATGTTCGTTGCTGTCGTTCGCAGTCATGTTGAGCATTCCGACGATTGAAGGAGCTATAACGCCATAGATTTTGTGTTTCTCTTCAGTGGACAGTTCTGAGAACTGTTTTTCCACTTCACTCCAAATTGTCTTGTAGAACAAAACGAACACGCTGATCATCTGGTTGAAATCCTCTAATTCTTCCTTATCCAATGCCATGTACACCCCATCGTTATGAACGCTTTTTCATGTATCCCTTAAGGTTAAATTGCTTTTCTAATATCTCCAACAGCTAATCAGATTTTGCATGAAGAAGTCGATTTAGCAACGTGCTGGCGCCCGCCGCGAGTACTTCGATCATGCTTCAGATTCCGAATTTGTCTCGCGACAATACTACATCTTCACAACAAATCTTAACTTAACCTTAATTTCTAGCGCGCGGAAACCTTCTTATCAAGCGCGTTATATAACGCATTATGATTCTATATGAGGCTGGTCAATAATGCTTGAAAAAAGTAAACCCTTTGTAATGGACTTGACTGAAGATGAATTCGCTGAGCTTGAAAACGAAGCAAAAATTAGACGTATATCGATGAAAGAAGTGATTTTTGATGAAATTCGGAAAGGCCGCATCGCTGATGTTAATAGAATTAATGTCGACCATAAGAATGAGTATATGTTTTTTCATGAATTTGGAAACGTTAAAGAGACCTCAGCTGAGGATATTACTCCAGACGTAAAATCAGCGGTTGATGCTGCTGGTTCTTGGGTAGGATGGGATTTTGAAAAGGCTGCTAAAGGAATCAAGCTTCTCCATGAATGGAGTGAATTGAAGCAAACGGATGTCGCGTATTTCTTAGGAATTCTAAAAGACCGTAACGACAGATTAGATTCACCAGACCTCGCGGAACAATTTAAAACGATAGCAGACATCTTCAAAGTCGAGATCAAAGACGTAGAAAAACATTACAANNTTCACAGAAAAATATGGACTATCCCTGAAACAAGTGAAAAACCTTAATCCAAAATTCCTCAAAAAAAGCAGATTTACATTGAAATCAAAACGAATGACTTTGCGTCTTATTTATTTAAAAGTTTAGAATAAATGACAAAAACCTCGAAAAAATACGGTAAAACCCATTCATAGCCATTTTTAGGAACAGGCATGTGCGCTCCCAAATGCGACTCAAGCCAAACAATCCTAAAGGGTCAGTCCAACTCAATCAAGAATCTCAGAAAGCGCGTCCGATCTTTTAGTAAATGGTGAACCAAAAGATATTTGGGTTTTAGCACCGATTTTATTGGGGCTGAAAGGGATTGATCAAGAAAACCGCGGTTTGTCTTGTTTCTTGTAGTGTTTTGAAAGATGAGCTTTTGCGGCTTGTCAAAGAAGGCAGCATTGACGCAAATTTGGTTTTCGTTAGCAAATACTTTCATGTTGACTATGATCAGGTGGAAAAAAACTTGCGCAAAGTTCTAGAAAGCGTCACCAAAAGTTTTGGCGGCAAAGTTGTGCTGGTTTACGGTGACCTGTGTCTTGGGCCAAACGGCGAGATGATAAAGTTAGCCAAAGAGTATGGGGTGGTTAAGGTGGATGCAGTTAATTGTGTAGATTGCCAACTTGGCGGCAAAGGAGTTTCCCTTGATGCTGATCCTGAGCATAACTTGATGTTTATGGGTCCGGGAATGGTGGAGTTCTTTAGCCATATGAAACAGCAGTTGCTAAAAGAAGGGTTTGACGAAGTGGCTTTCGCGGGCATGTTCAGCGGCATCAAGGGTTTTGTGCTCCTAGACACCTGCGGCAACGCTGACAAACTGAAAAGAGAACTTCTTGAGTCAGGGATCAACGTCCCGATTTTGGAGACAAGGCAAATAGGAACAGAAGGCGTAAAACGGGTTGTTCTTGAAGCAATTGAAAAGGCAACTTCTCACAGTTAACTGGGGATAAAAATCAAATGGGTCATTTTGCTGCTGCTTCTTTTTGTTGCCCAAAT
>PLSP01000027.1 GCA_003165195.1 Candidatus Bathyarchaeota archaeon | reverse complement strand
CAAGAATTGAGAAAATGAAATCACATATGAGTAAAAAATTAATAGAAGAAATTGAAAAAACAAACCCTAATTTATTGGAAGAACTTGCATTAAATCCTAAGTGGGAAATAATGAGATTGAGAAATACAATATTTCAATTGCTTGGTAATAAATGTGCTAATCCATTTAATTTCCCTCATCCAGATTGGTGTAATTTTTTAATCATTTTACAAATTGACCACGTTAACGGTGGCGGATGTAAAGAGAGAAAAGAAATGGGAAGTTCAGTAGCATATCATATTAATATTTTAAATAAAATCAAAAATGGTAGTAAGGATTACCAATTACTTTGCCCTAACTGTAATCATATGAAAATGAAAAGTGAAATGTTTAAGATTGAAATGGAAAAACAACTAAACGCTGAGGCAAAAAAGGTATGAAAAGCCGAGTAACCCTTGAAGGGAGTATTTAGACAAATAGAACTAAGTTTTTAAGCAACTTTTCCGATGGTCAAAAGTCTTAAATCTGCATAGCATAGCAATAACACTACATGGAAAAAAGAAGTAACAGAAGCATATTATTAATTGGTGTTTTCATAGGTATTTATGGAAACTGGCTTGTTGCAGTTTTTCAGGAAATCGCAAAAGAATTTGATTTATCATCCTTACTAATAACATTGTCATTGTTCCCTCTTTTCTACTATTTCTTGAAAATCCATAAGGAAGACATCAACCCCCACGATAAAAACTGGAAAAGACTTCTGTGGGGGTCGCATTTTATCTTAATTCTTGTTGCTTACATAATTAATAATGGAGTGTTCAATCTTAACCTTCCATTCATAGTATTCGGATTGGCTATCTGGGTTTTCCTTTATCAAGTGGAGTGGCGAGCATTCGACAATTAACCTGCACTTAAGAACACAAAAACTTAAAACCTCATAAAACCGAATAGGTCAATAGATGTCTAAAAAAACACCGAATAAGCGTAATCCCTTCAAGAACTGGTACGAGAGATGGAAGGAAAAGCTACCACCAATTCAACGAACATACTATCGATATTCAAGAAATATTCTTTGGAATTCAAGAGACAGAATTATACTTTCAGGTTTAGCTATTGTCGGCATAATTGCACTTTCGGTTTACGTGCTTAGCATAGTAGCACATACGCCCAGTTGGCTTTCATTGATAATAGCTTTTGCTATCTTGGTCGCTTACGTTTATTTTCCCTTGAAATATGTTTGGCAGAATTTTAATCAAGTTTCAGTTGAATATCGACTTAATACAAATATCATGTTCTTAAAGCGAAGGATTGATTTACTAAACAAAGTTAAGGAAAAGAAAAACTATCGTTCATTTCAATTTCTTATCACCGATTTAAGGAGAAACCTAATTGATTATTTGGAAAACTCTGAGATTGTGTCGCCGCCTGTTGCTAATTTTGAACTTGATAGATTACGAAAAAATATTGACTTTTTCTTTAATTGCGCAAGCGAGACGTTAGTTCCAATTAACAAACTCTTTTCTTTAGAAGATGAAATCGAAGCGTCAAAGTACGAAGATGAAGGAGAGCCACCCGATAAAATACTCGAATGGGAAAACCAAGACTTACTAAGGTTGGAGACGGGTCAGTTTGACCATTTCGATTTACAAGCAATGGATGAGTTCTTAGACCATCTATGGGATGTACTTTTTGACAAAGAGCCAAAGCCTTACTTGATAAGTTCATTCAAGCACCCTGTTAATATAATGCTTCTTTCAAAGTTTTTCATTAAGTGGAATCAAAAAATATCAGTTTGTTATAATTGCAAGTCAGTTTTCAAGAAAGCAAGTGATGATATTGAAGAATACTATAAGTCAATGAGTGAATTGGAAAGTGAAAAAAGAAAGAGAAGATGGGAACTGAGAGATGATGTAATAGTTGTGTTAGTTTCTGTAGTTTTGTCAACTCTCATTCAATATTTAATNNAAAGCGATGCAAAAACTTAAAACTGCATTTTGATAAATGACGAAAAGGTAATTGAGATGTCAGAGTCAAAAGAAGAAAATGAAGACCTTGTAATCGAAAAAGCATTGAAAGAGTTTTATTTTAAGAAGATAGGTCAGCAATACGGGATTCAAGTAAGTACGAATTTAAATAGGCATAATGTAGAAGTAGTGACTGTCTTAACGCCAAACAATAATGTTGATTTCCTAAAAGACCTAACCAAAAATTTGGTAATTGATTTGGTAGAAACAAAAATTAAGTTATGGAAGACAAAAAAATTAAAAGAATCAGGTTAATATTAAGTAATTAGGTGATAATATTGGGAATTTATAAATGCAAAAATTGCGGTTATGAAACTGATTCGTACTGTGACCCATGTCCTAAATGTGGCAAGAAACAAAGGAGAATGCTGTACGAATCTGTAGATTATAAAGAAGAATAATTTGAGACCCCTACCCCATGTACGTTTTTGACTTTTTGTCGGTTTAACAAAGCCTCTTTTTAATGATTAAAAATGCAAAAAAGAACTCCCCTATGCCTAA
>PLSP01000034.1 GCA_003165195.1 Candidatus Bathyarchaeota archaeon | reverse complement strand
TACATCATTGAATTGGTTTAAAGAAAGGTTTTTTACCAAATACGTAAAAGAAACTGGTGAAGGTTCAAGTGCTATGACTTTACCAGACTTACCAACGATCTTTCGTTCAAGTAAAGCGTAGTAGCCGATATTTGCGCCTACATCTAGGCAGTACATGCCATTTTTTAATAATGCCGTAAGCAACCGGGTTTCGGTGGGTTCGTGATTTCGCAATAATAACAATTCTTTTGAAATTCCAACATCACATGGCACTGTCTGCATTTTGTATCCGTTTACCACGGTTATTTGTGACCGATTCAAGACACAGTTGCCACAATCTTTATGATCACAGTTCATATTGTTAGCAAAAATCCTTAACGTGGTGTAAAAGAGAACGACAAACCTCTGAAAAGTTTTGTATAAACCATACATTCCAAAAAAATACATATGGTAAAAAACTAAGTTTAAAACCGCAAACTTGCTCACATAGCAGTGGCATTTTGGACAAATTACACTTCTACTTACATTATTTTTTGGTAGTGAAGAAGTAGTCAAACAACTTGGGCATTGCACATACTGAAGAGCTGAAACGTTATTCATCTGAGTTAACTACGATGCATAGGTGGCGATTATAAGGGTTATCTTNNGTGAAGCTGAATTTTTTTCAAATTAATTTGCTGTAAAATTAAATTTTCGAATTTTAAATATTAAAATGAGAAATGAGGCAGTCCAAAAGTGGAGAGTTAAGGTTAACAATTTACACAATACCTCGATTAATTCAAATTAATATTTTTAGGTTTTAATCGCTATTCCCTTACCGTGATAAATGCAATGCTTCAACGAATTTTTTCGGCAGAAATCCTCAAAAGCGCCATTCCAGTCAGCATCGTCGGATAGAAGGATTCCACCGCTTGATAACTTTGGAAACACAGTTTCAAATTCGAACATCATAAAATCGTAAGTATGCATGCTATCATGATGAAAAATGTTAATCGGACGATCAATAAATTTCATCAGTTTAGGCAGCTCAATTTTAGAGTCACCGAGAATTAGGTTCCAGTTAAATCTAAGTTGCGATGGAACAATAAAACCACTTTTCAAGTTCTCTGGTATGTCATCTTTATGCAGATTCCCTGAATCTCGTTTATAAGAAATATTCGGTAAATCAATTGAGTATAATCGTCCATTTGTATTTTCTAAACCCTTTAATATAAAGGCTGAAGAGCCGCCATAACATACACCGGTTTCAACGAAAACAGCGGGATTAAAAATTTTACAAACGAGATAGAGGTACTCTGTAGGATAACAAGGATTAGACAAAATATCAATAGCTTTACAAACTTTTTCTATAGGTTCAAGCGCTTTTATCTCTGGTTGAAACTTAGAGAGTTTTTTTAAATGTATGTTAATATGATTCTTCGATAGATTGGCCTGATCGAGATTTTTAAGTGAGTCAAGAATTAATTGAGGATGCCGCAAAATTTTTTGCAAATTATCTCGATTGGGTTTAGGTCGCATGATTTTCTCTCTTTTATGGTCATATTTAGGTTTTAATTTTCTTTCCCTTGACTGCTTGTTATCTGTCTACTTAGTTCTTTCCTATGATATTAGCTCGACTATGATAAACTCTTAATGGCAATTTAAAATGTGATTTAATCTTTCTTTTTCATATTATTAAACCCAGCACTTATGGAACGATAGCCGTCGAGTCGACCTTTTAAGGCGTATTTCCAAGGATTCACGCCTTTAGTTGGTTTGCACTTCAAGATTAAATAAGTGAAGAGCAAAGCTTCCCTGGTAAGAAGATGACGCGTCGAAAAAAAATCTCGATGTTTAAACAAGAAGTAAAAATCCGTAAAATAAGTGTAGTATAAACGTTTATTTGACTCACTTTTTGGCAAAAGTTTATGATATACTAACGCCTCAGGGCAATAGATAATCTGTCCGCCCTTCTTCGTCATTCTGACAAAAAGATCTGTTTCGTCTCTGACCCCACAAGTATGTATTGATTCATCGAAAGAGCCGATGACTTTTAACCATCTACTTTGAAATGACATGTTTGTTCCAACTAAGTTTTCGACCGTCAAAGCATTCTTAGGAACTACATCAAAATTTTCTGTAACCAAACCGCTTGGAAATACTCTGCCAATTTCTGAAGTATCTTCATTAAGCAACGCCTTGAAAGTACTTCGGATAAAACCATTTTTATATTTGCTAACCGACACACGATTTGAATTACCTTTGGGTATTACTGGCCCCCCGACGGCGGCAGGGTTTTGTCCCAAATAACAACTACGCAAACTATAAAGCCAATTAGAAACGGGAATCGCATCATCATCAATAAATGCGATTATATCACCACGACAATATTTAATACCCAGATTCCTTGCTGCAGGGGTATTCATTATACCGCCTTCTTTTCGTTGATTGACATAAATAAAACCTAATTCCTCGACAAGAGTAGATACTGCTGAATCTCCGTCGCCATCAACAACAACAACCTCACAATTTTCAATTAATTGTGGTTTGAGTGCAGAAAGGCATTCTTTTAAATCGTTGTACCGTCCTTTCGTACATACGACAATTGAGAATTTCATTTTGGCAAATCTCGGATCTTGTAAGTCAACCATGACTGTGTCAGGCTTATCCTAAAAAGTATAAGATGCTCAAAATATCTGTCCTTCACATGCAGAAATTTAAAATAAAATGACGTTATCAAAGTACAAAAAACCCAGCAGAAACATAATTCTAAGTGATAAAACTCGTTAGTACAATTATCTATGTTGAGTAACGCAAATCATGTCTATTGATACCTTTTTTGCTAGACTGCCCAGTTCTAACAGTTTATTTTCCATTTTTCTAATAACGCTCGATTGAATTGGCAGTCTATAAAATAAAATAGCCAAAGGAGAGATTAGCCAAAGATACGAAAAATATTCAACATTGAAATAGTCAGAAAGAAGGGACAACAGCTCTTCTTTAGTGAACTCAAATACGTGCGTATCAGCACAATATTTCAAATCGTCAAGATCTTTTTTGGGCGATAGCAGAACGTTCGAGTAATTTCTTATCTTTTTTTGACGAAAACGCTGGACATTCGGTGTAGTAAAAATAAGAAAGGACTTTTTGGGAGTTGAAACGCGGTTTAGCTCTTCGAGAACTTTTTTGGGCTCAGATAGGTGTTCAAGAAGTTCACCTACATACGCGCAATCTATGCTTCCGCACCTAAAGGGCAAATACTCAGCGTTTGCAATTATGAAATCTGAATTTTTTCTTTCAATTTCTTCGGCTTTCATCTTGGCATATTTTATGTAAGGTCGTCGGAGATCAATTCCAATTGAGTATATTCCCTTAGCTGCAGCTGATAAAGTGTAATTCCCCTGTGCACTTCCAACGTCAATTACGTTCGATATTTTTTGGGATTTACTAATTAAGTCTGAGACCAAATTTAGTTTAGTTTGGTAACGAAAACGAAGTTTGCTTCTTTCGTCATTATTAAACAATTCTGCTCTATCATATTTATATGGTAAAATCATTTCAAAATTACTTATTTTGCTTGATTCAGGAAGTTTCATTGGCGACCAATTTCTTAACATTAAGTTCTTTGAATGGCTTACTAAAAGAACAATAGATTTCATGCAAAGGTTAGGTGGCTACCCTATTGGTTTTTTGCAATGCATATCATCGAGTTTGAATAAATTATGTCAGGATAATTCACTACAGATTGCACATCTTGTGGAGTACCTACGACTAATGATGTTATTTGGGTTGACGAAACAAGATAAATGGGAGTGTATCGTGGGGCAGGTAAACCATTAAGTAAAGAATAATTTTCATGCTCGATAGATGGATTCAATTCAACAGTCAGAAAATTCATCGGAATTCTATGAGCTAAAAAATCATAGACAAAATAGGCTGGGACATTTGGAGAATCAAGAATTGTGATTTCTTGTGCAGAATCAACGGATTCACTGGAAGTTGAATTGATGAATGTGGTAATATGAGAACTATAAAGTGTAGACGCATATTGGTAACTCGCTATATTAAGAGGAGAAAAATATGCACTGTAACCGCCAAGTATAAAAAAACCTGGAAGGCAAAAAACAAGAATAATGACAGTTGCCTTTTCAATTGATTTAAAGAAGTGCGACGTAACGTGTACTCTTCTGGAAGCAGACTCTATACAGAACAGTGATAACGCTACTGAAACAGGTGCAACCATTTTTATTGCTGTAGTTATTCCAAAAGGGGCAATGAGAACAGCTGCCAATGCGTAGACTATGCAGAATAACAAAATAATATATGTGACCGGAATTGTTCTTTTTCCGGATTTCTTAATCGAATAAGTTTCTAAGGTGAACCAAAGTATTGTAATTAGCACCATCCCAGAAATACTAGTTATCAGAAATAAATTTTCAATAATAGAATAACCAGTAAAATGATATTGTGCCAATCCGGAGGCTAAAGCTGGGTGAAGAAGATTATTCGCGGTAATAATTAATGCGTTAAGAAAATCTTTAGTTACCGAGAAATTCAATACTAATTGATAAATTAAGCTTGATGAGAAAGCGAGAAAAGCACAAATTCTTAAGGCCCAAAATTTGCTAAATTGCCGGTATGCTATCAGCGAAAAAACTAAGATGGCTGCAGTTATCACAAGAAGATCAATATCAGCATCAATGTTAGAAGAAATGAGAACAAAAAGAAAGGGTAGCACAACAAGAATTTGCTTATTTGAAATAGATTTGTTCAAAATAGGATTTCGCAAGAGTAGATAAGAGACAAATAATAACATGATTACCCCAAAATTTTGGTACAAAAAGACACCCAGAATGCTTGAAGGAATTAGAAATCCAATTGAAAGTATTGATATTGCAATGCACTTAACGGAATGCGAAATACTCGATATTCTTGAAATATCGATCATAATCCATATAAATACTATTAAAAGTGCAAAGGTTGGTATTGGGATGGTCATTAAGCACGGGACGGACAAACCAGAGACTCTAGACAACATATTCAATAGGATAAATGAAGAAGGATATTGCACGTACCAAATCGGAAACAGCGTACTTGCACTGACTGGACTATGGCCGGTAGCAGTAATACTTTCTGCGACGTTTTGCATCCCATTTGCATCCCAAACTAACACTGAATTTTGATTGCTAAGAAAAAGGTAAACTGCAGGGATTATCGCTAACAGAACTATTGCAACCGCAACGACTCGCCTTTTGTCTAATTTAAGCCCAAAATAGATGGCTGAAATAAAACCGACTGAAATTAATACAATCGAAAAAATCGCCAATGAGAATGATTGGGCATTACTGAAAATGAAAAAGAAAATGGTTCCCAATATCTGAACAAAAATCGAGGCTGTTGGAATTGAAGGTCGTTTGATCATTCTAAAAACACGTTTTAGTCATTGCTTTGCACTAACTTTCAAAAAATCTTTAATTGTTCGTCTCATACAAACTTGCTAATCGGCCAGTGACGTCATCCCAGGTAGCGAACTTTTGTTTGTCTATTTTTTTCCCGGAAATGTTTTCGATCATAGATGCTAAAACATCAATATCTATAGGATATTTTAATCCAAAGCAGTTAATTTCGTCAACCCATTCAACTAAAGCTGAACAGTTACATACAATACATGGTATACCGAGAGCAAGTGCTTCACCCACGCTTATCCCGAAGGCCTCTTCATTTGAAAGAAGAACAAAAAGATCTGAATCCAAATATTTCTGGAGAAGAGAAGAACGATCCATTTGCTCAAAAAAATTAACTTTTTCGTTAATGCCTAAATTCTTCACTAATTTTATTAACTTATTTTTATAGTTGCCCGATCCAACAATATTTAGAGTTATATCATCATTAAGTTTTGACACCGCTTTGATTAAGAAATGAACGCCTTTGTATTTCTCGAGCCTACCTACATACAGAATATTCTTTCCCGTTTTTTCTTTGTTAAACTTAAGATAATTAATATTGACATCTATTCCATTTGGAATTACATTTATTTTACTCTCTTCAATGGTGAAATGTCTAAGAAGAACATTTCGTTCGTAACTTGACACACAAATGACCTTATTCGCTTTTTCGAATATTTTTCTTGCTTCTATCCTGTAAGCCAAATGAAAAAAATTCCTTAAGAGACTATTTGTTCTTTCATGATAGTGAGGGGTAAAAAAAAGCTTTTTACTTTTTGCTTTCGCAGAATAGAGTGCAGGAAGTGCATGATAATTATGAGCATGGAGAATATCGTATGTAGACGAGCTTGTCGCAAGATACCTTCTTAATCCACCTGAAAAGTAATAGTTACCGTTAGGGGCGAAGGCAGCGAATCGTTTGATTCTAATGCCGTTAAGAGTTTCTTCATTTGGCAGATTTCCAGTGGGGTCTGTAGTTAAAACCTCAATCTCATAGCCCTTTTGCACTAATCTCCGACTTATCTCTATTACGTGCGATTCTACTCCCCCTATGCACGGATAAAAGCTGGGGCAAACCTGCGCTACCTTCAAAGAAAAATCATCCGTGTAAAACAGTATAGTTTAGAAAGAATGCAAAAAGAAATTTTAGGCAAAATCAAATTCAACATATAGAGGCACAACATGGTCGCAGTATCTGTTCATACAAGATTTCTTACTCTTTTAGCAATTGAAGGTACCCTTTGAGAAACATAACCTAGCAAAAAATAAAATAGCACATTTGCAGTAACCTTAGCTTTCCTTAGTGATAGTTCGCTGTTTCTAAATATGCCCTTTAAAATAGATGGAAATAATTTTAGCAATATGCGGGATAGAAGCCCCATTTCAGTAGTCGATCTTTCTTTTTGGGCATCTGGCCCATTTTTAAACATGGAATCGCTGTATCCTTGCCAATACGAATATCTACGGATAAACTTGGAACTCAATTTATATATATTGACTTTATGGTTGACTTTCACATTAGGGCTAAAAAGAATTTGCTTGCCTGTATTTTTCTTAAGCAAATACGAGAAATGAACATCATCGCCAACCGGTCCTAGCTTTCCTTCTTCTTGTGCTCCTTCGGTATAGGCATCCTTGAAAAGAGTATTACGAAAAGCATCTTTCCGAAAAGACATATTAGCGCCCCAAGCATAATCTGAAAAGCTCAATGTTTTCAAATTTTTCCAACCAGAACAACCAATCATCCAATAGAATTCTTCAGGAAACCAACTAAGCGAATCGTTTTCCCATAGTGGGAACACAGGGCCTGTAACACCGATAATTTCCCTGTACTTACTAAAAGCATTCACGATTTCTTCTGCCCAATTTGCAAAAGGGATTGCATCGTCATCAGTAAAAGCTAAAAGCTCACCGGTCGCAGCATGTATTCCTGTGTTTCTAGCCTTTGCAAGTCCAAGTTTATCTTTCGAAAAAATATATTTCGTATTAAATAGCTTAATCGAACCAGAATAGACTTTAATTTCTTCAAGCAATTTCTCAGAACGCTCGATTACAAAAATTAATTCGATATTGGGATACGTCTGCATCTTTATTGAATTAAGTAGGGCAAATATTTCAGTTAACCGTTCTGCTGTGTAAGATGTAACGACAATAGAGAGAAGTGAATTGTTGCTTTGCAAATTTTCAACCTATTTTATAGTAAATATTTTTTCTATTTGAACAGACCAGGATTCATTGTAGACGCAATAAACATATTAGCAGCAAATTTTTCATGCCTTGTTTAAAATTCTTTGTCTTACTAACCCCATACAGTCTTTGATTATAAGAATGAGGAATTTCTATTACCTTGAATTTTAATTTCTTTATCTTTATAAAAAGTTCTTGTTCTAATTCGAAGCCATCACTCAGGAGGTTTATCTTGTTAAAAAGTTCTCTATGAAAAGAGTAATAACCTGAGCATATATCAGTGTACCTTGTCTGAAACAATAGGTTGGATGCTAAGGCAAGAATGCTATTTCCAACCTGTCGAGTTCTGGACATGCAATCAGGTGCTTTTCCAATAAAACGACTTCCTTTCGCAAAATCATAGCCTTCTAGGAGAGGCAATACAAACCTTGACATTTCTTCTGGAGAATAAGTTCCATCGGCATCCAATGTTATTATTATGTCACCCTTCGAAGCAGCGACACCGCATTTGAAAGCATCACCTTTCCCCTTTTTGGGTTGGAAGAGTATTTTGGCATCTGGTCGAACTTTTTTAGCGACCGAAATAGTACAATCAGTTGAATGACCATCCACAAGTACTATTTCGTCAACCCAGTTAGGAATATTTTCCAGAACATTACGAATGCTTTCTGCTTCATTTAGAGCACAAATCACTACGCTGACAGAGGGATATGGACTTTGGGGATACAGAGTTTTCCCTAGCTTTTGGAAAGGTTGATAGTCCATCGTGCTGTCGTTGTGATTGCGTCCTTTGATGAGATTTTTGGTGTCCAGCCTAATGATTTTATTCTGTTTATTGATAGGTGCACTAATGGGTTGTCGCCTATCCATCCGCGTTGTCCGCCTGAGTATTTGCGTTTGACGTTTTTCAGCTTCATTTCTTTTATGACTATGTCGGCTATTTCGTCGACAATGCTGTTTTCTTCTATGGCTAGGTTGAATAGGTTGACTCTTGCGTGGGCTTTTTGGTATCCCGTCATAATTCCTTCTACGGTGTCTTGAACGGAGAGGTATTCTTTGCTTTGTTTTCCATCCCCTAAAATCTCAAGTTCCTTAGGGTTTTTTTGAAGTTTTTGGACGAAGTCCCAGATGACTCCTCGCCTGCACCGTTCACCGATGATGTTTGAGAATCGGTAAGCCCAGAAGTTAATTGGGGAAAACTGTGTGAAGACTTCTGCGTATGCTTCGCAGGCTAGTTTTGATGCGCCGTAGAGTGAGGTTTGTATGGGCATGTAGTCTTCGGGGGTTGGTCTTAGGGTGGCTTCTCCGTAGATTGCTGAGCTTGATGCGAAGATAAGGTCGTTGATTTTGTTTGTTATCATGGCTTCTAAGATGTTTATGGTTCCTACTAGGTTGTTGTCTAAGTCGGATTTGTGGTCGACGGCGCTTTTTCGGATGTTTGCTTGTGCTGCCAGATGAAATACGGCGTCGTGTCCGGCGAAGATTTTGTTGAGTGCTTCTGCGTCTCTGATGTCAGTGTTGTAGACTTTTACTTTTGGGTTGTCTTTGTGTTGTTTTAAGTTTTCCAGCGTTCCGCAGGTCATATTGTCGATTACTGTGACGGAGTACCCGTCGCTTACTAGTCGGTCAACGACATGGCTTCCGATGAAGCCCGCGCCGCCAGTTACAATAGCTTTCATTTTTCCATACCTCTTTTCTTTTTTTTCCTTGGTTATTTGCAGTTACCGAAATGCTCGTTGCATTCTTTGTAGGCTTCGTGGGTTCCTATGTCCCACAGGTAATCTTTTAAGAAGTAACCGTAAACTGGTTCTTTCTTGTATAGCCACTCCACGAATCGGCCAGGCTGGTCCGCAGGTAACTCCTCTGCTAAATATTCTGCCAGCCGATTTTTCACCGTTTTAGGAAAAGCGTACACTGCACCGCAAACCTGCGTAGTTTTTGGCTCTTTTGGCTTTTCGGCGAACGCAGTTATTTTTCCCGTTTTGTCTGCCGATATCACCGCACATCTTTTGGCTTCTTCCAGACTCTTAACGGGATAAACAGCGACAACGGGGGTTTTTTTCTTGTAAAAAGCTTTCATCATGCCTGAAAGATCGTCGTTGAACATGCCATCGCCAGCTATAACCAAAACGTCGTCCTCGTCTGCAAAAGCTGTAATGTTAGCCATTGCTTTGATGGCACCTGGCTTTTGCACTTCACTGTCCGATTCATCAGGCAACAAGACAACGTTTCGGTATGGACGGCTGCTTAGCCACTGCTTGAATTGGGGCTGGAAATGCTGGTTCGTTGAGAGCACAATCCTTGTTAGGGGCGGGTTGAGGGCTTCCAGTTTTTCCAGGATGTAGTCAAGGATGGGTTTACCAGCTATAGGAAGGAGTGCCTTTGGTGTGTCTAAGGTGAGCGGCCAGAGACGTTTTGCATATCCACCAGCAAGAACAATAGCGTACAACTTATGACTTCACTTTTTTGCAGGATATTTGGAGTCTAGTCCAGATTCAAGTTTGCAGCGTCTCGAATAAATAAAAACAGAATGCGCTAATTCTTGCATTTTTGGGAGAATGTTGAAGCATCCATGATTGTTAACCCGATTATTTTTCCATGTTCGTCTAAAGATGCGATAATCAGCCCTTTGTCATCAATTGAATCATTGTCCACGATTTTTGCATGCTTAAATTTAACATACAGAACATCCGCTTCATCATCGTAGTCAACAGACACCATTTTTTGAGGCAATTTTAGCTTTTTAGCACAAGACAGAGCGTTTTCCACTATCAAGAACGGGTCGATAACCATCTTTATTTCAATCTCCTGGAAAAGTTAGCTGCGTCTGTTTCAAACCGCAATTATGATCGTAAGCGGGTCTTTATTTGAAACCATAATGGTGTAGTCGCTCTCGTCCATCTTGTAAAAGTTATAGATTTTCGCAGGAACTTTAATCAAATATTTATTCTGCTCAACAGCCACAGATGCGCGGGTTGTAGTTAGAGCGGTTTTCTCTAAGCTGTCAAGGGGCTTGACTGACAGAACAAAGTGGGCAGCATCCCCCGTATATAAAACCAAGGTTTTAGGTAGCTCTATGGAACCAACAATTTTCTTATCAACTTCAATTATGTTGCAACTAGCAGTTCCCTGCATTTTTTCCCTCAATTACCCTTGACCTTTGCCTTGACGTCTTTAACTGAGTAAATATCGGGTTCATTTTCCAGAAAATCCTTAAGTGAATTCTCTTCCAGAGCCATTAGGACATACGTGTCTTTTGCTTCCAGTAACGAATCAAGTTTGCTGTTAACTTCAGAAAGAAGCGACTTTATTTCTTTTAAATCAACTTCGATTGTCATCGGTTTCCCAAGCATTTAATCAATTTTTCAGCTTATAACGCTTTTTCTTGGTCATACAACAATTATCTCGGTTAAGACCTGCTTCTTAATCATGGGTAAAAGAGCGCCCTTCTCTACCAGATCGACTTTTATTCCTAGCTTATTGCTGATGAATTTTTCTACTTCGGCAAACTTGTAAACACCAATCGGTTCGGAAAAAGAAACTAAAAGGTCCAAATCACTTTTCTCTGTTTGCTGTCCTCTGGAGTAAGAGCCAAAGATAGCTATTGTTTCAACTTTGTAACGCCTCTTAAGCTCTAGCTTGATTGCTTCTAACTTAACTTTGAATTCTTCAAGCGTCTTTGTTTTTACTTCCAATCATCACGCACACTCTATTTTGTTTCATCGTCGTGCCTGAGCTTGTAGAGCAACTTATTCATTTCCTTAACCGTAGCAAACTTGGATCCTGAACCTATCGTGTCCCAAAATGACTTTTTAGGTTTCAAAAGTATTCCTTCGTCTGTTTCAAATATCTCAAGACGTGTATTGGAATTAACTTTAACAACTACTGGATGCTTCCGCGTGAATCAATGCTTTTTTAGTTGTCTTAGCCATTTGACGTACGGTCGCAGAAATTAATTCGCTGGCGTCCAATATTTCAATTTCAACAAGTTCATTATTCTTGTCATAATGCATTATGACCCCTGGAGCCTTCTCGTCGCCGTGGTCTGGTCTACCGGACCCAACGGTAATGATCATTGCGTCTGCATCAGGACTGTACTTAACCTTAAGCTTACTCTTCATACCTATCCTTTCATCATTCAGCCATATTAGAGACTAATCTTTCATGGACGCAGTGTGATTTCTCTTTTTGAAGTCTCATTTTAAAGTATCAGTAAATCTGCAATTTGGACGTAGAAAATTTCTATTTCTTCCATAGTTGCATTTGGATACTTTTCCAAGGCTTTTTTCATGACTTCGCTTGAGGTTTTACCATCAGCAACTATTTTGCCCTTATAAATCGCGACGTCTTTGCCATTGTATTTTTTATATTCCTCAGCAGTTATCTGGGGAGCTTCGAATATTTTTTCAATTACTTTTTCAGGCACTATGTTTCAGATCCAAGTGGTTTCTATTTCTTTTATTTGCTTAAAGTGGGGGTCATCTGAGATTAGGACCATTTTAAGGGCTGAGGCTGTGGCGGCAATCATGCTGTCTCCCATCGGAAGCTTGTATTTTTGTCTTAGTTCCGCCGATGCTTGTGCTATTGACTCGTCAACAGGAATTACTTCAAACTCTTCCAATAAGTTAGCGATTTTTATTTTTGCGACATCTCGACCTTCGCGTGATATGGCAAGAGTGTACACTTCATGAATAACAACTGCTGAAATGTACCTTTTTCGCATTCTGTGCATGCGTATTCTTTTAAGTAACGATTCATCTTTGGAATAGTAAGATTCCGCAAAGAACCGGGTATCGTATACTGCTTTATTCGTCTTCATGCCTGAGTTTATCAAGTTCTTTTTTTACGTCTTCAGGTGTTCCAAATTCAGAATATGCGCCCAGCATATCCCAAAATGATTTTTTAGGTTTCAGTATTATGCTATCCTGTGTTTCAATCACTTGAAGTCGTGTTCCCTCTTCTATGTTGAATTTCTTACGGATTCTGACAGGAATAGTAGTCTGACCCTTCTTTTTTACGACGATCTCAGTTTCCAACATTCAACACAATCTTACCATGTCAAAAGAGCGACTTTAAACGTTTGTGGTCTTTCTGCTGCGTTATTCTTTGCAGGAGGCTTTGAATTCGAGCCATGCTTGGTCGAATTCTTTGATTGTGTCCTCGGTCTTTTGGCTAAAGGGCATCTGTAACAGGACTTTGGGCGTTATTGTTATGATGTCTGCGCCTGCGGCTACTGCTTGTGCAACGTCGTCGGGGCTTCTTATGCTGCCAACAATTATTTTTGTAGCTAACTTGCTTTCTGCTATGATGCGTTTGCTGTCTTGGACTACTTTAGCTGGATCACCGCCTGCATCGCGGACACGACAATAGAATATGCTTGCGTATGTTGCGCCTGATAGAGCGGCCAAAACAACTTGATTAGTAGTAATGAGACAGGTGACATTTGTCTTAATTTTTTCCTTGTGCAACTTGCTAGCCAAGATTAGCCCTCGCCCGTTGCCAAACATCGGGATCTTGATGACGATGTTTTTTGGGCTCCAACTTGAGTATTCCTTTGCCTCAGCAATCAACGCCTCGTCGTTTTCGCCGGTTTTAGTGACCTCTATGCTAAGCGGTGCATCAATCACTGAGAGGATTTCTTTGACTCTGTCTTTGAAGTTTATCCCTTTCTCACAGGAAAAGATTTTCTGATTTGTGGTCGTTCCAGATATTACATTCCAAGGGAGAAAATTTTTTATTTCTTCCACTGAAGCTGTGTCTATAAAGAATTCTACCATTCCTAATTAAACTCCTTTCTTGCTATTTCTTTTCTGCTGTCCTTGTCAAAAATAATGACTATCAATGGTTTAGGATACAGCGCTATTTGCGTATCCAAGTCCTTGCGACTTTCTCGGAAGAAAATGCCGGGAAAGTGGGCACATTGGCGATTCCAAATATATTCTTTCTTGGTAGTTCCGCGTTTGATTTCGATAAACTTGCCGTTGCAATAATAATCAGGATGTAATTTATGAATAGGACAAGCTCCAAGAAACTCTGCCTCAATAACTTTATGAAACTCACACTCGAAGGTTCCTCTGGTCTTCGTAAACCTTCGGATGTTATGCCTTCTTCCAATCTCAAGCCGCCTATTTTTGTGGCTTCTACCCCAACGCTTCCCCAAAACAAGCATTGACGGTCTTCTACAGTCTAAGCAAACCCTTCGGTGATAGACATGCCCCTTGTAAGGCATTGTCTTCTGAAATTGATCTAATGGTTTCTCAAATCCACAAACCCTACAGATTCTCTTTTGCTCAGATGCATCGAAATGTTTCCAAACTCGCTTAGATAAACTCATAAAAGATCGATTGACGACCATTCTAATTAAATTGTCAGTAGGAATTCGAATAGTTTTTTCAGTTTCTTTCACGTTTACATTAGTAATGATTTGGGACATCCTTTTCCTCTTTCAATATAATTTTTGATAATTCATAGTTAGGATGCCCCAAGGGAGAATTTCTTTTATTTCTTTTACATTCGCGGTGTCAATGAAGAACTCAACCATCTAACTAACTCCTGTCCTAATTTTTTCGCTACTTTCCTTTATTTCTTTAAAATTTGTTGTGTCAACGAATATTTGCACATTATCTTTCATTTCTTTTTCAATAATTTTACTCGCATCAAGCAGACTGGATGTAATGATATCTGGTTTAACCGCCATGGTTTCCNNCTTTAGCTGTCCAATCAAAATAGATTTGCAGCTGACAGCCTGCCCAGCTTTAATGTCAGTCAAGCCATCCCCAATCATGTAGCACTTAGAGGTTTTCAACTCAAGCTCTTTTGCCGCTTTCAAGATTAGCCCAGGCTGGGGTTTGCGACAGTGACATTTAACTTTGAATTCAACCCGTAAAGCCTCAGGATGATGTAAACAATAATATTCGCCATCAACATGGGCACCAT
>PLSP01000030.1 GCA_003165195.1 Candidatus Bathyarchaeota archaeon | reverse complement strand
AGTATTTGTGCTGTCCGATATAACTGAGACGTCTGGGGGTTGGTCGCCAGAATTTGTTACAAATATCTCGCCCTTGCTGGGATCATAAGCTATCCCTACAGGTGTAGTTCCGACGGTCACGTTTGCAACAACAGTATTTGTTTTGTCCGATATGACTGAAACTGTTCCGAGAGTCGTGGTGGGGCCTCCGTTGTCTACGAACAGCTCGCCTTTACCATAATCGTAAGCTATAGCGCCAGGAGAGAATCTCATGGGCACGGTTGCAATCACAGCGTTTGTGCTGTCGGATATAACCGATACCGTGGCAACGCCCTCATTGGATACATATACTTCATTATTGCCAGAATCATAAGCCGCATAATAATCATAAGGAGAAGATGTACCGGGGTTACCCACTGTTATCGTTTTGGTTACTGCGATAGAGTGAACTGTACCAGCAATCGCCAAGACACTAATCATAATAAAGACTAAACTTAAGAGCTTCCAAATTTTGATTTTCATACGTTTCCATCAACCTTTCATTTTATAGCATACTACGAACCGAACAAGCTATAGCNNAGTTTGTTACTTATTATATAAATAACTTTGCCAGATTTTTCGGCGTTAACAATTACTTTATGAACAATTGTTCTAGGAATTGATTATTACCCGTCTCTCAAACGGAGCCCGATTTCGCGTGCGCTTAGTAAAGAAAACTTGACTAAAAGCAGTCAAGAAACTTTTACGAAAATCCTTTTATCCCAAGCTAGTTACAAACGTCCTTATAGGGGCAGTATTAGCAAGAGTTTTGCGTTAATTCTGATTGTAATTATGGCTACCTCAACTCTAAGTCTAATTACGGTTAAACTGGCATTTGCTCAGACACCCACATCTTCACCAATACNNCTTGCCGGTCCACCTTACACTGTGCCTACAACTTACTCGCTAAACCAGAGTTCAGGACAGATTGTAGCTCAACTTGGCTACATTATAGAATATCCCAACGTGGTAGTAACAATCAAGAATCAACCCTTTACCACTTATACCGATTCATCGGGAAATACCGTCAACATCTATTATAACATCCAAATAAAACCCCACGCCCAAACAGATAATTGGGAAACGCTTTACTCCGCTGAAGAATTTCCACAACAATCTCTGGATCCTAATTACACAAACATCTCCCTTAGCGTAGAAGATGGTGCGATTCCTGTCGGCGCTCAAACCGATATTCAAGTTGAAGTAATGACTGGATATGTTAGCTCGACATTTGTGGCTTATAACCCAAATCCGCCTTACATAGCGGATTACAACGCTTATTCATTTGTCGGTCAAACAGGCAATTGGAGTACCACTCAAACAGTAACCGTGCCAAATAACATTCCCCTAAGTCCTACACCTGCGCCATCAGCTTCAACTCCACAATCGACTCTAACCCACGCCGCTGGCGGGTCAAACTATCTTTTTCTAATAGCGGCGGCATCTCTTGTTGTTATTGCGTTTCTATTGGTTATCATTATTGTCTTAGCATTCTATGTCAGAAAGAAAACAAAGACCAAAACTTAAACCTAAAATGGGCCATCTTTTACGAAAAAAGCATAAAGGTCACTTTTATCAGAGGGCGGGTCACAGAAATTACTGAACGCAAGAAACCCGAAAAAAATAATTTGTAAAACGTCAATTTCTCATCTAACGAGACCTCTGAAATAATTTCTACTTCTCCTTGCGTGGTTCTAAACAAAAAATGGTGAGCTTCGAATTGTCGTATCCTTCTATTACGCACAAAACTTAAAATAACTTTATGCATTGAGATCAGGTTGTTGATTTAAGGTAGGGTTTATTTGGCCATTTGTCCCAATTGCAGTAAACAAGTTTCTAAACCTGACAGGCAATTAGAGAACAGTTTTTTTCATATCGAAGTTTACACATGCCTGAACTGTAATTGCTGCTTCAAAGAGACGAGATAGAAAAAGCGCCCTTCCACAATTAGAGAATGCAAATAGCCACAACATTTTGGATATATAAAGCATATATTCAAAATTTGGGCTTTCGGTGACTTCTATACTTCAAATTCATAATGGATTTATTTCCAGTTCGTTCACTCAGTTAACCCGGGGTGCGGTTAATACAAAACGTCGAACAGAGCAGGATAATGGTAGAAGCATCTGACTTGGCAGTTTCAGATAGGAAGAGCGTTATCCGCGTTTTGCATGTTGACGATGACCCCAATATCCTGGAAATCTCAAAGCTATTGCTTATGGATACAGGCAATTTTGAGATTGACAATGCCTCCTGTGTTGATGAAGCCTTCAAGAAACTATCAACTGGACAATACGACGTTGTTATTTCAGATTACGAAATGCCCCAGAAAAACGGTCTCCAATTTCTAAAAGAGCTAAAAGAGCAGAAGAATGAAACTCCATTCATTCTGTTTACTGGTAAAGGCAGAGAAGAAGTAGCGATAAAAGCACTAAACCTTGGCGCAGACGCCTACATAAACAAGCAGGGCAACCCAGAAACGGTTTATGGAGAGCTCTCATATGCTTTGGTTAATACTGTAGAGCGCAAGACATTCAAAAGGCTTCATTTTGAGTTTGAGTCAAAGTACCGCAATATAGTGGAAAACACTTTGCTGGGCATAGTCATTGTCCAAGGTCCGCCTGCACGGTTTGTTTTCGCAAACGCAGCAATGGGAAAACTCACGGGATATTCCCCAGAAGAGCTAGTCGCGCTCTCTCCAGAAGATATACCGAAACTGATTCATCCTGATGATCGGATGAGTTTTTTTAACCGTTTTGGTCAACGCTTGGCCGGAAAAAAAGTTGAATCTATCTACGAGGTTCGCGGAATCCGAAAGGATGGTTCAACAACATGGTTGGAAGCAAGCGCAAACCTCATTGAACATAATGGACAGAAAAGTGAACAGGCCGCCTTTTTAGATATCACCGAGCGCAAGAGAGCAGAGCAACACCTCCAAGAAAGCGAAGAAAAATACAAAACGCTCTTCGAGCAAGCAGGCGACTATATCTTAATTTTGGAAGTTCCTCCGACAGGTGTTCCCATAATCTATGACGCCAACACTTCCGCTCTACAAATTCACGGCTACACCCGAGAAGAAATCATAGGCAAACCCATTACGTTTCTAGATGAGAACAGCGGCAACGAACAAGTAATGGACCGAGTAAAAAAACTTCTAAACAATGAAAAATTAATATTCGAATCAAAGCATCGCCGCAAAGACGGCTCAACAATCAACGCCGAGGTCTCAATTAAGAAAGTAAAAGTTGGTTCAAAGAATTTCTTAGTATCAGTTGAACGAGACATCACTGAACGCAAGAAAGCGGGAGAGGCTTTGAGGGAAAGTGAGGCAAATTACCGAAACTTGATTAACGGCATGGATGAATCAGCATGGGTTATTGATTTTGAAGGAAACTTTCTTGACCTAAACAATGCTGCTGTTGAAATGTTAGGGTATTCTAAAGAAGAGTTGCTGTCTTTAGGAATTAAGGGCATCGATAATTATTTGAGTTCAGAGCAAGTTAAAGATCTCACGAGTCACGTGGTTTCGGGTGAGACGCAGGTTTTCGAAACAGTACACACCACCAAAGACGGAAAGAATATTTCGGTCGAGATCAGCTCCAGCCTCGTAACTTATCATGGAAAATCAGCAACTTTAGCAATCGCTCGAAACATCACTGAACGCAAAAAAGTGGAAGAACAACTAAAAATAGCAGCCGGCATTTTTGATTTAGCGACTGACTCGATTTTTGTCCTTGATATGGAAGGAAACATTGTTACCTTTAATGAGGCAGCGTACAAGTGCCGCGGCTACAGTAAAGACGAAATGACTAAAATTAAGATTCAAGATCTTAATTCTCCTGAATCTGCACAATTAGTTAAACTTAGAATTGACGAGTTGCTTAAGAATGGTGGCGCAGTTTTCGAAGCTGTAGAAGTATGCAAGGACAAGTCCTTGTTGCCTGTAGATGTCCATGCGCGCCTAATTGATTTGGAAGGCAAAAAATTAATCCTTAGTGTTGCTAGAGATGCCAGAGAAAGAAAAGTCGCAGAGAAGAAACTAAAGGATACCAATGATAGAATTGAGGTGATGAATGAGAAGTTGCGTGTGGTGGGCAGCTTGACGAGGCATGATGTTCGCAATAAGTTGTCCGCGGTGAATGGTTACACGTATTTGCTCAAGAAGAAGTATGCCGGTCAGATGGATATTGCTGAGGGATTGGGTAAAATTGAGCAGGTTGTTGCGGATTCGGTGAAGATTTTTGAGGCTGCCCGAATGTATGAGCAGTTGGGTGTTGAAGAGCTAACTTTTGTTGATGCGGGGAAGGCTGTGGATGAGGCTGCGGCTCTTTTCTCAGGCTTAACAATAAAGGTAGTTAATGACTGTAATGGCACAAGTGTGCTGGCTGATTCGTTCCTTAGACAACTATTCTACAATTTTATTGACAACACAAGAAAATACGGTGCAAAAGCCACAACAATAAAAGTATACTTTGAGCTGGAAGAGTCGGGTGGGTTGTGCCTGATTTACGAGGATGATGGTATCGGCATCCCGACTGAGAATAAATCAAAGCTCTTCAAGGAAGGTTTTAGCACCGGGGGCAGCACAGGCTTTGGCTTATTCTTCATAAAGAAGATGATGGATGTCTACGACTGGACCCTTACAGAAAAGGGTGAACCCGGAAAAGGTGCAAAATTCATAATATCGATTCCTGCAAACGCAGTTTCTAATTTCGACAAAAAATAAGTTATCTATAGCACAGTTTGCTAAATTTCAAATTAAGCAAAAACTGTTCAATAGAAAACTCGAAAAAGGAAAAAAGACAGCACAAATGTTTCTCTGGAGGTGCGAGTCCTTTTGACGGCGCCACTCCTAACAGGAAAAAGCGCGGTAGCTTTTTCTTTCGTTCTTAAGCAAAATCTTTTTCCTTTAAAAGTGTAAGTAAAACTTTTTTTGCATATTGAATTTTTCTATATCAATATTTCTGCTTTCTATCAACGACTGCAATAGAAATGATAAATGAAATACAGCATGGCTTGGAGAAGTTGTTGACGAGACATAAACGCTTCGGGCTTAACTAAGTAAATAGATTTAACACTTAACTAAAATTAAAAAAAGAAAGATGTTGTTTATTTTTTGCCTATCTTTCGCTTCCTTACTGCAAACGTGATGGTACTGAGAAGCAACATTGTCATGAATAAGGCTATGACAGTTATCGGTGGAAACTCTGGTGTGACAGGTGTGGAAGTTGTAGTGGATAGGGGTGTTTGAGTTGGGGAAACCACTGAGTTTGCTGAAACTAATGCATAATCGCTTGATTGAGCTGTTAAGAAGTAACTCGCAATCAATGGAACCTGTGATAAATCAGTAATGGATATCTCAAAAGTGGATGTACTGCTAGGAGCAATAGGATCAGTATCAGTATAAGCTGTTCCAACATCAACCACTGTTCCACTTGAATTATAGCAAGTTACATAAACTTCGTTATTACTTGACGCTACAGTACCTACGTTTTGAATCTGTCCGTCAATGTTAAAGTTTCCAGAAGAATCTGTTGAAGAACTGTTGGAAATAATTACTAAGCCTTGCTCGATTATGCTACTGCTTTCAGATGACACTTGCAGTGTGTAGGTGCTAATTTGCGGTACAATTGTTCCAGCGTTTTCTGTAATTTCGAAGGGCGATTTAGCGTTAGGTTGCATGTAATTTAATAAAGCATAGTCGGATTGAGTATCAACTAAATTGTTGTGTGAATCATAATAGTTTGCTGTTATCTGTACATTATCAACAGTGCCTGAGCCTGTATTCAGCACTTCGCCTACTATTTGGTAATCCCCTGATGAATCAATAAAGGCGCTACTTGATACCACTACAACACTATCAGCCTTAACTGAGATTAAATTTGTCATGTAAAAAATGGATGCTAAAAGAACTAACGAAAAAACAAGAACTAAAATTTTTTTATTCATTCAAAACCCTAATTTCCTATACTGCTTTTAACATATAAGCTTTACATTTTTTCGAATGCCAGGGAACCATTTTGCCGTTAGGCCAATGTTTCCAATCATAGCTTCAACTTTGATATCTTTTTGTTGGCCAAAATTGGATACTTTCGACTTTCATTTTCACCTTCCCCTCTACTGCGCCGTTAATTCGTTTCGGCGATTTCTTTTTAAAGAATTTTGGGTATAAGCGGAGTCCTTCGGCTCATTCCGCATAGAACCGTTGTGTATTTAGAGTTTGAGGGAGTTGTATGCTATCAATTAGTAGTCCTTGTAAGATTAAAGGCTGGATATTCGATGCTTACCCTTCAGGCGAAGGCGAAATCGCCGTCTGGGTCATAAGTGAAGCAGGACAGCGATTACGTTTAACGGACAGATTCCAACCTAAAATTTATGTTTCATCCACTCAGGAAAGTGTTGACTCTTTAATTGGCCGATTATACAACAATCCAGATGTGGCAAAATGGAATTTTACCTACAAGTATGCTCAACCAACGGATTCAGAGAAAACCAAAGTTCTTGAACTTGCACTTAGAGATTGCAGAAAAACAGCGACCTTAACAAACAACATTTTGCGTCTGGGTGATTACATGNNACATGCGGTATCAGGTTTCCAACTGTGACTTGAAAGGAGATCGAGCGTACTTTTTTAGCCATGACATCTTTCCTTTAGCGTTTCTAGAAGTGAAAGCCGAAAAGACAGGTCTTCAATATACTTTACTTGATTCAGTTGCCAGCACTGACTACACTATTCCGCCTCTAAGAGTATTGAAATTAGATGTGGAAATCGCTAAAACAAACAAAATCGCCGACTTCAAAGACCCCATAGGCACAATCCATGTTAATCAGGATCAGAAGGAAATACAGATTGATTCCGGCGATGAAGCAGAAAAACTAATCCAGCTTGTAAAGATAGTCAAAGATCTTGACCCCGACATTTTAGTTACTTTCGGAGGCGACTCGCACCTTTTTCCCTACCTAACGGAGCGAGCAACCATAAACAACGTTATTGACACGTTTACTTTAAGCAGGGACGGCACGCCGTTTTCTTCAAAGACGCCTTCGGGTAAAACTTTCTTTTCTTATGGCCGCACTTTTTACCGAGCTGGCCCCATTCGACTTTACGGAAGAATCCACATTGACCAAAGCAACACCTTCATTTTGTCTGAAGCTGGACTCGACGGATTAATCGAGATTGCAAGAACCTGTCGGGTGCCACTGCATACAGCTGCCCGCAACTCCATCGGCTCAAGCATGTCCTCACTCCAGTTCTACCAAGCCATAAAAGACGACGTGTTGATTCCAAGAAACAAAAGCATACCTGAAACGTTCAAATCAGCATTTGAACTGCTTGTAGGCGATCGTGGAGGATTTGTCTATGAACCCCGAGTTGGCGCCCACGACTTTGTTGGAGAAGTGGATTTTAGCAGTATGTATCCAAGCATTATGGCAAACAATAACATTTCAGCCGAAACGGTGCTCTGCAAATGCTGCCCAGATTCACCCATACGCATCCCGGAACTCAACTATCACATATGCACCAAACGAACCGGCATAGTTCCCAAAACCCTGCGGTTTGTAGTCGACAAACGCCTTTACTACAAGAAGATGAAAAAGGAAGCCTCAGACCCACATCTCCGAGAAGTTTATGATAACCGGCAGATAGCGCTCAAATGGATCTTAGTCACATGCTTTGGATACTTAGGCTATAAAAACGCCAAATTCGGCACGGTAGATGGCCACATTGGGGTGTGTGCGTTTGGAAGAGAAGCCTTGCTTAAGGCGTCACATACTGCTGAAGAGTATGGGTTTGAGGTCGTTCACGGCATCGTGGATTCTCTTTGGCTTAAGAAACCAGGAGGCTGCTTGGAGGATTATGAGAACATCTGCAAAGTCATAACTGAGCAGTCAGGGATACCTATTAGTTTTGAAGGCCGATACAAATGGATTGTTTTCTTGCCCTCGAAGACTCATCCACGGGTAGGCGTATTGAACCGCTATTATGGCGTAATGGAAGTTGGAAAAATCAAAATAAGAGGCTTAGAAATCCGACGAAGAGACACGCCCAACTTCATATTTAGCGCCCAAACAGAAATGATTAACACCTTGGCAACCGCAAACAACACCGCTGAACTGCACACTAAAATTCCGTCCGCATTGGACATTGTACGAAGGTATCGCCAGAAATTATTAAACGACGAAGTACCCATCGAGGATTTGATTGTAACTAAGCGTATGTCAAAAAAGCCGGAGAAATACCATCAACATGTTAGTCAAGTCATCGCAGCTGAGCAACTGATTAAAGAAGGCGCGGAAGTGCATGCTGGAAACAGTGTAAAATTTCTATTCACCCATTCTAAAGACAAGCGACATGAACGCAGGGTTAAAGCAGCTGAACTAATTGAAAAGGGCGCAGAACCTGATGTGCAAAAATACCTCATGTTGCTTTACTCTTCAACGGCAAACTTGCTAAGTTTTGAGGGTTACACCGCAGAATCGCTCTATAACTTGGTGCGAGAGCAAAAACAAAAGAGCCTATTGGGATTCTAACCCTCTTACAACAAACCGCACTCCTCTGAATGCTAAATTAGTTTTTATTTACTTCAAGAACTATAATGATTGAGAGGACTAATATTTTGACGGGCGAGTTTAGGAGACGAGTAGAGCGTTTAGGACTTGATGCGGAGACTATGAAGAAACTCAATGATGCAATAAAGGAAGCTCACGAAGAGTTGCCTGTCTGCAATGTGCTTCAAATGATGAATGCGATAACTTCAAGTGGTATATGAAATGGTTTAGCGGATAATCCTCTTGCCAATAACATGAGCTAACGCTCAGAAAACGCTCATTTAACTTAATACCGAATTATTTCCAAAAATGGGAAGAATACGAAGAATGATAGATTATCTTGTTGGGACTGGTGGTTGGGCCTATTTTAAAGTGGGCAACAAACCCTCGCTTAAAACTTACAGCAGGATATTCAACTTTGTCGAGGTCAACTATACTTTTTATGAGTTACCAAGCATTCAAACGGTTGAAAACTGGAGAAGAAGCGTCCCAAGCGACTTTACCTTTTCAGTGCGATGCCACCAGGATTTGACTCACAATTTTGGGCTGAGACCAATTAATCAAGCGTATGAGATTTTCTATCAGATGAGAGCTTACTGTGACAGACTTAGAAGCCAATATCTGGTGCTGGAGACTCCCGCTAAATATGTGTTGGATCAAAAGAGTCTATGCGACGCGAGGGATTTTTTTTCATCCTTAAATCTGAAAGGGTTACAGCTTGTTTGGGAGTACCGAGCACCGATAACTCAATCTGTTGTTAACCTTATGCGGGACTTTGGCATGATTCACTGTGTAGATTTGTCAAGGGACAAGCCAAGCTATAATTTGGATGTTACTTATTCGCGTTTGTTTGGGAAAGGACAGCACAACCTCTATCAATTCACCGATAATGAGCTGGAACAAATAGACAAACACGCCCAAAGCACCAAGTCCACGAAGGTGATATTGTCATATCATGGAATAAGAATGAACTCCGACGCTGCTAGATTCAAGCGGTTTAAGGAAAATGGCACCTTTCTACCAATTACTTCTTACACAGGTGCTGAATCAGCCAAAGTCGTACTGGCTGAAGATACCAAATTCCCAGTGACAAAATCAGAGTTAATTGTTGAGCAAGGCTGGAAAGTCATCGATGTAGCAGAAAACAGGAGAGAGCATCTCTCGGAAGCTTTAAACAAAATACCAAACAAGACATATTCTAGCTTAGATGAGGTAATAAATGAGCTAAGAGGGGTAATTTGAGCAAAGAGAACATTTTTCGGGGGACATGCGGCTGGAGCTACAAGGAATGGGAAGGCAATTTTTACGAGAAAAGAACGGAACAGAGTAAACTCAGAGCTTACTCAAGAGTTTTCAAGACCGCTGAAATAGACTCAACATTCTACCGCAACCCATCCAAAGGCACAGTTATGGGTTGGCTAAAATATTCTCCAAGTGACTTTGTTTTTAGTGCCAAGCTACCTAAAACAATAACTCAGGATAATATTCTGGGATTGAAAAAAGATGTTAAAACTGAGTTAGAAACCTTTTTGGATTTAATGCGTCCACTTCAGTTGGGCGGCAAATTAGCTTGCTTACTAATCCAGCTACCACCAAAATATACCTACAACCCCCAAAATTTGAAGCTTTTTTTCAAATGCTTGACCCAGTATTCAGGTATGCAGTAGAGTTTAGAAATGTAACTTGGTTGATGCCCGCGACTGAAACGTTTAAGCTTTGAAAGATTACCAAATTGCATATACAAATGTAGATGAACCGCTTCTTCCGCCTGAAATACATCTAACAGCTGATTTTGCATATTTCCGTTGGCATGGTCACGGACAAGAAATATGGTTTGACTATCTCTACAGTAAAGAGGAGCTGGAACCTTGGGTGCCAAAAGTCGAGCAAGCTGCAGCCTCCCTTAAGAAAGTTTACGGGTACTTTAACAATCACTATCATGGTTATGCGCCAGAAACTGCCTGCAGCTAATAGAGAGATTAGGGCTATTATCTGAAGAGCAAAAGAAAGCTAAGGTGAAAACCGTTGTTAAGCAAGCGCAACTGGGCGCTTTTTTTGGATAAATCTCACAGCCCATTGCTTCTAATTAGATCTACTCGCCTCTATTTGTGGAGAAAACAAAAATTGTTGGTAAGGGGCGAGAAAGTTGCAGAACAAAAAAGGTACAAGTGACCCGTGGCAAGCTTTGCCCGAAACAACTCAAGCAATTCACATCGAATTTTCAGTCAAGAAATCTTGACTACACAAAAAAGTTCCTTAGTCAAGAAACCTTGACGAATAATCTTTTATTCCATTAGTAACCTGATAGCAGATTGGAAAACCCATGAAAAAAAGCGACGTAACAGCAGTCTACATTATTGTTCTTTACAACTTGACTCCGATTTTGTTTGCCAAAACTCACTTTACACCCTTTCGTTTTTGCCCATCGCATGTGAAAGATTTTGAAAGCCAGTGAAAGAATGAAGCGAGCAATAACAAAGACTTTGAGAGCCAGCTGCATCTTTCTCTTCATCATCTTTCTCTGTGCCTTCTCATTACTGCCTCAGATAGTCCGAGCCCAAGCGGTGACCGCGACGATAACAGGTTTAAACGAGCCTTTTAGTGTGGCTTTAACGCCCAACGGCCAATATGCCTATGTCACGAATGGCGGTAGCGGTTCAGTCTCAGTGATAAGCACGGCTACAAACAAGGTTACCTCAAAAATAACCGGCGAAAACAGCCCTTTTGCTGTAGCTATAACACCCAATGGTGAATATGCATATGTTACAAATGGGGGCAGCAGTTCGGTATCGGTAATAAGCACGGCTACCGACAAGGTGACGGCGACCGTAACCGTTGGAAACGGTCCTTTCGGCATAGCCATTACGCCTAACGGCGAATTCGCATATGTTACAAATTTTGGCAGCGATTCAGTCTCAGTGATTAACACCACTTCGAACACAGTTACAGCCGCAATAACAGTCGGGGGCACTCCTCAAAGTGTCGCCATTACGCCCAACGGAGAATACGCATACGTCACAAATTTTGGCAGCGGCTCGGTCTCCGTGATAAACACGGCTACTAACACGGTAAAAGCGACGGTAACAGTTGGAAGTGGCCCTTACGGTGTGGCTGTTACGCCTCAAGGCGAATTTGCATATGTTACAAATTCAGGTAGCGGTTCGGTGTCCGTGATAAACATGGCTAATAATACGGTAACTGCGACGATAAGGGTGGGAAGCGAACCTTTTGATGTCGCTATCACGCCAGACGGCGCTTACGCCTATGTTACAAATGATGGCAGCGATAATGTTTCTGTTATATCCACGGCTTTGAATACGGTGACGGCGACGGTAACCGTTGGATGCGGCCCCTACGGCGTGGCTGTAACTCCTAACTGTGCGTATGCTTACGTTGTTAATTTCAACAGCGCAACCGTCTCAGTGATAAATGTGCTTCCCGCTGTTAATGTCTCGCCTTCTCCATCGACCTCGGCTTCGACTTCAGCGACTCCAACAACACTTACCCAATCGCCAACGACAACTTCGGCAATTATTTCTGGCGAGTTTGGAAACAGTGAAACAGATTCAAACTTGTCCTTCTACCAGCAGCATTCCGTAGCAATTGCCATAACAACTGCATTAGCAATAGCGTTAGTTATTGCTGTCATAACCAGAGTAAAAACCAGAGACCAGCCTGGTGACGGTCCAAGTTAATTGCCAAAAATTGAGAACAAAACAAAAATGGGACTAAAAAGATGACGTGGGAACTTCCAAGTAATATCGCATTGCCCGTATTCGCAGCAATAATACTTGTCGGAATCTACCTCATCCTTAAACTTGCCAAAAACAAAACCAGCAAAGTTAGCTCGCTTAGACTTTTCATTCAAATAAACTCTGTCATTGCAATATTTATGGGGCTTATTTTGGGTCCATTTGACACACCCTTATGGCAGCCAATAGGACCTTCGCCACGCAGCCTGTTGGTTGGAGCCTCTTTTTTGAAGAATCAGTTTCCAGATGGCTTCTCCGTCCCTGCCTTAGCATGTTATTACTCTAATGGGCGAACAGTCACCTGCGCCCTTTGGCAACTTCAAGCTTACATTTTCCCATACTGGAACTACTCAAACGGCTACAACGCAATATACTCTACGTCTGGTTTGGAAAAGATAGGCATAGTCATCGCCTTGCTGATAATCGCGTCAGTAATTTTGGGAAGGCTTTTCTGCGGTTGGCTATGTCCTTTCGGTCTTTACATGGATTTGTTAACCCGAATTCGCAAAACCTCACGATTGCGACATTTGCATTTTTCCAAAAAAACAAATGCGGCGATCGCACAATCACGATATATCATTATCGCGGTTATCTTAATTCTCAGCGTCATTTTCGCGTCATACGCCATTTTTGGCGCCCAGCTCATACCGGGCACCACGCCTACAGGACCAACAGGGCAATCCGGCAATGTCGGCACCCTCGACGAGCCATTCTGTTTGGTTTGCCCGATGCGACCTCTTTGCATATTAATTGAATCCGTTTTGGGCGAAATGAAGTGGTCATATATATCGAAAATAGCCACCGGTCCCTTATGGATAACAGGCTTTTATATTACATCCATAAATGTCGCCGTCTTAGTTGTTGTCACAATTTTAGCTTTAGCCTATAGGCGATTCTGGTGCAGAATCTGTCCGCTAGGCGGGCTAACTGCACTTTTCAGCACTTTCACCCCTTTCAAACAAATCGCCATGACACGTTTGAATAAAAACGAGCAAAAGTGCACTAAATGTGGCGTCTGTAAACGTGTTTGCCCAACCCAATCAACAATGATGTACGAGAAAAAAGGCGGAAACGTAACTGAATCCAGATGCATACTTTGCGCGAGATGCGTCGAAGAATGTCCCTATGAAGGGGCATTGACCATAAGAGTTGCAGGAAAAACGATGATGAAGTCCAGAAACTGGCTGGAACAAGAATAGAACATAGACAAACCGAAATCTAACAACATGAAAAAAAAAACAACTGCCAGCCTCCTTAGCAAAGAAGAAGGTTGTGATTTGGGCAAAATTGCTGATATCGTGGCAACCTTCTCGATTTTGAAGCAAGCCGCTCCAAGGCATCAAAGGCCACTATAGAAATAGACAACAAGTACAGATTGTGAAACTATTCTTTACGTGGCTTTTTAAGAGTAGATTAAAATATTATCGCTTTCTTCCTCAACCTTTAAATTAAGTTTTTTTGCAAGATCTTTTATAAAGTCTCTTTCGCGAGTTTTTATTCGGATCTTAACAATTTTAGAGTCTCCTTGGCTCTCGAGAAAAATAGAATCAGGCGAGAAATTGATATCCGTGCCCATCAGCTTTTTTAGGTACGAAATAGCCTCATTTCGCTGCATTCTTGCCCCCAAACTGTTATCGATTGTCTATTGATATAAGGCTTGTACTGACATTTCCAATGGAAATGCAGGTACCTTTTATTTTTCACGCAATCAATTATTATTAAAGAAAGTATCAATACTCAAGAACTTTTACAGCGATGTTTCCAACTTGTTAAAAGAAAATTAGTGATCTCTCAGTCAAAATGCATTATCCATTTGTGGCGCCTACTGAGCCTTTTTACGATCTTTTTGCAAGTAGCCATTTAGTTCTGTTATTTCCTTTTGAAGAAGACCCATTTTTTTTTCAACATCTCTTAACTTAGTATCTAACCCGGTTGTGGAACCGCCTGCCTTCTCAGCAACAGTTGCCAACTTTTCGATAGAATTACTCAATGCACGTTCATGTTCTCGTAGAACGTTAATTATGAACTCTAAAGACTTCCAGGATTTATCATTTGAGCTATTATTGCCCGCCATTTCTCTTCCCAGTAAAAATTGGTCGCATTTGCTTTTAAGCCGTATTTCAGTATTTGGAATACTATATTTTTCAAAATCAAATTAGAAACTGTCAGGTCGTTAAAAACAATCACTTTAAGTGAATCTAATTCGTACTAAATCTAAAATTCTAAACAAAAATTGAGTTAACGAAAACTAAAAAAACCTCATGAAGCCTCCGAAAAAAAACGCATGATTGCCTGCCTTAACTATAGCACACAAGCGTATTTGATGGTTTGAAAGACAAATGGAAGCAGGTTGGGCAAAAAAGTAAGTTAGGGCTTAAAAACCGTTAAGCAATTATTATTCCTTTCAAATAAAAACCCTCTTTCCTTCAAGAAGGATTCAATTTGTTCATAGTCTAAGTTGCCTCTAATCTCTAAGTTGTATTTATTTGGTGTTTCGCTCAGTTGAATGAGAACAAAATTTGGGATTATTAACTTATGTTCACCTAGTTCTTTTAGTAATGCCACTGCCTCTTTGCGTTCCAAGTGTACGCCTCCAAAAGCAACTTAGCAATAAATCGGTATATATTACTTTTCCAAAACTAAGGAAACGTTGATAGAGCAGGCAGCCGAGCTGAAGTTGGTTAAACCGCTGGATTAATTGGGTTTCTTTACTTTAGAAGCACAGATTCAGACAAGCATACTCTTTTTTGAGTAGTTACTCTTAAGTAGGTAACTAATGATTGAACAACCCCAAAGAGACAAAACAAATGAACACAAAAGAACTGGCCCTAATCATAGTCTTTGTCGCCTTAACCACCGCACTCAACATATACGGACCCAAAATTCCTGCGCCATTTGCACCGTTTCTCTTTTACCAACTTTGGGAAATACCGATTGTCGCCGCCGCTCTAACGATCGGCCCAAAAACGGGTTTAGCCGTCGCTGGATTAAATACCTTAATTTTGTTTGCGGTGTTTCCAGGGGTTCTTCCAACAGGACCCTTATACAATTTAATTGCAGAACTTGCAATGCTAATTGGGGTTTATGCCGCCTATAAAATCGCAACAGTCAAATGTCCAAAGGAAAAAATAGGCGTTTTCCTCAGGCGACATCAGCTGGGGCTAAGCATTTCCGCTACAGTTCTTGGCAGTACCTCACGCGTTTTAATCACAACAGTTGCAAACTACTTTCTTATAGCTCAACCCTCGCCGATAGGGTTCGGTTCCTTTTTCGCTTTTGGAGGATTTGGCGGTCAGCGAGCAGTCTTAGCATTCTTGCCTTTTAGTGCATTATTCAACGCGACAATAGCGCTCTACACCATACCAATAGGATTCATAATAGCCATAGCGATTCACAGAGCTTTTCCTACAGCCCTCTCAACTATCACAAAAACTAAAAGCTACCAAAAGCCTCCGCAAACACCCAAATAACAGAAAATAGACGAAACTAAATTACGGAATTAACTGTTGCATAACTTGGAAAAAGAAGAAAAAATTTTAGAATCCTAAGGATTCTGCTAAAACCTTTGGGTTTATTTGTCCTGCTTTGAAGCTGTTGCCTGTTTTGCAGTTGCTGATTATGAGTTCTGCTGGGGCGAACAAGTTGTGGTCGATTTTGTAGAAGTCTCGGTCTGCTTCACGGAAAATTTGTAGGAATGGTTTGCCGTAATCTTTTGATGCTGCAGAGGGCGCTTGTTCCACGATTTTTTGTAGGGATGCCTCGTCGTCGCAGTCTACTGTACAATATACGGTGCCTCCGTAGAGAATAGCATCGTTGGTCCGTGCCATTGCAACTTCGAAGTCTCTGCAAAGCGGGGGGATCGGAGCAACGCCCATCGCGTAAACGATAGTTTTGGGGCTTAGCCCAAGCGTGCGAAGCTTGTGGATGCCGACTTCCACGATTCTGCCTGTAACCTGTGTTAAACCTGCGATGCTTGCAGTTGGAGCTACTACGATGATAAGGTTTGGCGCAGTAACGTTGCTGGCGCCTGTAACTTTTTCTATAAGCGCGTCCGACGGCAGAGTGCTGCTTTCCAAGATTAGCACGGCTTTGTCGCTTTGGTCCTTGTAGCCGATTTCTTCGAAAACGTCTTTGGGTTTGAGCGCTAACGCTCGGATTGGACCTGAGCCTATGGCTATTTGGTCGCCGTCTTTTATGCGCCAACCGGCGAACTGTGAGCCTAAAGCTGCAATCGCAGGGTGGTCGGTGGTTATGGTTATAGATGGAAAGGTTAAGTCGCCGTAGGTTTTGAAGCCAAGTTGGACTTCGCCGGCGCCTCCTAAACAGAGTTCGGTTAGTTTTTTGCCTGCTTGAAAGCCGCCAGAGACGTTTATGCCTGCGTCGATTATGGTGGCTCCTGCAGTTGATTTTGAGACGGCTACGCCGTAGAATTCTGGATTATCAAGAAGTTTTTGGGCTATTTGCCAAGCCATTTGGTTTACGCTTAAACCTGCCATGTTTTACACCTGAATAAGCTTTATTGGAGGTTTTTTGGATATTAAACTTAACGCTGTTTCCTGTGCTTTATTCGTTGAGAAGCGGCTGTTAATTTGTTTTTAATGAAGCTGATTATGTCGGGTGTAAAAATTGATAGCGATGCCAATAGGAAGTTTAGGGGAAAAACTGATGGGTATTCGAAGAGGTTACCGCCCCAGGATCCTGCAATGTTTAGTACGCCGCCTAAAAGTTGGATAAGCGACCAAACCGCAGTCTGAAGTAAAGCGCCATAAAGCCGCGCGAGGTACTTTTCTCGTCGGGCAAGAGGTTTGCCTTTAAGGTTTGAGCGGTAGAGTTCTCCTGCTACGCCGCCTGCGCCCCCGGGGAAAAACGCATTAACCAAAATCTTCTCAACCAAGTTGCCGGGAATAAAGTAACCTACCCAAGGAGTCTCAAACAAACTTAAAACGGGCAAAACGACATTGCCTGTTGCAAGCCGAATGGCGGCGGGAATGGCATAAATAATGGCGCCTCCAATCTCCCAAAGCCAAAACCTACGATTTTTTAACATGCTTGCAAAGGCTTTCAGAGACATATCTTCTAAACTAAGCTGACTGTTTTAAAAATCATTCCCAAAATTGGGGTAGGAGTCTCTGTTGTTTGAAGCGTTAGGGACGATAACCGCTTAGAGTGCAAAGTGCCAACGCTGCAGCAGTTAGATCCGCAGTTGTTCCCGGATTGCATTTGTTTTGGGTTGCTCGCAGTTTTTGGTCGAATCGTTTGAGAGCTGCCTGACCACCCTCGGTTTCTAACCCGCCTAACTCCAAAACTGCCTTAGCGTCAGATGACACTATCCCCGCCATTTCCTTGCCAACTTTTCTTGCAATAAACGTGTCCGGGCGTTTGGATAGAATTTTCAAAAATGTTTGGACGACCGCAGTGTTTGCGGTTTTGCTTTTTAGTTGCTCGGTCAGGTAGGGGAAGGCTAAGTTGAATGTTACTGGGAAGTTGTTGACCCATTCGCTGCATATATCGTCGTATGACGCGCCAAGTTTGAAAACCTCAAAGAGTGTGACATTCTCTTGTATCAGACGCTGCTTTGAGGCAGGGTCGTTTACGTCAAGGTCTGGCGCTTTACCTAATCCGCTGGGGTTAGCGATGTCTACTGCCTCATAGAGGTAAACTGAATCCAATGGTGTAGTTGATCTGACGACTAAATCGATATTTCGACGCAACGCAGCCAAATCTAAGCTAAAATCTTTGCCTGTCGGCGTCATGCCTGCTGCGACAGCGATAGGCGCAAACAGCATTATCGTGCCCAAAATCGTGTTTCCACCCCTCTGCCAAGAGGTAACTTCACTAACGCAGTTTCTAATAAGCTGCCCCAAACCCACTTCACTGACTCCCAGTTTGCCCTCTGCTACCAGCACTCCGCGATTTGCTGCTTCTTGAAAACTTGGTCCAACTGCGACGGCTGAAGCCAAGAAATGCTGACAAGTTGTTGCCTCAAAGCTGCTGGAGAGGTTGACGTTGCCTGGTTTTTCAGCGCTGACTTCAAGCAGGATCGCCAGTTGGAGACATTTAGAGATGTGCTGTGTTTTTTCTTGGCTGCTCATTGATGCATCGACCTTAAAGTCTGTCAAAGCTTAATTAAAGTATTGAAATGGCATGATAAAAGTTAAGAGTTCATAAGTTAACGTTATTTAGCTTAAGGGCAGTGGGAATGAAATTGCAAACAAAAACAGAGCACCCTTATGTTGAAATCAACTCTGAAATCTGCAATGGCAGCCCAGTAGTGGCTGGAACGCGGATACGGGTTGTAGACATGGCAATAGAATATGAATACATGAATTGAACACCAGATGAAATAATAAACGCCCACCCCTATCTTAAGCTAGAACAGATTCACGACGCCCTATCATATTATTACGAAAATAGAGAGGCAATGGATAATAAAATAAAAGAAGATAAACAATTCATCGAAAAAACACGTAAAGCCCAAAAAATAAAGTGAAAATTTGCAAATCAAAATCTACGCCGATGAGAGCGTCAACGTTGCAATCGTTGAAGGCTAAAAAGGCGTGGTATCAATGCTTTTTCCGCTAAAGATTTAGATAAATTAGGTTTAACAGATGAAGAGCAACTGAAGATTGCCAGCCTAAACCAAGCTGTAATCTTCACACACGACGCTGATTTCCTTAAAATTACTCTGAACAGAAAGCACACCGGCATAATTTATGTACACCAGCAAAAATTAACTATAGGCGAAGCTATCAAAAAACTAAAGCTAATAGCAGAAACAAGAACTCAGCAAGAAATGGCAAACCAAATCATTTTCCTCTAGAATTTCTTAATAAGCCTTAAAGCAATCCAAGTATTCCTCAATCATTTGAAAGAGAGATCAATATGAGGGCGCGTGAAGGGGATTTAATCAAGACTAAGAGCGGTGTTGTTTTCGACGTTAAGGGCTTAGTTCACCCATCAGGTAAAGTTGTGGCTTTTCCAAGGTTTATTCCAGCGCCTCAAGGCACAAGGGTAACCAAAGATGCTACCTACGAGAAAGTCTACAGTTTGGGTGACCGCTTTAAGTACCTACAGGAAAACCACCCAGACCTCATCGTTTTCGACCCCGTCTTTAGCGAAACTATGTGCGAGGTTCCAGAGATAGAAATCGCTGAGCATTATAAGCCTGAGGAAAAGCTCTGGTCGCTCCGGTCAGCTAAGGGCCTCACAATTTTGGAGGGCAAAGCATTGCATCTTGCTCAAACGCTCAAAACAGAGGCAGATATCCCATGGAGCAGCATCGGGATTTCCGGTTCAATAATGGCAGGGTTAACCACTGAAAAGTCTGACATAGACCCGCTCGTTTATGGAGTGGAAAACTGCCGAAAAGCTTACGAGGCCTTGAAAAGGTTGCGCACAAAGGCGGATTCTGGGTTTAAGCCCTACACGCGCAGTGAGCTGCAGGAGCTCTTCGACTTTCGTTCGAAAGATACGCAGATGAGCTTCGAGGACTTCGAAAAAGTCGAAAACCGAAAAGCGTTCCAAGGCAAGTTCATGGGAACCGACTACTTTGTTCGCTTCGTGAAGGACTGGAGTGAAATCAGCGAGCAATATGGAGATGTGTGCTTCAAAAATAGTGGCTACGCAAAAGTAACCGCCAAAATCGCTGACAGCCTCGACTCACTTTTCACGCCTTGCACTTACAAGTTGCAAGATGTCCTGGTTGCTGAGGGACCCAAGTTGGCACCGATAACCGAGCTTGTTTCGTTCCGAGGCAGATTCTGTGAACAAGCAGAAAACGGCGAGGCGATTGAGGCACAAGGCAAAGTTGAATTGGTTACAGACAAGAAAACAGGCAACGAACATTACCGTTTGATACTGGGCAACAAGCCTTCGGACTACATGGTGCTTTCAGATTCAACGTCCTAATGAACAAACAATAATCATTCTAGCGCTCTGAGTACTCTGTTAGAAGATGTGGCTCGACTCGAAAGCCTTTGATCACAAGTGTATAAACAGTTTCCTTTGCTTCTTTGTTGTTGAGTTTTTTCTCTCTAAACGATAATATAATCACATAAAAGACCCCTCGGACGTCTAATCCTAGGGTTTGAGCAAATGCTCTTCCGCTTGACTCATCCATCAGAAACAATATTTTTTATCTACGAACCAATGCTATGGCATCACTGAAGCCTCCAGCTACACCATTTTCAACAGCTTCCTTGTATACCATCTGTGGAACCGTTACTTCAATGAAAAGGTCTTTGAGCAAACTAATTTTGCCCACTTTCGACAGCCATATTAACGGACTGATATTTGAAACTACAGGCAATAAGGGTGTCCTCTGCTTACGGTTTTAGGTCTTGCTCAAGATCTTGTTCTGAGTATTGAATAAGTACGCCTTTTTCATTTAAAATTTTGTAAAAACTCCATAGAGACATTCCTCCGAGTCTAGCAGCTTTCCAACCTGTAATTTGCCCAGCTTTATAGAGGTCTAACGCATTTTCTAGGTTTTTTTCTTTGACGGCTTGTTCAAGTATTTCACGTATTAGTGTTGATCTGTCTTTTTTTTCTTTGTTTGCTATTTCGCGAAGTTTTTTTGCTGTTTCTTTAGGTATTCTAAGGCTTAGCGTTTCTGACTCCATTAAACCACCTGTAAGACAATAGATATCAACTGTATCATTTAGGCATTGTATGAAAACCAAATAGTTTCAGAATTAATAAAGAAATCAATGTTGCACTTTGAGCACTTGCTCGTAATAGCGTGGGCAATAAGTTAGCGTTACCTGGTAGAAGCTATCTGTCGGAGATATTACTTCTTCGAGGTTGCCTTCAACAATCACCACTTCGTCTCTTTGAGCTTGCTGTCGAAACTCTTCCATGAAAGAAAAGACTCTTTGGGCTTCAAGGGCTTCTTTCGGGCCGCTAATAACTTCCAGAGGCTCAATGCTGTAAATTGATGGAATAAAGGGCGCTTCGTCATCGGATGTTATGCGAGCTTTAAGTTTAACCCATCCCCGCCTTGTTATACATGTTCTCGGGTGGTATTCAGATTGGATTTCGCTCCAGGCTTTGACTGGTTCAAACTCCGCTTTGATGATTCTACCGCTGTTTGCTCTGTCGTCGTAGAGTCCATAAATCATTTTTCTGCGCTGGTGCCAAACAGAGTCTTCGACGGTAAAATTTTGGAAGCGCCAATCTTTGCCAGCCATCGCCTGCTCGGATTTAAACTCGTTACTGAGCCCTGAATTCTTGTCTGCGTAAAGGGTTTGAAGAGCGCGTCGGACTTTGGCGTTTTGCTCTTTGCCGTAGATTATGAAGTCGATGTCTGAGTATTTTGGGTGGTGAAAACTGTGAAGCATGGAACCGAAAACACCGAAGTCACTTGACTTTAAGCCTGAGTTGTCAAGTGCGATGTTAAGCACGCGCTCCATTGCTGCTAACAAAGGGTCTGTTGGCCCCATCTTGAGCAATTCCTGTAGCCGCACCTCAGGTTTTCTAGCTTGTGCAATCGCGTCAGTTTTTACTCCAACGAGGCTTAGCCCAAGCATCTCATGGAAAACTAGGTACTGTGGGTACCGCTTGGCAACTAACTTCATGCCTTCGTCGTTGTAGAACTTGTAGTAAAGCTGTTCTTTGCCTTCTCGGGGGGCCCGTGGGTCTTTGGACTGGAAGATTTTTGCTGAGGCGTACTCGGCATCGCAGATGTAGGCGTTGGATGGATGACTGTAACCAAAGACGCGGAAGATTAAGCCTTCAGCGGTTTCTATGGCGTCGCGGTCACGGAGAGCTAAATTATTGGCCAAATGTATTCTTCCTCGCTGGTTGCTGTACCAACAACCACCTGATAGAAGACTTCGCCGCTGCTGGTTGACTCGACTCGTTCCAGTTTGCCGCCGACTTTGATTTCGCTTCCTTTTCGCGCGACGTTTCGGTACAAACCAATGTTTGAGACAACTTGAATGGGAATTTGTTCAAGGTCAAGCTCTGACTGATCATCTATTGGCTTATAGTTTGTGATCTTGTAAATGGCTGGGCGATACATGGTTTCTGTGTCGTCGCAAACGGTAGCTTGAAAACGCACAGGGTCAAGCGGTATATAGCGGTAGGCACCATATTTTTCTTTGACTTGCTCGGGCTGTTTGGTAGCGTTATACATGAAAATTTTGCCTTGATACCTGCCTTGGAATTTGCGCGCTGCCTCTATCCGGTTTCCCACGATGTAGCTAAGTTTTGCCTCGTTAACAAGACGGGCAATGGCTTCCTCGACTAAACGGAAATTTTCTGTACCATAAACCACGAAGTCTATGTCTGACTCCGGCGAATGCATCTCTAGGGCAATAGAGCCATGAAGCCCCAAATCACATAACCTTACTCCTGATTCTTCAGAGATTAAATTTATGATATCTAAAGCCTTCTGCTGCAGGCTGTCATGCTTGGGCAGGTTCTGGAGCCAAACAAGACGGTCTCTGGGCACAAACAGCTGCTCGATCTTTTCAAGCGGCGCTGTGATGAGTTCTTTGTTTCGGCAGGGGTCGTAGTAGAGGTAGTCGGGGAAGTTTTTGCGGAAGGCTTCTATGAAGGTCTGATAGTTCTTTGCAGTGTACAACTTCTCTGCTCGGAAAAGTTTGTTGTCGCCAAAACACCAGGTGCGCTCAAGCATCTCCACATTGAACAATTCACGATATTTGGCGGGGATATATTTGAGAAAAGCGAAAACGCGGTCATCGGGGTGCTCATACCCAAACGTGTTAAGGATAAAACCGTCTTTGGTAACAAACGTGTCGCCGTCCATGGGAACCCAAACTTCTTCTGCCGTAACAATGCACCGTCAAGATAGGTAAAGTTGAAACCTAAAAAAGCTATTGCCGCACCATGGGTGAACTGGTTGTGGCAGCATTTTTGTGGATAAATTATTGTTCAAAAGTACAGTACCCAGTAGGACAAGGCTTTGGCTTAGCCGTCTGCAAACGATTAATGGATACCAAAAAAAGCTCAACTACCTTCGAAAGCGACCCGGCAGAGGCACAACGTTTACTATTCTGTTGCCAACAGCCAAAATGCTTGGCTTAACCGAAAAAACATATTAAACATAAGCGCCACTGTTTGGAAAAGGCAACGGTGAAACTTACGGCTGCATCTAATGGTGAAGAAAACAAAGATGAAATGGTTGTTACGCCTTGGGAAGTTAAAGGCAAAGTAGACTACGAACGTTTAATCCGCGAGTTCGGCACCCAACCCATCACGCCACAACTTCTCCAGCGCGTAGAGAAACACACAGACAAACTCCACCTGCAGCTCGAACGAAAAATTTTCTTTAGCCACCGCGACTTAGACACCGTCCTTGACCTCTACGATAAGGGAACAAAATTTGTTCTCTACACAGGCAGAGGACCATCAGGACCCGTTCACATCGGGNNGGACCCAGCGGACCCGTACACATCGGGCATCTTGTTCCATGGATTTTTACGCTGCATATTCAGCAGAAATTCAACACCCGGTTGTACTTTCAACTGACCGACGACGAAAAGTACCTGATTAGTGATGGCGCTAACCTTAAGGATACAGGAAAATGGGCATACGAAAACGCGCTTGACCTCATAGCGCTTGGCTTCAAGCCAGAAAACACCTTCATTATCTACGACACACAGGACATCGATTTGCTCTACGACATCACCTTGGAAGTTGCCAAACGCATCACCTACAGCACCGCCCGCAGCACCTTTGGCTTTCAAGATAGCACCAACATCGGCTGGGTTATGTGGCCAGCCATTCAAGCCGCGCCATGCTTTATTCACAAAAAACTCACAGGCGAAAACGTCCCCGCGCTCATTCCAGCAGCAATCGACCAAGACCCGTATTGGCGAGTAACCAGAGACATAGCCCAAAAACTTGGCTACTACAAACCAGCCCAAATCCACTGCCGCTTCCTGCCAGGTCTGGGCGCAGGCGGAAAAATGAGCGCGTCTATGCCTGAAACCAGCATATTCACCATGGATCAACCAGATGTTGTGAAAAAGAAAATCTGGAACGCTTTCACAGGCGGCAAAGGCACAGCGGCTGAACAACGCAAAGAGGGAGCTGACCCAACGATATGCAGCATTTTCCAATACTACTTTTTCCTCTTCGAAGAAGACAGCGGCAAACTGGCTGAGAGGGAACGTCGATGCAAAGCCGGCGAAATGCTCTGCGGCGAATGCAAAAAAGACATAGCAGAAAAACTAAACCACTTCCTCGAAGCACACCGAGAACGCAGAGAAAAAGCCAAAGACGTAATCGACCAATACCACATAAAGCGTTAAATCCTACAATAAAATGATATAGTGGCGATGTTATTTTCGCTTCTTGAACAGCTTTTTTCCTTCCATGTCTGTTACGTATTCAAAGCCAACTTCTACCATTCAAATATGCTAATGCGAGGAAGCCATCCATTTGATTTCAAAATCCAGTCATTGCTGGAAAAAGGCTTAGGTGCTGACTTGCAAAGCATGGGTTTGTAGAAGGACTTAGTTAGTTCCAAAAAAAAATAAAACCTAAAATTCTATTTGAGGAATAGCTTGAAAGTGGAATTAAACATTGCCATGTTGAACAATTTCTTTTTGGTTGCAAAGGGTTATTAGGTCTTTACAATAAGACAACTGATTATGTCTTATTATACTTTCAAGTGTCCTTATTGCAGTGCAGTGTTCGCAAGTCCTAAGGAACTTCAAGAACACAGCGTCAGCGTGCATAAAGGTCAATCAGTAAGAAAACGAAAAGTCAGTGTTTAAAGCTTTCAAATGTTAGACAATAGATGATAGAAACGTTAGAGAACTAAAATTATTAAAAAGTCTGTTTCTACCAGCCTTCAGGTTTCATTGCTAATAGTATCTGAGCTTGAGTAACATAATCTCCATCTGAACTATCCAAAATTAAATCAAAAATCTCGTCAAGCATAAGCTTCTCCTTTCTCCGCTTGCCCTTCTCCCCAACAATTTATACTATCTTACGTCTTAAGAAGGATATTCTCAAACTGGAACATGACACTAAATAGTCTACGGCATTTACGATAGTTAGAACTTTATACTATTTACCTCTGAATGGAGTTTAGAAAGGAGAAGGCTTGAAGTAGGGGAGACATAGGTCATAGATGCATGCGTTCATTTCTAAAATTCTATGACTTAACCCCTTCTTCAAAAATAACAAAAAATCAATAATTCTATATTCTATTTTCAAAACGAAGCCTACAAGTAAGTAGCAGAGGTTAACAAAGCTATTATAGATAAACGGTCAACGTCGTGTTAATGCTAAGGAGATGTTAGAGGTTGAAAGCTTACCAAGCAACTTGCACACTTCTAGTTTTTCCGTTTTCGAAGCCTTCTCCTTTCTCCTCGACAACGGACAAGAAGCTTGGAAAGCCAACTAACAATGAAAATATCTCCTAAGGCAAGACAAACTTACAGCCCACCTCTTTTTTGCCCGAAGCTAATCATGATGTTTAAATTATATTCCAAAAAACCATTCTAAAAACCGCAGTTACAAATTATTAAAATAACCAGTCCATTAACCATTTGGTTGGAAGGCTACAGAAAATGGTTACCAAGCTAACAGTTTACGGTGGAGTTAACGAAATTGGCGGTAACAAGATTTTACTCCTGACCCGAAGCCTACTAAGTCATACTCTTGAAGCTCTTCTGGGCTAGTTTGTTGCGGAGACTTAATCTGTGCATCGAAAACCTTTGCCATCGCTTCTGCTACTTTCTGCGTATTGTTGTGATGGTAGGAACAGAGTACTATCAAAGACTTCATGAGCTACTTAGCCTTTCCAACCTCATTTATTGATGTGCTTTAGCTAAAAACATGTTGTATAGTGAGATTTCATTTAAGGTTCAATCCACGACATATCATTTCCACCTTGCAAGTTAAGTCATTTTGTCGTAGTTGAGATTTTTTTGGTTTTTTTAACGCCCTACAATTAAAAGAATGTCTTTTTCGATGTGGCCAGCGTAATGCCAGAGTTGAACTTGTCCAACATTTTCAAATGTTATTTTTGAGGTGTCAACGGTTACGGCAACCGATGAGGGCTTACCAATCTTAACCTCACTGCATACGACATCTCTATGTATATGTTTATAACCCGATTCTTCTATTTTGCATTTTAGTTGGTCTTGTAATGTATAGCAAACAACTCTTCTGGCTACCACAATGTCGTCCTTTTCTACAATATCCTCTTTTACCAGAATTTGGTCTTTTTTATAGAGTTGACTCATTGTAATTTCTCCAAAATGTTTGTTTTTTTATTTTGAAAATCATTAATCCATAGTTTATTGCCGCAATTGGGATTTTTTCGTGTTTCAAGGATATTTACTACATATTAATATATAAGATATAAATTTTGTGCATATGTGTTGAACAACAAAGACCAATTATAACACGAAAAATCACCAAAAATAATTTTGTAAAAAACAGTTTTCCTTTTATCGTTCGAGAACAAGACTCGATTAATCAAAGGAAAAAAAAGTTAAAGCAAAACTCTAACTTTACAGATGTCTTTTTGTACGAAACACCTTAACTTAATAGCCCCAGGTACTTCATTATTTCCGACTTAGACTTCCAATTTCAAGCAAGTTAAAGCGCTGAAAGGTATTCACTTTACCCTAACATTGAAATTCGCTGAATCCTAAGAGTTGGCTGGACGATGAAAACATCGAGGTACGATGAAGCTAAAAGTGGAGAAATTAAACTGGATGCTTGTAAATACTTTTTCCGCTACTGAGTCCACTATCAAGAAATATCCTCATATTTGGTTAAGGTACCGAGGCGCTTAAAAAGAGAGAGGCGTTGAAGTACTCATGCCTACGATAGTGGAAATGCTTGAAAAAAATGCTCGCAAATATCCCAATGATGTGGCATTAATTGAGCTAACACCCAGCCAGAACTACCGCAAACAAATTACATGGAAAGAGTTCGACGAGGAAACTAATCGCATCGCCAATTATTTGCTGCAAAAAAGTATTAAAAAAGACGATAAAGTAATCCACTGGATGCGTAATTCTATCCCTTGGCTGATAGCCTATTTCGGCATCATCAAAACCGGCGCCTGGGCAGTACCTCTAAATTATCGTTTCTACGCTCAGGATTTTAAATTCTGCTCTGACATCGCGGAAGCCAAAGCGATTATCTTCGAGGATTTTTTCCTGAAAACTGTTCAGGAAATAAAACCACCTACCATTAAAGAATATATCTATCTTGGGCCCAATCTCCCGGCAGGCATGACCAGTTATGACGATATTTTAAAGACAGCCAGTGTTGAAGTCCCCGGAATTAAATTGACTCCCAGTGATGAATGCGGTTTATATTTTACATCCGGCACTACGGGTGATCCCAAACCGGTTCTCTTGACCCATAAGAACATGAGTTTTGCCGCTAAAGTTGAGCAAATACATCATCACCAGACTCACCATGATAATTTTGTTCTGCTGCCTCCTCTTTACCACACTGGTGCAAAGATGCACTGGTTCGGTAGCCTGATATCCGGCGCTAAGGGCACTATCTTAACTGAATTTAGCCCGAAAAACGTACTGGATGCGGTCACTAAGGAACTGGGGACCATCGTCTGGCTGCTAGTCCCCTGGGCCCATGATATCTTGGTGGCTCTCGATAAAGGTGAACTAAAGCTGAAAGATTACAACTTGAAATCCTGGCGTTTGATGCACATCGGCGCTCAACCGGTACCGCCAGCTCTTGTTCAGCATTGGTGGGATTATTTCCCGACAATGGCCTACGACAATAATTATGGGCTCAGTGAATCCACTGGACCTGGTGCAGTACACCTAGGATTGGAAAATGACTTCCGGGCTGGCGCTGTAGGTAAAGTCGGCAGTGGTTGGCAGCTTAAAATCGTACAACCAGATGATAACTGCAATATTTCGCCGTCGATCGTCGGAGAGCTGTGCGTCAAAGGTGATGGTGTAATGCATGAATATTACAAGAATCCTGAACTAACCGCAAAAACCATCATTGATGGCTGGCTGCATACAGGTGACATGGCGCGCATAGATAAAGACGGCTATGTCTTTCTGGTTGACCGTAAGAAAGACTTGATTATTGTAGGCGGTGAGAATATTTATCCCATTGAGATTGAAGATGCCATTCATAACCATCCTAAAGTATATGACGTAGGCGTGATCGGTATCCCGGATAACCGTCTGGGAGAAATAATCGGTGCGGTCATCGATGTTAAATCTGGAGAAAGCTTAACTGAAGAAGAAATCATGACTTTTATTGAAGGTCTGCTGCCGAAGTATAAAAGACCGCGCAAGATCTTTTTTGATAAAGTGCCACGCAACCCCACGGGAAAGATCGAAAAAACCAAATTAAGAATTAAATACGGAAAATAGGCGAGAAACTAACATAGTGTGCATTCTCCAAATCAATTCTATAATGACAAAGTCTTTTGATTCTATGTTGATTTATCAAACAATTAAGAACTGTTAACGTAATACAGGCAAAGGAGTAACCTTTTATGCCTAAACTACGTTTTTCCAATTAACCATCAAATATGATAATTAGCCTGCAAGAAAAGGCGTTAGGAACAACGTCTCTTTAATAATAAATGATATGATGACCTAAAGCCTTTTTTCCACCATTTCATTAACCCCTGTTTTCCTCAGCATCTAACGAATAATCTATACCTGAAAAAATTATGGCTGTAGCGTCTCCTGTTTCAAAAACAAGAAACAGCTAATCCAAACTCAATAAACAAAGCGCAAATATGTTCGCAACAATCAACTAAAAATCAAAGAACTAAAATGAAAAAAGAAAAGTGCGGGGTAATACCCCAGCTTTCATAGACGGTCTTTTGGTTTGAAATACCCCAACTTAATAGTCAAGGTACTTCATTATTTCCCATGGGGAAACGTATAGGCAGTATTGGTTCCAATCGTTTGTTTTGAGTTCGATGAAGGCGTCAAAGATGTGGCTCCCTAAGGTTTCTTTGATGATGTCGTCGCTTTCCATTTCGTCAAGGGCGTCTTTGAGAGTAGTGGGCAGTTCTTTTATGCCGAGTTCTTTGCGTTTTGCTTTGCTGAGTTTGTAAACGTCTTGGTCAACTGGATCGCCTGGTTCAAGTTTCTTCTTGATTCCTTCAAGTCCCGCCATCATAATGCAACTGAAAGCAAGGTATGGGTTGCATGATGGATCTACGCCACGGTATTCTACTCGTTTCTGAGCTGCAAAGCCTGCTCCTTTATAATACAGGGGTATTCTTGCAAGAGAGGATCGGTTGCGTCTGCTCCACATAACGTAGATTGGTGCTTCAAATCCTGGAACTAACCGTTTGTAGCTGCTGACTGTTGGGCAACAAATTGCGGTTAATGCTTTTGCGTGAGCTAAAATGCCGCCTACATAGTACCTGCCGATTTGGCTAAGTTCCGCATATTCGTCTTCGCCGTCATACATTATGTTTTCTTTACCTTTCCAGAGGCTGCTGTGGACGTGCATGCCGCTGGCGTTGTCCAAGTAAATGGGTTTCGGCATGAAGGTGGCGATTAATCCGTGTTTTTTAGCTATGTTTTTTGCAACGAACTTAAAGTACAGTGCGCGGTCGGCGGTCTCTAAGAGTTCTCCGTATTTGTAATCGATTTCCACTTGGCCAACAGTTGCTACTTCATGGTGGTGTTTCTCGATTGTTAAGCCAAAGTTGTCTTCTAAAATTTGTGAGACCTCGTTTCTGTATGCGACGGTGGTGTCTTCTGGTGGTGTTCTGTAGTATGCTTCTTTTGGTCTTAGTATGAAGCCGCCTGGTTTGATTTCAGGTGATTCTGGCACGACTCTTGGTGCGCCCCATGCGTCTCCTTCGCCGCTTTTTGGAGCAGCCCAGAGGTCCCAAGTGAGTTTAGTTGGGTCGATTGAGGTGAAGACGAAGTGTTCAAGTTCAGGAGCAAAAATTCCGGTGTACCCCATATCCTTGGCTGCTTTAACGGCACGCTTTGCAACATAGCCTCTTGGGCATGTAACTGAGGGTTCTTTGCCGCCGAAAGCTTCTAAGCAATCGCCTAAAATAATTGCGCTTTTCTGTTTCTCGTCAGTTTCCCATGGCATTACTGAAAGTGTTTTTGCGTCGGGCATATAGATCATGTCTGATTCTTCAATGGATTTGAAGCCTCTAACTGAGGACCCGTCGAAGCCTACACCCTCTGAGAAGGCTGCTCCGTTTAGGTATTCTCTGGCTGGGAGAACCATGTCTTGGAGTATGCCTCTTACGTCAACAAATGCTGAGTGTACCCAGCGGATGTTGTTTGCCTTAAGAGTTTCAATTGCTTTCTTTACTTGTTCATCCATGACTTTCACCATTCCAAATCATATGTTTTGGAATCCACTTAAACAGTGAACATATTTAAGTTTATCCCTAATTTGTTTGAATAAACGTTCACCGCAAGAAAGCCGTTTTTTGGATAAGAGGCTATTAAAGAGTCAAATGTGCACAACAAAAACAACGTTTTTCAAGCAATACACGTTTTTCAGTACCTTCTTGTTCTTTCCCGCCGTAGAAAATCTCCAATATCTAACACATTGCGCACAGCAACCCCGCTTGCATTTCCAACCAATTCCCCCTCTATCTGCCCGAACCCCAAGCATTCTCCAAACTCATTTAACACAAGTGTAGCGTCGCCTTTACGCTTTGACCCCATCACCTTCACCACGCCTGAGCTGAAAACATCTCTGCCGCAGATAAATAGCCAAGCGGCTTTTTGGTCTACAACAATCTTGTTGGCTACAGCTTCTACGAGCATGTCTAGAAGATTGAAGCTTGGGAAGAAACCGCCTTTCTTGCCGACTTTGCCAAGGTACAAGCCGACGTAGTAAAAGTCAACTTGCTCAAAGCGTTTTAGTCGGGTATTCAAGAGGTAATATCGCTGGCTTTTTTCAACTATGGATTCTGTGTTGAACACTATTTTTCCGCCGAATCGCCGGGCAAAAACCTCGTATGGTCTCATTGTTCTCTTGCCCTCTTGAGTTTACATGCAAAAAAGCCCTGAGTTTGGTCAGGCCAGATTCTTCTGCAACGTTCGATTTGGGGATCAACTTTTATGCCGAAAACCTCTGTCAACCCTGCCTCGCCAAAGCTGTCAATTGGCTGAACTGCGAGACCTAGATTTTTTATTGCCCAATCAATGTTTAACTCGTCTTCTTCAGGCTCCAGCGAACATGTTGAGTAGACGATTTCGCCGTTTGGTTCTAAGCATTTCAGTGTGCCTGAGAGGATTTCCCTTTGCAATTTCGCGTTCCGCTCTACATCCTCCCAGGTTCTTCTAAGAAACCATTCCCTGTCTGAAGCGAAGTTTCCTGAGCATGGAACATCAAGCAGTATACGGTCGAACTTACGGTCGAGTTTTGCCGCCTGCCGTGCGTCAAGGTTGTATACTATTGTGTTGCTTACGTGGCAGCGTTCCAAGTGATTAGCCATCGCAACCAGCCGATGTTTGGTCACGTCGAACGCGGTTATGGTGCCGCTGTTGTCCATCAGGTCCGCTAACACTAGCGTTTTTCCGCCGGGCGCTGCGCAGGCGTCAAGCACATTTTTGCCGCTCACAGCCGTAAAGAGGCTCGCTGGAATTTGGGCGGCCGCTTCTTGCATCGAATACATGCCAAGTAAATATTCGGCTGTTGCTCCAGGCGAAACCTTCGCTTGGGTCACCCAGTAACCTGAAATGAGAAAAGGAATCTTTTCAACTTCGACGCCTAATTTGTTGAGTCGCTGGGGCAGATTCTTGTTTTTAGCGTTGGTTTGGTTTATGCGGATTGCTTGCCTCAGTTTTATTTCTCTATATTTCCAGCCGAGTTGCTTGTAACGTTCAGTGAAGAATTGTTTTCCTGACATTGACTTGTACTTGGGATTGTTCCGATAAAAAGATTGAGCTAGAATTAGTTACTTAGCCCTTAATCTAAGGTGCAATTGAACAAGCGTTGAGCTCTGATTTGGGTCCCTTGTACGCTTTTAGAACGATTGAGCTAACAGTGCTTTTGACCCCGTTAATCTTCATGATTTTGTTTTTAAGTATGTCTCTGAACTGCTCAATGTCTGAGGCCGACACAAGAGTAATTAAATCAAATTCGCCTGTGACCTCATATAGCTCCTCTAAGTTTTCCAGCATGGACAGAGAAGCAAGAACATCGTCCATTTTCGATGATTCAACAAAGATATCTACGAAAGCAATCAGTTTTTCCGTCAAAATTCATGCCTCTAATGCATTACCGTGGCAGGGTTTTTTTGCAATTTAGTACAGGCTTTATGGGGTTTGAGTATTATGTTGGCTATGATGCAGTTTATGCCTTTGATTTTCAGTATCCTGTTTTGAAGGGTTTCTCTGAGTTCTTCTAGGCAGGAAGCAGATACAAGTGAGAGTATATCGTATTCTCCTGCAACCTCATAGAGTTCGTCCATGTTTTCGAGCTTCGCAAGCCCGGCCAAAACTTCTTGCTTCTTTGCGGGATCAACGTAAATGCCGACTGTTGCTAGAATCCTACTCAAACCTCAAAGCACCTTCAACAAGTTCGGAGCCAAAGATCGCCAATAAATGCTTAAACTGACCCGCATTTATCTCCTGTTTTGGAAACGCTTTTTTGCCCATCTAAAGTACATCTTCTTGATGCCTCATCTTGAGTAACTCTTCATTTATCCTTTTTTGCAAAGCCGAGTTTACTTGTTTGTAAAGCTAAACTAACCGCTTCCCTGCCGCTAAGTGAAGCTATATTTACAATTTTACAAGAGTTCCAACTGACTCCATGCGTCATCTAGCTTATTTTTGATCTTTATGGGCATAAGCTAAAATATCATTGTGCTGGAAAGTTAAAGCGGGCAATGGGCTATTGGTTTCGCGTCAAAGGCTAATGGAATTGCGTAAGAAAGCGCCTCAATTGATTGTTGCAGCCATAGCTATTATTGTTACACTTTATGTTTTTTTTGAGATTTTGGAAGATGTTATTATTGAAGGAGCGCCGATTACAAGTGGCCCCTTGATTGGTTCAATTATTTCTTTTACGCAGTCAGTGACTTCAACGGTGCAGTCTTGGGGTTACGCAGGCATTTTCGGTTTGATGCTATTGGAATCAAGCTCGTTGCCTATTCCAAGCGAGGTGGTTCTTCCCTTTGCAGGCTATCTTGTATCTTTAGGTCAGCTTAACTTCTGGATCATTGTATCCATTTCAACAGTCGCAGGATTAGCAGGTGCACTAATTGATTACTACATCGGCTTTAAAGGTGCCCGCAGCCTATCCCAACACAAAATTCTGGGCAAAGTCATCTTCAACACAGACCAGCTCGAAGGTGCTGGGACTTGGTTCAAGAAACATGGCGCCCTCACTGTATTTCTAAGTCGTCTGGTTCCTGGTTTTAGAACGACGTTTTCTTTTCCGGCTGGTGCAGCTCGAATGTCTCTGAAGAAGTTTATAGTCTACACAACTGCCGGTTGTCTGCTATGGAATGTGACTTTGGTTTATTTTGGCTGGTTTTTGGGAAACCATTGGTCGGAGGTCGCTGGCATTGCACGTTACCTAATCATAGCTGCAGTCGCCATAATCGCAATTTTGCTTATCCTTTATTTGGTGCGGAGACGAAAAATGGCATCAAAACCGCAAGCGGTAACAATTTAGTGCAAGGCTGAAGCGCTCTTTTGTCTGAAGAAGCGTTTAGCTCAACGACCATCAAACTTGATGCTGAAACGGTTGCTACTACAATCGCTATTTGGACTGGCGACTCTTGGCTGTTGCGTTGGAGTGGGATTGTTTACGATAGCGCTTTGGCTAAGTTGTGGAGCACCGGAAAGTGAAACAGTTGGCGTTTGTTTTGTAGTTTGCGTTGGTGTTGTTTCCAAGCTGTTATTAACTAAGTTTGTGAATCTGCGGTTTGAGGTCGCCTTCGATGCCGATTTTTTTAGCTTCGGTTAGCTGTAGCATGCAGTCAACGTGTGAGAGGTTGTTCAGTTTTTTGTAGTCGATTGATTGGAGGAATGCTGCGTCGACGCTGACTGGCGAGTTGGAGGCAAAGATGCCAACATCGTTTATCACGTTTTCTCCTGGCATAGGCAGGCAGTCACAGAACGCCGTGATGTTTCGTGCAAAGCTTACATATGAAACCTTGTTTGGCTTAAAAGTTGAAAGCACTCCGTAAGCTGCTGAAGATAGGGCTCTACACAGATCTTCCTGATGGGTGAAGCTTATCGCTTCCATTGGGCATGCGCTTTTGCATATGGGGCACCGCATACAAAGTGTCGATGTGTTTCGTGCTTTTCCTTCAATGAGATCAGGTAGGTTCATTGGACATGCTTCTTTGCATTTGCCACAGCCCACGCATTTCGAGGTGTCTACTTCGATGCCGACGGTTCGGTGCTGTCTAAACTTGCCAGCTTTGGGGCAGCAGCCCATGCCTAAGTTTTTTATGGCTCCGCCGAACCCGCTGAGTTCATGACCCTTATCATGCGTGATAACAATCATTGCGTCAGCTTCAGCGATTGCTCCTGAAACCTCAATTTCACCGAGTATCCCCCTTGTTGGCAAGGTTCGGTAGTTTTCGCTTTTCAGACCGTCTGCCACAATAAAAGGCGCCATATTGAAACCATTAATTAGCGCGGTCGTCATGTGGTCGTAGGCGTTGTTGCGCATTGCTTGATAGTATGTGTTGGAGTCGGTAAGGAAGGGTTTGCCGCCTGCCTCTTTGACTCTTCGTATAATGTCATGAACAAAAAACGGTTGAACGTAGTTTGGATTGCCGAGTTCGCCCACATGCAGTTTCACAGCGACCAAGTCGCCTCTTTCTATGCAGCTAAACGTTCCTGCTTCGTCATAGAGCCGGTTTGCCTCTACCATTAAGTTACGTTCCAAGTTCCATGGAGCTAAATAAACGGTCATACAATGTCCCTCTCTTGGTGTATTGAAATGTCTTAATATAAAGTTAATCTTGCCTGACGGGTGTGATTTGATACTATTTGTCTGTTGAAGCATTAAGCAAATAGTTAGGGGAATAGTGGAGGGCTTGTGGTTCGCAAGCTCCCCATGTATTAGATTTGCCGATCGTTTGAGCAAATGAAATATACGTATGCGTGTCATGCGTATTTTAGGTTGCAAGGTTTTATGGACACGCTTGCATGCAGCGGATTGACAAAGGTTTACGAGGACAAACGTAAGGCACTTGAAAACGTCACTTTCCAAGTGGAAACCAAAGGGATCTTTGGACTGATCGGTAGAAATGGAGCTGGAAAAACAACGCTTATCCGAATCTTGTCCACTGAGCTTGAGCCGACTTCTGGAACGGCAAGCATTAATGGCTTTGACATTTTGACGCAAGAGGGTAAGCTGCGCGAGAAGATTGCGATTGTGCCCCAGGAGGCCAGGGCGATAAGGTGGATGACGCCTAAACAAACGGTTTTTTCTTATCTTCTTTGGCGAGGATACAGTTATGGTGACGCGAAAAGGCTGGCTGATCAGTCGCTTGCAAAGCTTGGCCTTCAGGAATACGCTAACGTGCTTAATAGTAAGCTTTCAGGTGGCACTAAAAGAAAAGTGCTTCTTGCAACCGTAACTGCTTCGGAAGCGGAAGTTATTTTTCTTGATGAGCCCACAACTGGTTTAGACCCTATTTCAAGGCGGGAACTATGGGATATTCTTCGCACGCTTGGCAAGGAACGGTTTATTTTTCTTACAACCCATTATCTCGAGGAAGCCGAGCAGCTTGCGGATCGAATAGCCATTCTTAAAGATGGTCAGTTAGTATCTATTGGGACTCTTTCTGAACTGCGGAAAAGCTCAAGATTCCAGTATAGCGTTAAATTGCCTCCGAAAGCTCTTGTTCCAACCATCAAGGAAGCTCAGGTCACCACGAGCACAACAGGAATCACTCAAATAATGACTAATGAAGAAGAAGCATTTACATTAGCTAAGTCGCTGGCTGAGAAGGGCGTTAGATTTTCTATTGCACCAGTGACCTTGGACGATATTTTCTTCAGCTTGGTCGGTCAAAAAGCGAGGGATGAATAGCTGAAGCGTAGTAGACTGAGCCAAATCCTCGCAGGCGTGCTAGTCAATGCGATTTACGAGATGAAAAACTACCCCATTGTGTTAATTAGCACTGTTATTTCGCCGCTTTCACTGTTGGCGGTGGTAAGCTTTGTAAGTAGGGGCAAACTTTTCGGTACCGCCATTGAGGGCGGTTTGATAATGATTTTCTTTTCAAGTGGGATTGCACTTCAATCAGACCTTTCTCATTTGAAGAACGATTTTAAGCTTCAGGACATGGTTGTTAGTTCACCAACAAGTTCCCGTCTCTATATGGGTGGAATGGCTCTTGCGGAAATCGTTTACTCAATCCCAGGCTTAGTTATCCTAATTGTGCTTGCAGGCATCTATCTGCATCCTTCACTTCTTCAAACTGTTGTCTTGTCTATTGTGCTGTTGCTTATGTTCGCTATGTCCGTGGCTTTAGGGTTCATGTTGTCTACCTTCTCAAATGATGTGGTTCAAAGCTATGCATTCTCAAGGTTGCTTTCGCTTTTGTTTGCCACTTTGCCGCCCGTGTATTACCCGATAAACTACATTCCTAGCCCATTCAACTACTTAGCTTACCTTTCGCCAACAACCTACGCCGCTGAAATCATGCATTCAGCGACAGGCTTCCTCAACATTTCGTCTAGCTTGTTAGTTATCGACTGGGTAGTTTTATCCGCGGTAACTGGCATAATTCTTTTTATTGCTGTTAAAAAGACGCGTTGGAAGGATGTCTAAAGCTCAATATTTTTTTCCCACGGCAAGTTTTCCCTGAATCTCCAACGCCTGCACCTGATCGTCAGCTAAAATGTTCACCCACAGGTCAAACTCAGCCTTGGAAATCTCTTTCTGTATGACGCCCTGCTGATCTCCTGAAAAAAACCTAGAAGCACCAGCGTTGAAATGTTTTACATAAAAGATTCTGTCTGCAATAACTAGTTTGGAGGAGCAGCCTGCATGTTCGCCTTCGTCATAATTTACTTCGTAGCCCATACGTAGCGCCTTCTGTGAATGGTGGCTGCTATTTACTTAAAATTTTCCCTCTAGTAAACCTAAAATGTAACTAACAGCTCACAACCCCTTAAAACTGCAAAATTCTTCTGATAAACAGAACATTCTTTTATTTTGGTTTTTTAGGCGGTAAATAGGCAGGGCCTCTTTTCTCATGTGTTTTGTTTTGGAGCTGTTGTTCTTGGGCTTTCTCCTGACTTTTTGCGTCTATAAAGTAATATTCCGGCTGCTAAAACTATGACTATGGTGGTTATAGTTGCTGCCACCGGAACAAGCGGAAATGTAACTATCGTAAAATCAACCGTTACTGAGCCGATATTACCCACTACATCGGAGGCGTAAACGGTTAAACTGTGTGAGCCATTAGGCAATGCAGGAAGAGTGACGTTTCCAATTATTGTGACATTTCCCTGATTATCTAAATTGTAGGAAATCCAGGCTGGAGGCTCGCTCGTTACAAAAGTCAACTGAATATCCCCTGAGCCGTAAGAGGTGTTTTGAGGTGTTAAGAAGGTGATTTTTGGAGGCAACGTGTTTATAGAAAAGTACACGGTGTTTGACGCTCCCATGTTCCCAGCGCTATCATTTGCATAAATTACTAATTTATGTCCCCCCTGCGTTAGGTAAGATAGTTCAACGTCGCCTGTAATAGTCTCGTTTGCTTGATTATCTAAACTGTAACCTATCCATTGGGCGCCTCTGTTAACATCAAAAGCAAGGATTACCGAAGAATACGTTTTGTTTTCGGGCGAGGTTATTTGAACTATCGGTGCAACAGTTCCATAACCTGGCGGTGCATAAGCTTCAGTGGCATTTAGCCAATTTGTCCCATCATACCCGCCTATTGCATAGACAATATCGTTAACAACAGCAAGGCTTAGGTAGGCTCGAGTTGTAGGCATTGAAGCACCAGTACTCCAGGAGTCGTTATTTGGGTAGAACACTTGGGTGCTCCTCTGGAAAGAACCCGAAAAATAGCCTCCTATGAAATCGATTTGTGAAGGCGCCATGTAACCTTCTGTCGCTGCTGCAGCCCCATAAGAAGCTAAGGCAGGAAGTTCTGCGTCTAGACTCCACTGGTTAATCTGGGGGTCATATACTTGATTGGTGTTAACAAAAGTATTTCCTGGGCTTTTTGCTCCACCAATAATATAGATTTTCCCGTTTATTGTAGCTGACGCGTACCCGTAAACAGGAGTTATACAAGAGACTGCAGTACTCCAGGTGTTATTCACTGGATCGTAGACCTCGTTTATATTTGTTTGAACAAAATTCGGGGAAACACTGGAATATTCTTCGCCTCCGATCAGGTATATTTTGTCCCCAACCACCACTGCGTTTAAGTCTGCTCTGGGCGTGGGCATGGACGCTCTCGTTTCCCAAGTGTTCGTTGTAGGATCGTAAACTTCGTTGTTTCCCACAAAACTTGTGCCGCCAACGGTGCCGCCTATAACATAGATTTTGTTTTGGTAAACAGCCACGGCGACTCCACTTCGAGCGGTAGGCATTGCTGCTTCTGTAGTCCAAGTGTCTGTAAAAGGATCGTACTGTTCGTTACTATTAACTGGCAAATTATCGCTTGTCCCGCCGATTGCGTAAATTTTTCCATCAATAACTGCTGTACCGAGTCCAGCTCTTGGCGTCAGCATTGAAGTTAGTTGGGTCCAACTGTTAGGGGTTTGATCGGTAGTTTGTTGTGCATGGACGCTGGGGAAATTTACGCTTGTTAAACCTGTTAAAACAATAATAAGCATCACTAGCAATGCCGGAATATGCTTATTTATCCACTAACCCTCCCCAAACTTCAATATTTAATAGCACTTTACCTTTATATTGTTTAAAGCCATCAGTGAAAAAAGCTGACCCGTTAGCGACATACACAAAGTCTGCGACAGATTATGGGAAGCTTTAAGTTTTGTCAAAACGATAGTCAACCTTAACCGCGGAGGCGAAGTTTTGATTACTAAAGTCCTAGTGGCAGTAGACGGCTCAGAAACGACAGGTAAAATTCTAGATTTTGCTTTAGATTTAACTGAAAAATACAACGCCGTCATTACCATTTTGACTGTTTCCCCATCGCTTAGTGCGTTGGGGACTGTTCCACAGGAACTTGTTGAAACTACTGCTGCCAACTTAGCTGCCTTTGCCAAAGATATCCGAAAGGTCCACGAAGAAATTTTAAGCAAAGCGATCGCCCACGCCAAAATAGCTAAGCCGAACCTGACGGTTTCAACGATGCTGAGAGAGGGAGACGCCGCCACAGAAATTGAAAATGCTGTTTTTGAGGGCAGTTTCGACCTTATTGTTTTAGGTCATAAGGATCAAAGTAAAATGAGGGAAAGGGTTTTGGGCAACGTAAGCGAGAAAGTCGTTCACGATGCGTCCTGCCCGATTATTATAGTGAAATAAGAGTTTTTGGTGATTTAGATGATATCTATTATTGGAGCTGGTAAAGTGGGAAGCGCAGCAGCATATGATATTTTGCGCTATAAAATCAGTGATGTTGTGCTAATTGACGCGAACGAGCAGCTAGCCAAAGGGGAAGCTCTTGATATGATGCAGGCTGCGCCCGCCATCGAATTTGATGGCAAAATCTTGGGAACTAGCGACTACACCCAAATGGAGGGCTCAGAGCTTGTGATTGTCACTGCTGGTCTGGGAAGAAGGCCAGACATGACCCGCATGGACTTGATTAAAACCAACGCTGGAATCATGCAGTCTATCGTGAAAGAGGTCATCAAATATGCCCCAGACTGTAAATTGATGATGGTAACAAACCCTGTTGACGTAATGACGTATGTTGCTTCCCAAGAATCAGGTTTTCCACGCTGTTGCCTCTTTGGCATGGGCAACATTTTGGATACAATGCGTTTTAGAACTTACATCGCTGAGGAGCTGAACGTTTCCAGAGAGGACACAAACGCGTTAGTTATCGGCGAACACGGCGACTCAATGGTTCCTCTTCCTGAATATGCCTCTATCTCGGGCATTCCTATAACAAATTTTCTATCCAACGAGAAAATCGAAAAAATAATTAATCGAACAATAACTTCAGGCGCTGATGTTATCAAACTCAAGGGGTCAACAACCTACGCTCCTGGAGCCGTTATTGCCACAACAGCTGATGCAATCCTCACGGGAAGGAACCGCGTTATGAGCGTATCTACATGCCTTAACGGCGAATACGGTTTTTCGGATGTCTCGATCGGTGTCCCAGTTGTTCTCGGAAAGGCAGGGGTTGAAAAAATAATAGAGCTAGAGCTATCAAATGAATCTAAAGAAAAATTTGCAAAGTCAGTGGCTGCAGTTAAAGCTGGCATTTCCTCTCTAAAGAGTTGACGTAAAACGCTTACGTATGAAATAGGCTTGATAGCTCAAAAATTTGATTAGCTGTGTATCTGTTTAGTTTTTGCACAGTAAAAGTTGCCGTTGACTTTCATAAAAGCAGGGCACTTACCCTCATAGCAGTGTTCGAGCCATTGGCACGGAGACCTAACCTCATAAATCCGGGGCATGTATCCTTGAGTGTTAAACGATTCTTTAACTCGATCGCGTTTTGAAATTTTTTCCATGATTGATTCCATGTAAAAACACCTTTAAAATTTCCCGTTTTAATTCATTATTGCCCATTTGTCGTTATTAAAACTGTGTTGCAGCCTTTAAACTACAACAAAAACATATAAGCTCTAAATCGCAGGGAAAAGAAGCGAGCGACCAGCATAAATTCTTGTTTTTTTGAACTAAATATTGGTTTACGTTTATCGACCAGGTTAGCTTTAAGAACCGAATTAGAAACTATTTTGTTGAGTGCTCCTTTAAATGACCCCTGGCAAAAAAATTCCTAACTTAGAAAGAGGTATATCAAGAACAAGTCAAATTGTAGCATTAAACCGGGCCAGCATCGAAAGACCACACTCAACTGAAGGTGACCCAGAGGCTCAAAAACGACTCGTTAACGGAACGCGACCTACAAGCCTGCTTTGGCCCATCATCGAACGCACCCGGTTCTTTGACGAGCAGGTTCAGTCAGCGATTTCTTCAGGTATCACTCAGATTGTGATTTGCGGTGCTGGGCTACGACGACCGAGCACTAAGATTCCGGGCGGAGGGTGTACGGTTTTTTGAGCTATACCATCCTGTAACCCAGACAGACAAGTTGCATCTACTCAAATTTATAGGCGCTGACATGGAATGGTTGACGATGGTCCCGGCAGACTTTTGCTCAGACGATGTTGAGGCGAAACTGAGCAACGCTGGACACGATGTAGATTGCCCCAATTTACTTGTCTGCGAGGGGTTACTGGTTTACTTAGATCAACAAGTCGATTGTAAGCTTCTCGTTGGGCTTCGATCATGGGCTGCTGTGGGCAGTGTACTTGCCACCAGCTTGGGTATCCACCGTGCGGGTGTCGACTCCGATGAGGTGGCTATTGCAGTCAATACTGGACGGCGAACCGGCGAGTCAGAGCCATGGCTTACAATTCTGCCAATCGATTCTTACATTACAATCTTTCGGCATACCGGTTGGTCAGCTGATTGCATCATTGATTCCTTGAAACTTGACACGTGCGAAATAGACGTTAGAATGGCTTTGATAACTGCTAAGCCTAATTCCGAGTCAAAGTAGAGCGGAAAACAGTTGTCAATGGAAAATGATATTTAGAAGTTAGTGGTTTCTTGGTTCAGGTGGCTCAATTGCAGTTTAAAGGGAAAGACATCATATCAATCGAAGACTTCTCTAAGCAAGAAATAACCCATATCCTTGATGTTGCCCAATCCATGGAGCCTCTTGCCCACAAAAGCTCAGACATGCTCAAAGGAAAAATCCTTGCTACACTCTTCTACGAACCAAGCACCCGCACTCGACTGAGCTTTGAAAGCGCAATGCTCAAGTTAGGCGGCGGCAACATCGGGTTTGCAGACGCGGAAATGACCTCCGTCAAGAAAGGCGAGAACTTGGCAGACACAGTGCGTGTTGTCGAAAACTACGCTGACATAATTGCACTGAGGCATGATTTAGAAGGTTCGGCGAGGTTAGCTGCGGAGTATTCCAATGTGCCAATAATAAACGCGGGCACCGGCGCAGAAGAGCATCCCACCCAAGCGTTAACTGACCTGTACACGATTCGCAAAGAAAAAGGCAAAATTGACAATTTAAAAGTCGGTATACTCGGCGATTTGCGGTATGGAAGAACCGTCCACTCACTCGCTTATGCCCTTGGGTTTTACAATATCGAGTTATATTTGGTTTCGCCTGATACCCTGCGGATGCGCAAAGATGTGCTCCAAACCATAAAGGGTAAAATTTCAGTGACCGAGGATGCGACACTGGAAACAATCGTGCCTCAAATCGATGTGCTCTATGTAACCCGCATACAAAAAGAACGCTTCCCAGACGCAGCCGAATACGCCAATGTGAAAGGCGCCTACAAAATAGACCAGCAAATCCTCAAAACCGCCAAAAAAGACCTGATAGTTATGCATCCTTTGCCCCGTGTGGACGAAATTGCCCCAGAAGTCGACAACACCCCTCAAGCAAAGTATTTCCAGCAAGTCAAAAACGGTGTCATGGTCCGAATGGCGCTTCTTGCTTTAGTGCTTGGAACTGTCAAATAAGATTTCTTTATGTTGAAGTGAAGCGGTCAAACGTTGTTATTGCGCTCATGGAACCACAACAAGGGCATTTATGAAGGGTTTCAAACCAGCTTTTTTTGCAGTTGCCGCAGTAGCTTGCTCTCCGGTTGTAAGTGAAGAACTCAAGGGTTTGGTTTTCCGCGATGCGCCGAGTCAGACTTATCAGCGCTTCCGGCTTCACTTCGGCACCATCCAACTCAAGGATGCAGAGCGTTCCTCCGGTGTTGAGCCCCCTTAGTTTCTGAGCAGTTTCCAACTGCTCAGTCTGCAAAGAGAGAGTTTCTCCAACCAGTGAGACTTGTAACCGTCGAGCAGTTGAATAGTATGGCTTTTCCCGTGTCCCAGAAAACTTCACTTTGGCTACCCCGAACTTTTCAATATCAAGTTGCGCAAGACGCTCTGAAGCTTCAGCATTGCCAAGCATAATTGGGTAAAGGCGCCTGCCATATTTTCTGCCGACCTTTTGCTTAAACGCTAAAATGTTCTGAATTGTTTCCTCGGCGAATCTGCGACCTTCCTCCGAGTTTATGCTTTTCCCTGTGAAGGTTTCAACGGCTTCTCGGAACCCTGCAAGGTTGATGATTCGCGAGCTGTTTTCAAGCCTGAAGTAAATGTCGCCGCTGCCGTTTTTGAGCAGGAACGGCAGTGAGTTCTTTCCAAACTGTTTGAGCGTGTTACCTTTAATTACTAGGGCGCGAGCTGAGAGTTCAAACCGTTCCTTAACTAACTCTAAAAACTTGTTCTTGTCCTTTTCGCACTCTTGCACTATTCGTGGTAGATTAATGGTTACGCAGCCTAGACAGCCCGTCCGCAGAGTATCCGTTTCCCATTCACCCGTCAAGTCGGAGGCGAACTTTACTCCCGAAGTTGAGTACACCACATTTTCCCCTTCTTTCTTTGTTGTCGCTGCGAAGTAAACTGTGCCTTTCTGAGCCGCCAAATCGTGAGCTTTAAGGAGAAGCGCTCCGGCTTTTTCGTCTGCAAAAGTATCTTTGCTAACTCGCAGCGTTAGCTTGGGGTTAAGCAAAGGTTTTTGCCCATTTTCTTCTGTGAAAACTTCAAGCGTAAGTTGGGCTAAGAGTTGGCTTTCCGCTGTGTAGTCGCAGTATTTGCCACATGTTTGACCCTGTGGACCAATCGCTTCTTTATTCGCGGTTAACTTTGGAGTTAAAAGCTCCAGCCCCAAAGATGCATCAACGTGCTGGTTCAAATTTAAGACGAACAAACGCAAATGTTCCTTAAGCCTTGAAGGTTCGTTACCTCGGGCAAAGGGCGCCAAAAAAACGTTGAAGTAGCTGCATGTTTGAGTGTGGTTCACCTCTTTACTGGAATGCAACATGACATTGAATACTAATGCCAAGGCTGACTCAAAATCTGGTGGCGGTTCAACGCTGACCTGTTGTGTATTATCGAGTTTAAGACCGTTTTGCAGAAAGAACCTCATGTCATGGCTTACCTCGTTGGGCTCAAGTATCCACGTTCCCAGGCCGTCGATGTGGATAGCGCCTGACAGGTGAGCATCAGCTATATCCCTTGGGAAAATGTTTAGCAGCGTGTACTCGCCGATCACTGATTGCCCCGCCTTCGAGAGGATAGCCGCTGAATCTGCCGTCTGCTCTTTGCCCTCTACCGCCGCGGTTACCTCATGTACTGGCATTCCGACGCGCGTCAGTTTATGGCGGTAGTCTTCGTACCCTTTCTCAACCAGAATCCCATTCACCATTTCTCTAATCAAAGCGGCAGTGAGATACTTTGTTTTGGATTTAACCAGTCGCTTCTCAGCTTCTTTCGCCGCTTTCTGCGCAAGTTCAGCGGGTACTTTGGCTTCTTTAATCAACGAATTGGCTATTTTGTTAGCGTCAAACTCCTCCATCGTCAAATGCGAAGTGCGAACAAGCATTCCGCGGGGTTTAACAGCTTTTTTTTCTATACGGTCAGCAACGTCTAGAACCATTTTGCCAAGGTCGGTAAGGAAATATTTTTTTGCTTCAACGTCTGCTTCAACCAACTCAGCTTTTAACATGAACTTGAGATGGTAAGCGAATCTGCCGGCATCTCGGCTAGGGTTCATTTTGAGTTCGTTCATAAGTTCAGTGTAGGAAAGTGCGCTCTTATCAAAAAGCAAATTGAGGATTTGCAGCCGAAGCGGTGAAGAAACAGCTTTAAGCACCTTGACGCCGCGTGCACGAAGCTGTGGCTGATTTACCATAAAACCTTCCCCTATACTCCCAAACAGTGGTGCTCTACCTATAATTCCACGCCACAGTTTAAACTTAACGAAAGACCATTTATGGCTAAAATTCCCCTGCATGACCTAACTACTAACTTAAATCTAGCAGAGTTGATATCAGCGGAGATCACAATCAAATAGCATCAAGCACATTCTAAGATTTGCTTTCTTTACACACATGGCCGCTGGGCATTTAGAGTGTCAAAATGAGGCAGTTTCTATGGTTGTTTGAGTTCCGCTTTCAAAATACAGTGATTCTCTTTCAGTTGCTGGTTTTCCTTTGAATTTGTTGTACAGTGACATTGCAACCATTGCATAAGGACAAGTGACATCCTTAGTGTTTACCAACTTATGGACTTTTTGAGCAAAAATACAACCCTCAACCCTGAGAGTGTACTGTTCAGGGTCAAGCTCTTGAAGTGTAAGTGACTTTATTATTTTGCCTTTTTTGAGAAAATCAGCAAATTTCAAAATTGCTTCCTCGAAGCTTTGGCTTTTTTCAATGTCTATTCTACCTTGCTCCTCAATTCGTAACAAAAAATTTAGAGTTGACTGCAGAACATAGTTGTCGCCTCTTTGGCCGTGATAAAGCTTTTGAGCTCGCTGATACGAAAACAAAAGATCATGGTAAAGTGCTCCTACATCCAACACAGAAGAGATTAATTCTGACACCTCAAATCACAACTTCACATTTAATCAGAATCAATTAAGATTAAAAAAATTATGAATCAGTAATACAATCTGCTTAGAATATAGAGAAAAAACCCCCTACCGGCATTATGAAAGACCGTTCTGGACATTTAGCTTTATTATCCCTATTTTAAGGTAATAAGGTGATTTGATGAGTGAAAGTCAAAAAGTAAGGGAAGAGAAATTTGATAGTGAAGGTTTTGAGAAGCTTAAAGCAGCATTCAACGAGTATGAGGCAAAGCAAAAAGAGCGTTTCAAAAACTTTAGTTTAGGCCTACTGAAAAATAGTAAGGTTCCGCAGGAGGATAATTAATTTGGCTAATCAGAATCCTCAAGGATCAAGGCCTAAGGTAGTTGGGCAGATGTCTGAGTTGATCAAACAATTTCCAGGGCAAACCTATGAAGAATGGGTTAGTTAGTATCTTGAGCAAATGCCCCTGGCGATAGTTGATGCTACAAATCGAATTTATGAAATGGTGAAGACCCTTGCCGAGGCTTATGCCAAAAATAGATGAAGTCATGGTCAGGCGTTGGGTTGAAGATTTGGTGTTGACAAAAACGTTTGTGGGCTTTTTTTTTCCAAGAAAGCATCTTGAAAGAGATTTCTGAGAAGAAACATTTACCGTTTAAGTTGGCTACACCGCAAAATGAATCAAAAGGCATTAGATGGCTACATCGGAGAAACGCCCGTCTCCATTAAACCTATGACATACAAAACCAAGAACATGTAGCAGGAAAAGATAGATGCAAAAATTATTTATTACGAGAAACTAAAAGATGGAGTAAAAGTGGAATATAATTTCTAAGTTCTAATCCATTTGCTCAAAGGTACCTTATTAATTGAACCTACCATACCTTTCCCAAAGACGAAGGTTGGCTTCTCTTTGTAATCAACCTCGAAAATATTGTCTTTAATTTCTGTTTTTTCCAACTCGTCGAACATCAGTTCAACTTCTTGGCTGGTCATAACAGTAAAATCGTAAGTTTTGTTAATGTATCCCAGCGGTCCCTTATTTTTTATTCGCTCCTGGACAAACTGTAAATGTTTCTTAATTCTGTTCTCGATTAACCTGTTTGAAAAATCAACTATGTCTTCAAACCGTTCTTCCAAATGGTTTTTGAAGTTGGGGTCAATTTCAATTCCGACGCTATTTCTTCCTGTGGCCATAGCAGCTGCCGTGGTGGTTCCAGTCCCAAGAAAGGGATCCAAAACAGTATCTTCCCTGATAGAAAACATGTTAATTATGCGGTAAGCTAACTCGAACGGGTAAGCGCCGCTTCTCTCCCTGATTTTTTTGTTGATGTTATTTTGCTTAGTGCCCTTGAGGTCTTCCCAAACATCAGAAAACCAAAGGTTTCTTTCTTCCCAAAAAAAGGCGCTCTGCATCCGCTTTAGTTTTTCTTCTGCAGTTTTGAATTCGCGTTTGCCGCCCTTTCTCAAAACAAGAATGAATTCGTGCTCCAGCGTGATGTAAGCGCCTGCGGGAAGCATTCCGGAACCCATAAACTTGTTTGGTGCATTGGTTTGTTTTCTCCAGAGAATTTCCGGAAGACAACTAAAACCCAAACTCAAACAGCATTCAAGTATCCTTGAATGATTAACATAAAGTTTAAACTCTTTACCTATTTTTCTCGTCGCGTCCCCAATGTTAATGCATGCAAATCCACCTTGCTTCAGAACACGAAATACTTCTGCCCAAACCTTGTCAAGCTCTTGATGCATAAGCTCAAAAGCCTTGTTTCCATCGTTCTGCTCAAGCGCATCCTTGATGGCGGAATTCTGCTCTGAGAAAATGCCATCCCACATCTCAATTATTGGATAAGGCGGTGAAGTAACCATCAAGTCTATAGAATCATCAGGTAATTCCCGCAATTCGATTGCGTTTTTGAAGTAGATTTGGTGAGATGTTTTCAAAGTTCTAAGCCAAGCTCCAACTATAGCTAACTACTGGCAATTTGTTTTAATAAATCATCGGTCTGTTTGAAGAAGGGCTGACGCGCTCGCGCTAAGTAATATTATCTTTGAGCACAGGGTAGGCTTAAAACAAAGCATCCTCATAGGTTTAAAAAAACTGAACTGAAGGGCTGCTTCTTTTCAGTCTTTTTTTCAGTATTTAATTTATTTTTTTAGAGAAAGCTAACTGCCTTAATGGTTTTTATCCGAAGCATTTTTGGTTGACATTATATATTTTATTAATTGCCCTTTATGTCTGAAAAAACGGTTTCAATTCTCAGAGCGCTGGGAAATCCCAACAAGGCCAAGATAATAGGGCACTTGGCTAAACACAAAGGCGCCCGCTGCAATCAGCACCGCCTCTCATTTCTGAGTCTGAATCCTGAAAATGTACTCGGCAAAACATCAAGATGTCTGCATTGCAATGCCCAATTCAAACAAGAAAAAAAACCGCTCGAAAATTAACCAATCCACGAATAGGAAAAATTCATTTTCATCTGCTACACTGGTTTGGTACCATGGAGTACCAGAAGACCCCTGGATATAGATCATGTCAGACTACTATTGGGACACAAAAGCATACTAAACACTCAACTCTACGTTAATATGGACAAAGTGTTCTTTAGCGAAACAGCAGACCAATACACAGTAAAAGTAGCGTCAAAGTTAGAGGAAGCTTGTAAACTGGCGGAGCTCGGATTTGAGGTTGTTACTGAAATGGAAGGCAAAAAGATATTTAGGAAGCGTAAATAATGACCCGATTATATTCAACTGTTGGGAATTATAAACAATTATTTATTAAGTTAAAGTGTTGACATTAGAGGTAGTTTATCGGGGCATAGATTAAACATGAAAGCATTCATAATCCAATTTCCATACGGTGTTGCAGCCTTCGACGATAAAAAAGGACTGGTTGACCGGGCCTTGTTTGCAAAGAAGCCGCAGGCAGCCGCACGAAGTCTGCTGAAAACCGAAGCTGGAAAGCTATCAGACGAAGTTTTCTCACTTCTCACACTGTTAAAGACCGCAGGTTACGATACGTTTGTTTTTGAAAACGCCAACTTGGCAGATGAAGCCCATCGTAAAATGGACGTTAAAGCTGAAACCGCTAAGCTGTCAGAAGCTGAAGACTTGCGCGCGAAGATGAGTGAAGTTGCAGTTGAAGTTAGATTTGTGGGGGATGAGCAAGAGCTTAATCTTTGGAACCGCAACGTTAGCATGGAGCTTGCAAAACTGCGAATCAAGGGCGCCTCTGAAAAACGGGATCTCATTGTGGCGCAGGGTATCCAAACGCTCGACGATCTAGACCGCACAGTTAACCTTTTCATGGGCCGACTCCGTGAATGGTACGGTGTCTACTTCCCAGAGCTTGATCGCTTAATTGAAAAACATGAGACCTACTCACGGCTCGTCATGAACCTAGGCTACAAAGAAAACTATACATTACAGTCTTTAGAGCAAGAAAACATTCCAAAAGAGCGAGCGGCTTTGGTTACAAAAGCTGCGGAGTCCTCCATGGGCGCAGATATTGCTGAACCTGACTTATTGCAGATACAGGCTTTAGCAAAGGATGTGCTTGAATTTTACGAATTACGGAAGAATATGGAGAATTATGTTGATCGAGCGATGGAAGAAATGGCGCCTAACGTTCGCACGGTTGCAGGCGCTCTATTAGGTGCGCGTCTTATAGCCCTAGCCGGTAGCCTACAAAACTTAGCTATGAGGCCAGCAAGTACCATCCAAGTTTTAGGTGCGGAAAAAGCACTATTCCGCTCGCTAAAAACAGGTGCACGACCGCCAAAACACGGCTTAATCTTCCAACACACTCTTTTGCATGATGCAAAGAGATGGCAGAGAGGAAAAATCGCTCGCGTCATCGCGGGAAAACTCGCCATTGCCGCTCGAGCTGATGCTTTCGGAGGCAACTACATAGGAGATGACTTAAAAGCTGCCATTAACAAGCGTTTGGATGAAATTCGCGAGAAGTATAAGGAGCCGCCGCCGCCCAAAGAGCCTAAACCAAGACTAGAAGGGCGCGAGCAGTTCCACGAACGCAGAGAAGGCGGAGAACGTCCCTTTAAGCCCCGTGAAGGCGGAGGACGCCCATACGGAGAAAACCGTGGCGGACCCCATAGAGATAGGCGCCGGAGAAGAGAACGGCGTTGACAGTCAGGGTCAAACCGCACCCTAAATTCAATGAAATCTACCAAACGACACTCGAAGACGGGCACCAGCGATTAGCCACACGCAACCTAACGCCTGGTTTGAACGTTTATGGCGAACGCCTAGTCAAATCTGGAGGCGTTGAATACCGCATATGGGACGCTTTCAGAAGCAAACTTGCAGCAGCCATTATTAAAGGGGTACAGAACGTGCCCATCGAAAAGGGCAGCAAAGTGCTCTACTTGGGTGCCGCTTCAGGAACAACACCCAGCCATGTTTCGGATATAGTCGGCGAAACAGGACAGGTTTACTGCGTCGAATTCGCACAGCGCTCAATTCGAGACCTCGTCAACAATGTAGCGGCTTACCGTTCAAATATTTCTCCGCTCCTTGAAGACGCAAGAATGCCTGAACGGTATGCAATGTTCATCGCTGGCAAGGTTGACATGGTTTACTGTGACGTAGCACAACCTGAGCAGGCAAAGCTGCTGGCAGACAACGCTGACATGTTTCTTAAAGCGTCTGGCTGGGTTATGTTGGCAGTGAAGTCGCAAAGCATCGATGTAACAATGGATCCTGAGGCCGTTTATCGGCAGGAAGCAAACGTTTTGCGTACCAGGGGTTTTGACGTTAAAGAAGTGGTGAACCTTGAGCCCTTCGACAAGGCACATGCAATGATAGTGGCTCAAAAAACATAGCTTCTAGCTATCCGATTTCTCCTGCTTTCTTATTGCTAAGTAGAATTCGTTCAACTTGTCTTATCTTTAAACCTTGAAGGTACATTCTATCGCCCGTCTCTTTAATGCTAAAACCGCTAAAGCAATTGCGCAAGTTACTATAATGACGACTAAAACGATTTTAAGCCAGACTCCACTTAAGGCGGTGAATTTGCATTCTTTGAAGGTGGCGTTAGAACCATTGGATCTTGGACCAAATGCAAATGTGCGATTCCTTTTGTGCTGTTGAGGATGATTGTAATTATCCTCTTAGTGTTAGACTTACTGCTTTTTTTTCCCTTTCCGCCAGGTTAGCAATGCAGGTGAACACTTCAAGCTAAATAAGATAATTTAAATGTCTCTTGCAAGGTCCATAGAGTAGTAACAAGTTCTGCGTATGTCAACTTCTGGCTTTTTGAAGCAATTTCAAGAAAAGCAATATAGCTTAGTTTACAGAAGCCTTCATTAGTTTAGTGAGGCATTTGGCTAAAGCTTTGATTGCTGGGGTGGACGAGGCTGGTCGAGGATGCGTTATCGGCCCATTAGTTGTGGCTGGCGTCATGACAAAGGTTGAGAACCTTCATATCCTAACTGAACTAGGCGTGAAAGACTCAAAAATGCTTACTCCAAAGCAACGAGAGCTGCTGTTTCCTGCCATTATTCAGTTAACTGAAAAATACCACACCATAAAAATTATGCCCTGCCAAATCGACAGGGTAGTTGAAAGCTGTAGGCGACTGCACAAGCTGAACCGGCTGGAGGCACAGACGATGGCGCAGGTTATTGAAATATTAAAACCTGACCAAGTTTACGTTGACGCGGCTGACACTATTGAGCATCGCTTCGGTAACCATATCAGGGAGTGCCTCAAAATCAAGACGAGGATTGTTTCGCGGCATAAGGCTGACAGAATCTTCCCTATTGTTTCGGCAGCCTCCATCATTGCAAAAGTTGAGCGGGATCGGGAGATAGCTCTGATAAAGGAGCAGTTTGGAGATTTTGGGAGCGGATACTTGACTGATGATAAAACAATGGGCTTTCTTAGGCAGCTGCTGGAAAATAATGATGATTACCCCAATTTCGTTCGCAAGTCATGGAAGCCGGCGAAAAGAGCGAAAAACGAGAAAAATACGATGCAAAAAACACTTGCCTGACCTTTTTTCCATCCAAAATTGTAGTCAAATAGTTAGGTGAAATGTCTACAAAAAAACAGTACTTATATTAACACCGAAACACATGATTTGGGCTAATTAAATAAGCCGGTTAGACGGCGATTGCCTGATGAGCGAAAAGGACGTAACTAAGTTTTTGCAGTTGCTTGGGCTCTCAAAAAGGGAAATCCAAGTATACATGTTCCTCGCTAAGAGCGGCGTTCAATCCACCAGTTTTGTAGCAAAGCGGTTAAAGATGGAGCGAGTTCAAGCTTACCGCACATTCAAGAAACTCCAAGAGAAAGGTTTCATTGAAGCAACCTTGGAGAGACCGACTAGGTTCACGATTGTTCCTTTTGAAGCCTTAGTTGACTCGTTTATTAACGCCAAAAAAAACGAGGTCACCAACCTAAACGATCAAAAACAGGACTTGCTAACAGCCTGGCAATCGCTCAGCGCTCCTGAGTCGGAATATCCAGTCGCCAAATTCTCAATAATCACAGGCAAAAAAAAGATTCACTCCAAAATGTTATCCATGATTGAGGAATCCAACAGTCAAGTTATTGTTTTAACCACAGCTCTGGGTTTTATTCAAGAAGACATAGCAGGCGTGTTTGACGCAGCCTTTAACACATCTCAAGAGCACAACACCCAATTCCAAATTATAACTGAGATATCCCCTGAAAACCTCAAAATCGTGGAGAAAATCGACCGCAGCATAGATGAAGAAAAAATAAACATCAAACTACGCCATGTTGGCATGAGCTCCAAATTTTTCCCACGTTTTCTAATAAAGGACGAGGAAGAAGCAATACTTTATGCCCCATTCGGCAACGAAACATCTGTCCTTAATTTGGAAGACGAAGGCTTGTGGATTAACGATAAAATGTTTATTTCAGTTTTGAAAGCCTTCTTTGTGCAGATGTGGCAGACAGGGGTTGACGCTTCAAGACGAATTGAAGAGTTAAAAAGCGGCATACCCATGGGCGAAACTGTGGTTATCAAAGGCGTAGAGGATGCATGGGCTAAAGTCACCAAAATATTGGATTCTGCTAAAAAGGAAATAGTGGTAATAACCTCATCTCAAGGGATAAACCGACTCGCCGAAGACGACCCTCTAGTAAGCTACTTTAGAAAAGGCTTGAAAGTACGGATAATGGCCTCTATTGACCTAGATAATCTTGAACCCGCACAGAAACTTGCAACACGTTTTGAGATCAAGCATGTTCCAATTAGCTACTTAACAATGATGCTCGTTGACAACATGCATTTATTCATGTTTAAAATGCCTCCGCTGAGCGATGTCGGAACCGAATCAGCGTTTTATTTGGCGGACACCTTCTACTCCACTGACCCAAGCCAGATTGAGCGAGTTAGCGAAATGCTAAATGACATCTGGAAGAGAGGCATAGACATAAAAGAAGTCAGCAGCCAAGCTGGAACCAAACTACCTACCGTAGAGGCATCAACAACTGAAGTCATTGCAACCCTCGTGAATAAAATGCTTCAGAACAGCGTTACCTCAATTTTGATAACTGAGGGCCACAAGCCTATTGGATTGGTAAACGATCGAGACCTTCTCAGAGAAATAGTTGATAAACATAAAGACCCATTGAAAACGCTTGCAAAAGACCTTGATTATACGCCACTGATCGTTCTGAAAGGGGACGAGTCGATGATTTACGCCATGAAGCTTATGGAGAAAAGGGGTATTAAACGGGCGGTTATGGTTAAGAATGGGCAACTGATTGGTATGCTTACTGAGCCAGCAGCTAAAAAGGCAACTGCTGAAGTGAAGGAAGCAACCGCCATCCCGTAATAATTTCACTGCTGCATTTTAGGCAAACGATATAAAACGCTAAGCGGTAACCTTGTTAGCGAGGAATGGAAACAGTTGAACCTACAGAATCCTCTTATCATCGTTAATTTTAAGACCTATTTAGAGTCGACTGGGCAAAGAGCTATAGAACTTGCTAAAAGCGCCCAGAAGGCAAGCAGAGAAACTGGTGTGACAATTGTGGTGGTGCCCCAAGCCGTTGACCTCGCTAGGGTTGCAGAGGAAGTTGAGATCCCCGTTTTCGCTCAGCATATAGACCCTATTAAGCCAGGAAGCAGCACAGGGCATATCCTCCCAGAAGCAGTGAAAGAAGCGGGTGCAGTGGGAACACTAATTAACCATGCAGAGAGGCAGCTTAAGCTTTCAGAAATTGAAGCTGCAATCATGTTGGCAAAAGAGAAAGAGCTCATTTCCTGCGTGTGCGCTAATAGCCCAAATGCAACCGCCGCCATAGCTGCGATGCATCCCAATATAGCCTCGTTTGAGCCTCCTGAGTTGATTGGCACTGGCATCTCAGTTTCAAAAGCTAAACCTGAAGTCGTTGTTGACACAGTAAAGATGGTGCGCAGCGTCAACGGTGATTGCACAATCTTATGCGGAGCAGGAATAAGCCAAGCTGAAGACGTTGCCGTAGCATTGAAGTTGGGAACACAAGGCGTGCTTGTTGCAAGTGGCGTAGTAAAGGCGAAAGACCCATATAGTATTCTACGTGCTTTTGCTGAAGCAACTCAATATTAACGAGTGAAACCTTTGAAAGTTGAACCTGAATGCGAATCATGCCTGCTTTCACGGGCGCAAACCGAAACCTACCAAGCTACCACAAACGTTGCCTTACGTTACAGGTGTCTAGCTGAAATTGTTAAACTTTTAAACCGAGAGTTCAAACCAACCGCGGTAGCCGCGGATTTAGGCACCAAACGTGACCGGATAATTAGGCAGTTGACGGGCAACAATGACCCATACTTAAGAACCAAAAAAGCTGCCAACGAAAAAGCCCTTAAAATGCTACCCCACGCAAGAAAAATCATCGAAGCAGGTAACAACCAGCAGGAACGTTTTAAAAAAGCCTGTCTCTGTGCTATAGTTGGTAACATCATGGAGTTCGACATTCCGGGACACAAGTTTACCCTTAACAATTTAGCGGGCTGCATTCGTGAAGCCGCTAAGGACTTGTTTATTGATGATATTGACAAAGCTTATGAGTTAACAAAGAAAGCAAACAGTGTTCTTTATTTAGCTGACAACGCAGGCGAAATTGTTTTTGATACGCTTTTAGTTGAACAACTCAAGAATATGGGGTTAAGCGTAACTTATGTTGTCAAGGGTGCGCCAGTAATTAACGACGCTACAATCGACGACGTTTTGCTAACAAACATGGATAAAATAGCAGATGAAATTCTTACCACAGGAACAGACGCAGTGGGTTTGCTTAAAAAAGAGGTTTCACCTGAATTCCTTAAAGTCTACGATTCGGCGGAGCTCGTTTTCGCAAAAGGTATGGGGTACGCTGAAACCCTCACCGAATATAAACTGACAAAACCGCATCTGCTGCTTTTTAGAACCAAATGTGTACCTGTGGCTAACTATTTTAGTGCTCCACGTGACAAAAACATTGCCAAGCTGATGCCGTAAAATGAATTTGCCCGTCATTGCTTTCAACGAGGAAGTGCTTTCACGTTTTAACGAGGCTTTGCAGCGAGAGTGGCTAGTTACCAACGGACTCGGTGGGTACGCATCAAGCACAGCCCTGGGTATTAACACAAGGAAATACCATGGTTTGCTTGTTGCTGCGTTGAATCCTCCAGGCGACCGCACAGTATGCCTCTCTAAACTTGATGAGGACATAATCGTTGGCGACGAAGTTTATCGTCTTGGCACAAACGAGTTCCAAAACATGGTTTACCCACAAGGTTACACGTTGCTAAAGTCTTTTTCAGTTTCTCCTTTCCCTACTTACACTTATCGCTTTGGAGGCGTTACCGTTGACAAAACCATTTTTATGCCTAAAAACAAGAACGCCGTCTCAGTAGTCTACAAAATTACAAACCAAAATACCCTCGACGCCCAAGTTAGAGTTTACCCGCTGTTGACCTGCAGGCCCTTTCACCAAGTTTTGAATCAATGGAAAACCCCGTTGGCTTTCACCCAAAAAAGCAGTAGCACCCAAGTGGAAATTGCTATACAACAGCCTAAAGCCGCAATCCAATGCCGTATAACCGATGGTGAATTCAAAGAGAAAATCAATTGGGTAGACGATTTGCTTTATCGCCTTGAAGCTTTACGTGGCGAAGAAAGTCTAGACGACTGCTTTCAACCGGGACGTTTTGAGCTTCAAGTTCCGGGGCAGCAGGCTAAGGAGTTCGCGGTTATAACCGCTGCAGGTAGCGAAGCGGAATCCGTTAAAGAAATACTAGACACCGTTGGCGTCACGATTGATCAGGTTAAAGTGTCTTATGGTCGGGAGCTAGAACAGCAAACGATTTTGTTAAATGGCTTTTACGGTCTAAATTTCAAGGTTCCGGTCAACGAGTGGTTATGTTGGGTTCTCTTAGCGGCAAACTCATTTATTGTGCAAAATTGCTTGGGCAAAAAAAGCGTTATCGCCGGCTATCACTGGTTTGAACCTTGGGGTAGAGACACCTTTATCTCCCTTCCTGGCCTCATGCTGGTTACTGGCAGATACAGCGGCGCAAAGGACATTTTAGAAAACTTCATTGGCTTCTGCAAAAACGGGCTTATCCCAAACTTCCTCTCCGACAAACCCGCCCAACCAGCCTACAACACTGTAGACGCTACACTCTGGTACGTCAATGCCGTTCTACAGTACCTAAAATACACTGGAGACTACGCCTTTGTGGAGGAGCAGCTTTGGGAAGACCTGAAGGCAATCGTCAGTTTCCATGAAGAGGGCACAATGTTTGGCATCCGCGTGGATTATGACGGCTTATTGATGCATGGATCAAGGTTGACGTGGATGGATGCAAAAGTCGGCGACAGAGAAATCACTCCCCGAATAGGAAAAGCTGTGGAAATCCAAGCCCTCTGGTACAACACTCTACGGATTATGCAATTATTGGCAAGCAAATTTGGCGATATAGGCTTAAACGGAAAATACGGTGAAATGGCAAATGTGGCTAAACAAAGTTTTAACGAAAAATTCTGGAATCCAAAGTTGGGTTGCCTATACGACGTTTTAGGCCACGATGCCCTTGACGCCTCGTTGCGGCCAAACCAAATTTTTGCCGTCTCCCTTGACTTCCCAATCCTTGACAGCAGCAAAAGCAAGCAGGTTGTTGAAGTTGTTAACCGCGAGTTAGTTACCCCTTATGGTCTGCGGACGCTCTCGTTTAACGACCCCAAATTCGTGGGCAAATGCTATGGCGATCAAGCAAGCCGCGACACTGCGTATCACAATGGCACTATCTGGCCCTGGCTCATAGGACCCTTCAGCACAGCTTACCTCAAAGTCAACGACTACAGCGCGGAAGCACGCGAATATATTCAAAACAGCTTAATTTTTCCTCTGATCAGCAAAGGCATAACGCAAATGGGGCTTGGTACTCTATGCGAAATTTACGACTGCGACGAACCGAACCCACCGCGCGGTTGTATCTCACAGGCTTGGAGCGTTGCCGAGCCTCTTCGAGCTTACATCGAAGATGTGTTGGGTGTGAAACCGAACCATTTGGAAGACATGGGCACTTAGAATTTTATCGTTTTTCTTAGACTTTCTGCAGCGTTTTCAGGTGGTACCGTGTTTATGTATGTTCCAGTGCTTACTTCGAAGCCTGCCCAAATGGACAGTTTAGGGTACACCTCCACGTGCCAATGATAGTAGTCCTCTGCTTCCTTGTTTATGGCTAAATGAAACCCGTAGTTGTATGGTGGATCGTTTACCACATCTTTTAGGGCTTTGAGGCTTGCTTTGAGGGTTCTTGCGAAAGCTGACACTTCTCCATCGGTTAGCTCCAGAATATTGGCGGCGTGTTTTTTGGGCATTATCCAAAATTCCATCGGGTTTATGCTGGCGTAGGGTGTGAATGCAATGAATTCACCGTTGTTATGGATAAGCCTCGGTCCAGCTGCTTCCCGCTCAAGAACGTCGCAGAAAACGCATTTACCGTTCACTTCTCGATAGGTTTTGCTTGCATTCATCTCTTCCTGGATAAGTGAGGGAATCATCGGGGTTGCGATTATTTGGCTGTGCGCATGGGATAGCGATGCACCTGCTTCTTTTCCGAAATTCCTGAAAATTGATACGTACTTAACATAGGGCTTTTCGCTTAGTGCTTTTAACCGATCTATGTAGGCACGGATCAACAGTTCCAGCTGTGGCAGCTCGGCGTCGGCTGGGTCCTCGTCATGGTTAGGTGACTCAATGATAACTTCGTGGGCGCCGATTGCGTAGCCGAAATTTTTGTCTTTGAAGATTTGTGTTGTATCCTGCAGCTGTTTTGGCGGACTAAAGGCGGGGTAAAGGTTTGGGATGCAGCGGATAAGCCAGTTTTTGGGTCTTTCGCCGGCGGGAGGATCTTGGGCCTTTTTTATTTCGCCGTTGTCTTTGAGGTACAGCATCATGGCGGGCGGCGTCATGCCCTCGTTGCCGACGCACATGGGGCAAACGGTGGTTTGGGCTGCCTCCGACTTTTGTTTCGAGAAATCGGTGGGTCTGCGGCTTCTTTCGGTAGCGATAACCACCCAGCGATTTAACAAGTAATCTTTTCTTAATTCATTGTATGACATGGATAAGCACAATTAAAAAAAGGCACGTGAACATTTTAGCGTTTCCCAATCTGTTGTTTTGGCTTTGAGCGCGGCATTAGTTTGGAATCAGAAGATTTTATATCCGTTGCAACTCATAGTTTTGGAAAACTGGTTGACTATCGCTGGGAACTATGATTGATGATTCAGACCAAAAACCGCTTCTAACCACGCTGAAGGCAAACTTGAACAAGTGGCGAGTTGCTTTTCTGGTTCTTGCGCTAGCATACGCCGTCATTCTTCTCCTAAACCTCGGTAACCAACCTATCCAGTGGGATGAAGTTGTCCATCTTAACGGCGGCTTATTCCTCAAACTGGGGCAATACAGCAACTTTGTCAACAACTCGTTTTACCCGCCACTCTACGACGGCTTTGCTATGGTATTCTACAACATTTTTGGAGTAAGTGTTTTTTCCGCCCGTCTTGTTTCAGCGGTTTTCAGTGTTCTCTCCCTTTGGGTCGTGTTTGAACTCGCCTACGCCATGTACGGTGGCAGAGCAGCCCTGATTTCAACTGTCTTGTTAGCTTTGATGCCTGGGTATTTCTGGTTGTCCCGCCTGGCACTTTTGGAAACGATGTTGCTGTTTTTCTTCACTCTTTCTTTATATTTCTTTTATCGTTGGCTCAACAACCGCCAGAACCGAATGCTAATACTGGGTGGGCTAGCTTTAGGGCTGGGTTTTCTGACCAAGTATCAGGTGCTGGCAGCAGTGGTTGTGATGGCGGTTAGCCTGGTAGTTTTAGAGTGGGGTCAGCTTCAGAAGCTGTTTCGTCGGTTTTCACTTCTAATTGTCACAGCAGTAGTGGTGGTTGTTCCATGGGTTTTGGTTGCATATCGGGTTTATGCTTCTCAATTCCTTAACCAATGGGTGTATGCCTTGGAAATGGGCAACCCCGGCAGGTCAGTATACAGTACCCGCTTTCCCCTCCCTATCTACTATTTTATAGAAGTAACGTGGCCCTACAACAGCGGTTTCCACCCTATCACTGTAGCCCTGTTTGCTTTGGGTTTAGCTGGCTTGGGGCTATTTGCTTGGCGCCGAAGGGCGGCAGACAAATTTGTTTTCGTCTGGTTTGCCAGCGTTTTTGTGTTTTTCACCTTGATTTCCAACCGCGAGTGGCGTTACGTGTTGCCCTTGTTCCCTGCTGTGGCGATTGCTGCTTCGGCGCTTATCCTGTTTGTTTACGATAGGGCAAGAAGCATTTGGACTGGGCACGTTAACCTCAACAGGAGGCGGTGGGCTAAAGTGGGTGCGGTGTTGTTTACGGTTTTCTTGGTTGCTGCTTTAGCTTACAGCGTATATGACAATTACGCGGCGGTTCAGCAATCCAACATTCAAATTGAGATACAGCAAGCAACCAGCTACGCGGCTGCCCGTGATGGCGCAAACCAGTCAATTATGGTTCTTTCCCCATTCAACTATTTCAGCGCAGACATGGTCAAATTCTATCTTTTAGCAGACGGCAAAACGCAAATAGAAACCTACCAGTATCCCCAGTTGCCCGTTGACACCTACACGCCAACTTTCAACATAACCCAATTCATCGGCTTATGCAGACAGGACAACGTCAAATTTGTTTTCACCTACGAATACGGAGGCACCGTACCCTACTACAACACAACCCTCAACCTCGCTCAAATATACACTCAAATCTACGCTTCAGGCAACTTCAGCCAAATAACCCAGCAAGCAACCTTCGGAGTCGACCCACGAAGAATACTTATACTAAACTTTACAGGCTAACAAGCGTGAAACCTATTTCTTCAGCCGACTATTGCTGTTTGTTTTTTGAGTTGCTTTTTTGATTTGGGGTTTGCTGTGTTTGCAGGTTGCGTATTAAAAAGTATTAAAAAGGTTGAAAAAGAACAAAAAAGTATGAAAAAGCATGGATACGTAGAGAAAAGAGTAAAAAAGTATAAAAAAGGTTCACACTAAGAAGGTAAGGTTGCCCTTAATTTGGTTCTAAAATCTTTTAAGCACGGTCAAAACATTACAGAGGTAGCTAAAGCATGAAGTCTCTCAAAATTAGGTGGTTCATAGTATGCATCACGTTAAAACATCCTTTTTTCTAAGCGGTTTGTACCTCTTAATTGCATTGTTTCTGGTTTACCTGTGTTTTTCCGCAAAAGCCTACATTGTAATGTTTCCATTTCTTCTGTTAGCGATGTTAGAAGTATTTCGGATATACCGTAAGACCAAATTCGTTTCGACCAAAAATCATTTGACTCGTGAGAAATTAGACAGAAAGGAAGACTCCCAGCGTCAAAAATATACGGTCACTACTATAATCTTTGGTACAGGTTCGCTGATGCTTCCGACCATGAATTTATTGCAAAAAAGTTTCATCAAGGAATAAAAAAAATTCGCCAATAGGCAGTTCATGGTTAAATGTTACGAAATTTACCTCTGCCCTTTGAGACTTTAGGTTATAAACAGGTGAAAAAAATTTGGGTAAACCTCATAAGTTTAGGAAAGACTTTACGCCAGAGCAATATGCTGCTTATCTAGAAAGAAAGGCTAAGAATCCAGATGATTTAATATCTGAAGATAATGAATCAAGAAAAGCAAAAAACAAAGATAATAAGAACTAACATTTTTTCAGCTAAAGAATTTTCTATGTGGAATCTTGCAAAGGCTATTTCTCGGTTATACGTGAGAAAGGGCAGTATTTCAGTCTTTTAGTGAAAGCTTCGAAGTTAGTAAATTAGAAATTACCTTCCGAAGTTTTATTTGTTAAACTTAAAACGGAACTGAAAAAATGAGTAATGAAGGAAGCGAGAACCGAAGCTGTGTAAACCTGATAAAAATTGCGGATAATGGCTATTTAAGTGGGAAACAACTAATAGCTAATTAGATTAATTATTGAA
>PLSP01000028.1 GCA_003165195.1 Candidatus Bathyarchaeota archaeon | reverse complement strand
AGAGACTTTTCACACGGTCTCAACGTGCTGGCGCGCTTGAAGTTGTTTTCGTCATTTTTTGGAAAATAAGATTAACTGCGCTCTCTATTTAGCCATTTGACTTGGTTATTTGGCTTTGAAGACGACAAAGTCGAAACCCTACTTAATTTCTTGCAGTGTTTTGAAGAACGAAATAAGCGAGCTTCGACGCCAAAAATCCATCGGCGTCGACGTTGTATATGTTTCTAAAACGTTTCACGATGACTACGGTCTCTTGGAAAAGAACCTTAGGCGCACCATCAAGCAAACCCTGCCTCGTGCTCAGGCAAAACCAGTCTTGGTTTACGGTGACCTTTGCTTGGGACCAAACGGCGAAATGAAAAAACTCGCAGAAGAATATGGCTTAGCCAAAATTGATGCTTTAAACTGTGCATCGACTGTCTGCTCGGCGGCAAGGGAAAGATAGACGAAGCAGACCCCAACCATGAACTCATGTTCTTTACTCCTGAGATAGCGCGCACTTTGCGCGCACGTTATACGCAACGGAAACTGAAGCGTGAAGAGTTGGATGAAGAAGACTTTCGAAAAGATTTCAGTGCTATAAAAGGCATCGTACTCTGGGACACGCTCAGAAAAGCGGAAAAATGTATGGCAGATATAGAAAACTTGCATACTAGCCGTGCAATTCTCAAAACCGAAGCGGTTGGTCTGGAAAATCTGAATCAGGTTCTTGCGGAAGCGATGCAAAAAAGCAAAAAGCCTCAAAAGGAAAAACCCGCACCAAACAAGAATAGCGGATATTGTTTTGAAAAGACTTCGAGCAAAGCGGGCAATCCGTCCAAAACCGCATGTATCTGAAAGACTTAACTTCTGCTTGTAAGTCTCAGTTGCTGGCTCAGTCGCAAACAAGAAAAAGTTAATGTTGCATAAGTGCGGCGTGCAACCAGTAATGCAAGCGACATACTATTATTTGGTGAGAAAGTATACAATAAAGAGATCGGGAGAGGCGTTGGTCTTGGAAGTAGAAAACGTGTTCAAAATAGCGGTGACCTATTCCAGAGTTTGCGAGTTCCTGACAAGCAAGAATTGGGAATTCCAAGGAAAGGATGAGGAAATGGAGATGGACTCGTTCAGAAACAAGAAGACTGGGGAAGAAGGTGTTCGTCGTGGACATTTCGGAGGACTTTCCAGTGACCTTTCTTATGGGCGAGCTTAGCGTGCCGGAGTTCAGCATCTTTGCAAGTGAATTGACGCCGGAAATCCAGTTACTGGAAGTTGACAGTAGTTGGGAAGGTAAACCGACGACCATCGTGGTCGCGATGACAGAAGAGCAAGTTAGAAACATGTTCGGCAGAAGAACGAAGATGAGAAAGCTTCCGGTTTACCACGCGTGTTTCTAAGCCTGCCTAAGTTTTGTAGCGCACGAAGATCAATTTATTATTCTTTTTAAAGAAAAATAGAAAATCGAGTGCGCCTTTTAACGGAAGGAGAAGGGCACTTGTTGGTACCAAATCCCACCGGACTTGCCATGTTCATTAGATTAGTTTAAACGCTGAAATCTTAGAATTCAAAACAAAAGACCCTCAGACAGTTTCGGGAGTAAGCCCGGTCCGACCCCCCACATACTCATTTAATTTAAGAAATAGAGTTATTTTCATTCCTTCGACGAATCTTAACGCTTTCTGTTATTTTATCAAGTCAATAAGTTGACGCTCTGAAAAAGCCCAAGCTAGCGGTTAAGGCATTACCTTGTCCGCCTAATTTTGGGAAGGCAACGTCATTTTTCCTTTTTCTTATCTCTGCTTCCATTCCTTTTTTCCTTTGTTTTTTGTTTGGTTTGGTTTTTTCTCACTTGCAGGTTTGTTTTTTGTTTTGCTTTTTATTTTGATTTCCCTCCTTCAATATCAAACTGTCTTGCACCCTTATCCGTCTTGCCTTCGGCATCCTCGGTTTGTGTGCCGCACAAGCGAGTATAGCGAAGAATTGAAGGGTTGCCAGAAAAGATGAAAGCTGAGAGGAAGACTTCGACCTATATTTATCGAGGAATTCACAAAGGAGAGGCTCATTAGTTTTTATGGTGAAGGAGGGATATTCTATTCATGCCCAATTATTCCAAGAACCCATTCCTAACAGGTAGCGACGAAGAATACGCAATGCTAATAGAGGTCAGTGAAGAATTTGAGAAACAAAAAATCTCCAGAACAGTTCGCGAAGAATTTGGAACCCCAGTAGAAATAGTCATACGCAATCACCTCATAAAAAGAAACCTTAACCTTTCAATGAGTCCAGACGTTACAATTCAAGGATCTAAAATCAAAAATGATTTGCTTCTTTTAAAAAGCGGCGTAGACCCAAACCAGAAAACCTTTCCATCTGAAAACGTGAAGATGATAATAGAAATTAAGAACAACGGTGTCGGTGGCAAAACCTTGGAAAACGGAAAGCGGGAAGACCCAAACAAGGAGTTACGCATTAAGTTCAATGAGCTTGAAGCTATGACCAATGTCAGGAATTTTGCTGTTATCGTGCTTTCAGAAACTCTACTTCCGCCAAGAACGCCTTCCAAATGGCGATTCAAAGAAGAAAAGATAGGAAAAGAAAACTGCAAAGTCTTTACCTTAATCGCTCGTCAAATATATCCGCCTGGCGGACTCTACATCAAGTCAAATATAGTCAATATGCTCCAAAACGAGCAAATGAAAAAAACCGGAGAATTTCAACAGCTAATCAATTACCTCAAATGCTTGTAGTCGAACAGTAAGTTTTTGCATAGGGTCTCATACCTCATACTCTTTGGGGGGGAGTCCGGTTCAGCTGCCCCAAACACCTTTTTACCCGCAAATTGGAGATAGGATATCCATTTAGCTCTTAAGTTAAAACAACTGATGGAAAGTCAGTAATCTGTTAGCCTGTGCCATGTTTTGTGACTGCAGCGTGGTAATAACACAATGTTATTAGTCGCAATTACCGCTAAATTTAGTGAGGATTGTGTATGAGATTTCATGTAACATTCACTGTTAGGGAATCGGTGTCTCTTTCTGAGATTACTGGAGTGCAAAACAGGATTGGAGACACAATTCAAAAATTGTTAAAGACTGGAAAAGTCAAAGAGTCAGGGCTCCTTATTGATGACCGAAAAGGGTTCTTCGTGATTGAGGCAGAATCCGCCGAAGAACTATGGACGTGGTTAGCACCGTTCTACGACGTTGCCAAAATTGACATACAGCCCACAGTCTCCTTTGAGCTTCTGCCCAAGATCTTCGAAGAGCTGCAAAAACTTCGATACTAGCTACGGTGAATTCCTTGCCAACTAAAGGAAAAGGAACAAAAGACGACCCATGGATACTTAAAACTCCCCCTGGAACTTCTGAGTTCGAAGCCTACAAAGATGAAGCTGCTGACCCGCCAGTAGTCGTTGTGTGGGTGGGCAAAACAGAACTCAAATACCAACTTCGTTGCATTGACGACCTGCATAAGATGCTGAAATCTAAAGGAGATTGGATGCCGCTTGGCAGTTCAGACGAGCAGAAGCCTGCTGAGGAAGGAACCGTTGAAGCCTGGGGCAGATCACCCAAAAATCCCGTGGGCGGATGGTACGGAATCAAAAAGGGTTTACGCGGTCGATTTGCAAACTATATACCGCCAATACTAGAAGCATTGGGACTAGCGGAAGTCGAACATAACCCAAGGAACAATCGAATGCGCGCACTCTGAAATCTCTTCTCTCCATTTTTGTGAGAGGTTTTTAAACGATAACAGAAATACATAGATCAGTAAATCATGATTACAAAAGGAGAAAGTAGCATGAATGAAGTTGAAAACGGGGATATTTTCCTTTTAGTTAAGAAGCGGGCCGAAGCCATAGGTATAAAAACAATCCTTGTTGCCACAACAAGTGGTGCCACTGGACTTAGAGCTGCAGATGCTTTCAAAGGCTACAACGTTGTCGTGGTTACGCATAGTCACGGGTTTAGAGAAAAAGACAAAGCAGAACTCTTGCCTGAATACCGGGAAAAGATTGTTGCGGTCGGCGGAAAAATCTTGACCACTACTCACGCGTTTGGGGGAGTCGGCAGGGCTGTACGCAACAAATTCAACACTTACCAAATTGACGAATTAATCGCAAATACATTACGGATCTTTGGGCAAGGCACCAAAGTAGCGGTCGAAATTGCCTTGATGGCTGCAGACTCGGGCTTAATCAGTGTTCAGGAAGATGTCATCAGCATTGGCGGAACCGGGAATGGCGCAGACACCGCACTGGTTTTGCAGGCAGCCAACGTAAACAGCTTTTTTGAAGTTAAAGTCCGTGAAGTGATCACTAAACCGCGGCTTTGACAAACCCAACTTTTCTAATGTTTTTAGTCAGAACGCGCTAATGCAGACAATAATAACAGTAAAATAATCTCTTATTGTCAGTGACTTTCAAATTTAATACGCATACGAAGCCCAATTTTAATGACACTACAGAAGTGTTAGTAGTTGAATTTCAGTGTTCAGCACAACAGGCCGTATGCCTTTCGAAAACTGTTTTTTGCTTATGGCTTTTCAATCTTTAAACTAGTAATATACTCACGATCTTTTGGCGGATTCTTGTCTAGCCCTTCTTCAAACACCATTTTTGCTTTCCAACCTAAGTGCTGGGCGGCAAGCTGCAAATGGTAAATAGCAATACCCATGTTGACAGGGAAATAGCCGCCGCCGATAATGTTTCTAAAGAAGCTGGATTTGGAAGAATAGGCATGAATCAAATTCTTATCTCCAGTAAAGTACCAATTCTGTAGGTTGACCGCTGATGGAGCCAGACGGGCTGGTTCCAACAGTTCATCAGCGCCCTCAATATTGGTTATCTCCGAGAGAGGTTTCCTCTTAAACTGTGAAACACCTGTCCTGTATATTGTTTCGCTTGAATTTCCAAACGACATCAAAATGATAAATTCAAGGTTTGAAGATTCCCTTACTTCTTTAGTGGGCTGAGGAATACCCAACCAGCAACTGCCCAGGCCAGTCGCTGAAAAATAAAGATCCATTTGCTGCAGCATAAAACCGATGTTAGCCTTATAGGCGCCCTTTGCTTCAGAGAATGCTGCTATATAATGGGGAGCTTTGTTCAAGGTTTTTCTGGTTACTTGATCTGGAGAAATAATCTTGAACTCAGTCTTAATTCCTTCAGACAATGGCTTTAAACCAGCCAAGCCCTTCGAAATCTCTTCTAAACGATTTTGATCAAATTTAGTCGAATCATAATTCCTAATTGATTTTCTCTTGAAAATCGCTTCGTACAGGTCATTATCATTCATTATCTCACACAGAATAATCCACAAGTTGACTACTAGTAAAAGTTTTCTCTGAGATGTGTATTCAAAGAGGAACGGGTTTGTCAAACTATAGTTCCAGATGACAACTCTTTTGAAAGTTCAATTCGAACCTTATTTAAGGTCTTACGTTCTGTCCAGCTTAAAAAACCCATTAGACATGGGACTTTCAAGAATTATACCGCAATAATAATCGATGTTTCCTCGATTGAAAAATGCAGTTATCTACTGAATGAGTTAACAAAAAAGGCANNTGTAACCGTTTTCTATCCACAAATAAGCGGACAGAATTAACCAACGCCCAACCTCACAGGAGGGAAGGGGGCTCAATTTTACACCAAATTCTATAGGCAAATATGGTCAGTCCTGCAGCGACTGGGCCAAATGATAGGAGGGGAGAGGTCTACTATTTACATCAATTTTCAATAGGTAAATAGGCGGGTCCAGCCTCACCCAGGCCTAAAGTAGGATAGGGATCTAGTATTAACTACCTAATTCATCAGGTAAATACTAGGCTCGAAAACCAATCAGAAGCCAAATTTGGCTGATCCAAGGGATAAGGGTTCATTATTAACAAGAGCGTTCAATAAGTAAAAAGGGACCTAAAGCATCGCCCTTTTAGAAGTGCATGTCTAACCAGCGGTATTTGGGGCATGCAAGCGGCTGCGGAGGAGAGGATAGGGGTCTATATTTTACACAGGGTTTCTTTAGGTAAAATTGGTCATAGCGAGGCATCTAATGGAAACGTCGGAGGGATAGGGGTCTACTATTTGTTGACTAAAATCGATCACAAAAAGGCGATTCCGAATCTGGACGATTCAGCTCAGAGTAAAGTAGATGGGTAGGGGTCTAGTGTTTACTACCTGAGTCATCACGTAAATACTAGGTCTGAAAACTTTCCGACGGAAACATCCAAAGCAACAGCAATTGACCTGAAGCGAACATCCTTCCTTTTTTCATTGTAGTAAAGGAATGTTTTGTGTTCGTGTATGTATTGATTTGATATGGATTTGGAATTCATAAGGATTAATTTGTCGCGATAGATGTCTTTTGACTGCTGTGAGCGGAAGCTGGTTTGTCTGAAGATTTAGCAGTGGAGCCTTTGGTTGAGGTTTCAGGTATTTCAGTGCGGTTCGGATCTTTCTTAGCTTTAGACAATTTGAGTTTGCGAGTGATGCCTGGCGAAGTCTATGGGTTACTAGGTCCAAACGGTGCAGGCAAGACAACAACGATTAAGGTTTTGATGGGGCTAGTGGCGCCTTCTTTGGGCAGTGTGAAGGTGTGCGGTTTTGATCCCCTGTTTCAGCCTGTAGATGTTAAGTCGCGTATTGGCTATGTTGCTGAAAACTCTATCGTGTATGAGAGTTTGTCTCCCAGAGATTTTTTTGAATTCGTAGTATCAATGCGTAAAACAGATAAGGCTGCTGCTAATCGGGTTGTGTCTGGGTTGGCTGAGGTTTTTGATTTAGCGCAGTATTTTGATTCGCCGATCGCGACGTTGTCTAAGGGGCTTAAGCAGAAAGTGGCTTTAATTGCAGCATTTATTCATCAGCCCCCTGTTTTGCTTTTAGATGAGCCTTTGAACGGATTAGATGCCAAAAGCAGCAGAGTTGTCAAAGACCTAATGACTTTGCATGTACAAAGGGGTGGAGCGGTTTTGTTTTCTACCCACATAATGGAGATTGCTGAGCATCTCTGTACAAGAATTGGAATTATTGATCATGGCAAGTTGATTGCTGAGGGAACGCTAGAACAGTTGAGAACCAAAACTGATGGCAAGGATTCTTCTTTGGAAGAGGTGTTTTTGAAGTTAACCAATGAAGACGCTGCGGTCGCCGAAAGAACAAAGGTGCTTCGGGAGGCATTCTTTGGTAATGAAGCTCACTGAAGCTTGGCGCCTGAGTAGTCTACCATACAGAGAAGTGGTGTACAGATCCTTAGCCCAGGAAAGGAACCGAATGTGGTGGGGCGCTTTTGGAAGAAAATCAACCAACAAAGATTCAGCGGATGATTTTGAGTTAAGCAAAAAAGCATTACGCATTGCCAAGTTTGATAAAATCATTATTGCACTTTTTAATCTTGTAGTTGCGGTAATTCCATTCAGTTCATTTTTAGTCGGCTCCAAAGCTTTCGGTTTGAGCAGTTCGATTTCGCTTAGTTTAGCTATTACCTTTGGGTTTATGACTTTGTATGCAATTCAGACTCTTTCTTCTTTTGTAGGCGCGGAATCTTCAGTTTTGCTGTCGACTCTCCCGATTTCATCAAACGATTTTTCGTTGATAACGTTGTTTTCTTTTGTTAGGTCTGTAGATTATTTGGTGGTGGGCTCTGTTGTGAGCCAGAGTGTTTTGGTTGCATACCTTACTGCGTCTCCTTTGGCTACTGCATTCATGTTTGTTGCTTCTTTGATAAATTCAGTTTTTGCTGTCGCAGTTGCATTGTGGCTCTCAAGAGTTTTCCATAAGAATTATTTGCGCGGCGGAAGATCAAAGGGCGCTACTGTTTTTCGAGGTTTCTTTGTCTTGCTCTGGGGATGCCTGCTTATGGGTGTTGGCTTGCTTTTGAGCGTGCCCTACTATGTTCTTCCACTTTTGGATACTGCTTTACTAAGCGTTAACACAGTAGTGGGTTTTCTGCTCAGTTTGATCTATCCTTTTTCAGCTGGTTTAGTCGTTTCAAAATTGTCCGGTTCTATAATTCCTTTTTTCACCATTTTGGGGGCATCGGCTGCAATCATATTTTATGGTTTAGGAGCGTGGTTTTCAGTTAAATGGAGCTTGGGGACCGTGAAGCGAATTTCTCAAGGAGTGGGTGTTAGAATTGATAGATCAAGAGCCACCGATTTTCAGATTAAGAGACGCAATCCCTTGCGAGGTTATGTCATGAAGGATCTGCGAGTTACTTCAAGAAATCCAGCTACAGCTTTCTTTTTTGTTCTTCCAGTTTTCGAAACGGTAATTGTAGCGTTTTTGGCTTCGAATGTTGAGTTTTTGAGGGCTTCAACGGTGCTTGTTGCTACTTCTATGGGCGCTATTTTTGCTCTTTTGATTCCTCTTGCTCTTTTGAATTCAGAGGGGAATGGAATAGAGTACGCTAAAACCTTGCCGATTACCTCCAAAAGAATGGTATCAGCAAAAGCACTCATAACTACGGCGACTTTCGTTCCAGTTCCTGTTGCTTTGCTTTGCCTCGCGATGTTTAAGCCGCCGACTTCGTGGTTTACAGTGCTAATTCCGTTTTTCATGGCAATTTCCATTATTTCTGCAAGCATCTTTGAGATTTTGATTTTCTTGCGCTCAGTCGGCAAAAGCAGAATAGCTGGTTTAATTAATGATGTTGAAAAGATCCTTGTTGGGCTTTTGACGGTTTTCTTACCTGCAATTGCCTATGTAATCATGTATCTCTTCTCATTTAATCATGCATTTGCAATTCTAGGATTGAGCGGTACAACACTTGTTGAATTATGGATAGCTTTATCCACACTTAGGCGTGCGTAAAAGCTTCCAATTCTGTGGCAAACAAGAAAATAATAAAACAAAAATCCATCAATCGCCTAAGAGATTACTTTGCTTAGAGTCAAACTAAGGTAAGACTTTTAAACGAATGGATACAAAAATAGTGGACAGTGTAAATATCATGCCATCGTTAAACAACGCAAAGAAAAAGACTGAGGAAGAAGCAAAAAAAGCCGCCGCTGAGGCAAAGAAAGTCGGAGCAAAAACCGTTGAAGAAGCAAAGAAAGCAGGCAAAGATACAAAAGCTGTTGGGAAAAAAATAGCGGCTGAAACTGAAGAGGCGGCAAAGAAAGTTAAGAAAAAGCTTTAGAGATAGTGTGCCTATTTTTGCAACTATTTTCCCTTTTTATCTTTATTCACTTTGGCGAAAGAGCGAAGACCCGCTGCAGACTGTTATATTAACAGTAGCCAGAGAGCAAAGATAATTATTGTGACAATGAAGAGCCCTGCCCAAAGCCGTTTGTTGTGATCAAAGACGTCTTTTCCACCCAGAGGTGGTATGGGAAATGTGCCGAAGAATGCCCCAATGACACACATCGACAATCCCGCTCCTCCAACCGCGGCAAAATCGACTTTCAGTAGCAGGAAAAAGATTCCAGCAAAGCTAAATCCTATAAGGGTCTCAGAAACAGCAACGGTAGCGCTTAACCGTTTGCGGCATCATTTAGATGCAATGACATTTTTTGATAATTAATGAAAAAGTGCCTAAAAGCAAATTACACCATGGAAAACAACATAGCCCTTTTAAACAAAAGACATAGCCTTCCATGACATTCTCCAAAACCTAATGTATCCCGAGAACCGAAGCAACCCGATCCTTTATAGAGAAAATTAAAAACTCAGGGTTTGAGCCGCTGGGTTTTAACTTAATGTTTCAAACATCCTTTTTATCTCCTTACTGCTCAGTCAACCAACAGCAGTGGATGTGGAGGAAAGTAACGTGGGTAACCATTTCATTAATAGGTGGAAGGCGAAAGAAAAAGAGCCGGGCATTGTATCGAAGATTACAAGCGTCGGCAAGCCGCAGGAAAGTCTAAAAGACCAAATCGGCGCCGTCATTCAACGTTTGGATGTTCAAACACGAACGTTGGACGCAGCTGAACAGCGCTTTCAAATTCGCGACAGAGACATATTCAATCGAATTTTAAAAGCGATGGCAGATCGAGATGAAGCACGGGCACATATTTTGGCAACCGAGCTCGCAGAAATTCGCAAAGTCGAAAAAATGCTGATGCATGCCTCACTTGCGATGCAAAGCATGTCAATGCGCCTCAGTACAGTTTCAGAAGTCGGGGACATAGTTAATGTATTGGCCCCTGCAAGAAACGTGATGGCTAGTGTTAGCACTGAGATGTCGGGCATTCTTCCACAAGCAAGCCAAGAACTGGGCAACATCGGAAGCCTTCTTGGGGACATAATGACGACAACATGCCAGGGCTCGGAGATGCCTATTGAGGTTGGTCACGCATCGCCAGAAGCAGAAGCGATCTTGCAGGAAGCTGAATTTACAGTAGAAACAAGGCTTAAAGAACAACTGCCAGAAATAATCGCTAGAAAATCCTACATAGAGCCAGCAAGCATAGAAACCTAACAGTGCCTAAGGAGAAAACAGGGAAAATGATCTATCAGCTTTAGGAGTATGGTAAGATGTCTAATGGCGGTAAATTAATTGATGAACAGACAGCTTTCTTCAACGCTGAAACTAAACTTAAAAATGCGTTGGCATTCAAGAGCGCTGGCAAATATGAAAGCGCATTAATGACACTTGATGAAGCGATATCTCTTAAGCCCAACTACATTGACCCTTGGCTAATGAAAGGTGTAATTTTCAGCAAACTGGGCCAGTGCGGTGAATCCATAAAATGCTATGATAAAGTAATAGAGATAAACCCCAATTTCGCCGACGCTTACCAGCTAAAAGCTGCAACGTTAACGATGCAAAACGCATTTGCGAAAGCCACCGAATGTTATGCTAAAGCGGCAGAGTTAGAGCCAAGTAACATTGAGCTCCATTTAAGCTTAGCAGCCTCCTACCATAGGGAAAAAAAGTTCAAAGAAGCTCTCGACTGCTATCAAGAAGCTCTAAACCAAACGCCTGAAAACCCGCAAATCCACTATTGCATCGGGATAATGTTGGGCAACATGGGAAAATACGAAAAAGCCCTTTTTTCCTTTGAAGCTGCACTTAAGCTAAAACAAGACTATAGCGATGCCCTTCTCGGCAAGGGACTTATGTTAGCTAAACTGGGCAGAAAAGAAGAAGCAAAACAATGCGCTAATATTTTGTTAGAAAGAAAAAATGAAAGCCCTAACTCGCAAGAATCTGAGCCTCGTTCGTTAAATAATGCCTGCAGACAAGATTATGACGCTGCCAAAGACAGATTCAAACGCACTTATGCTCCGCAAGAATAGCTTTCCAAAATTTTGCGTTAGATGCAAGATGATGGCTCAACCATATTTTTTTGGTTGGAGTGACTTTCTACAGGTAAAATGTGATATCGATAATTTTGGTTATAGCTTGTATCTGTGAGTGTCAAGTTGGCTGCCGCATTGGGGAGTAACGAAATAGAAGATTTCTCCGCATTTGATGCAGCGGCGCTCTTGGTTTCGGGTCTTCTCTACCTCGGCTGATCCACATTTGGGGCAGCGTACTTCAATACCTGACATGTTCTTCGTCTAAAAACATGGGTCCGACTGATAAAAAGAAGGTAGTTGGTTTTTTATTGTTTTCTTGATTCTATTATGCCTCGGCATTTGTCGGCGTACTCGCAGTATTCTAGGCAAGCAGCTTTTTTGTCTGGGCGTTTCCATTCAGCGCCGCATGAAGGGCAAGTGGTTTTGTCTTCGTCGCTCCAGATTTCGAGGTCTCCTCCGCAGACGTGGCACTTGATATACGCGGGTTTTGGCTGCAGAAGATCTCGAAGTCCAGGGCATGTTTGAGGATTTTTATCGAAGGGTTTATCTTTAGAACTCAACGATTTCACCTCCAATTTTAATTTCGTATTCTTTAACGGGTATTTGTTTGCGTGAGGCTACAAGCGCTTTGTTGACAGCCCACTTTAACCCTGTGCAGCAAGGAACTTCCATGTGCGCGACTGTTATGCTTGCTATGTCGTTTTGCTTTAGGATCTCGGTTAGTTTCTCCGCGTATTCCTTGGCATCGTTAAATTTAGGGCAGCCTATGACAACTCGTTTTCCGGGCAAGAGTTTATCATGGAAGTCTTTCATTGCAATTGGTGCGCAGTCGGCGGCAAGCAGTAAGTCAGCATTGTTAAAGAAAGGTGCTTTTACGGGTACAAGGTTGAGTTTTATTGGCCACTGTGGCGTCTGGGGTGATGTGTTTGCTTGCATACTGCTTTTTTTGTCCTTCAAATGTTCATGAACTTGTTTTTCATCGAAGGCTTCTGCTTCACGTTCGGTTATGGTTATTGCTCCTTGGGGACATTGTCCCAGGCAAGCGCCTAACCCGTCGCAATATACCTCTTTGATTATTTTGGCCTTCCCATTTACTACTTGGAGAGCTCTTTCAGCACATTTTGGGATGCAGTTGCCGCATCCATTGCAGAGACTTTCATTTATGTTAACGATTTTTCTTTTCATGGGTTTTCCTCTCTGAGGCATTTTCCGCCTATTGGGCAGAATTTTTCTGCGTGGTTTTGGATTGTTTCAAAGATGGGGCGGAGCGTTTGTTCGTTTACGGTGTAAACGTGTTTTTTGCCTTCTTTTTTGAGAGTTACAAGGTTGCATTTGAGTAGTGGCTGTAGATTGTGGGATATCATGCTTTGTTCTTGGGATAGGGCGAGGGCGAGTTCGTTCACGCTCATGGGTTTATTCATCAGTTGTTCAATTGCGGCTAGCCTAGTTGGGTTTGCCAAGTTGGTGAAGAAACGGTAGCAAACTTTTGATATTCCTTTTTTCATATCCGAACCACTAAGCATTACATGATTAAGAGTTCATATGAACAATTTATCATATAAAGATACTGCAAAAATACAAGGAATTATCCCGAAGAAACGGTGTCTTTGAATTCAAAAAAGAGGAAATAAGCTGTAAAAGGTTATCTTTGTAAGACTTTAAGTTTCTTTTTCGCTTGATTGGATTTGCTGGTTACCTGTTTGAAAAGCTGATAGTTTGCCTCCATCGGCGATGACAGAAAATAGGTAGTTGCGTAGGTGTCGCCTATTGGAACTATTAGCTTGTTTTTTTCCAGGACTGTGATGTGGTGACTTATGGTTTTGTAGCTTTTATTTAGATACACAGCAAGCTGGTTTGTGTTTTTGGGGGTTATTTTTAACGTTTGGATTATTTGTGTGCGGGTTTTCCCGCCTCTTGTCTTTGTCAGGAGCCATATGAAAAGTTGTTCTATAGGGCGGTCATTGGTTATCATTGTGGGCATCTCTTTTTTTGGTTGCATATTACTTATGCGTTGCTACTATATAAGGTAGTAACAAATTTATGATGCGACGGCCAATTTTTTCCCACCAGTTTAGGCGTAATCGCAGGGCTGAAAAATTGGGTGTTAATTTGGAATAAGATTTATATCGACATTGCTACTACCAAAGATAGTAGCAACAAAACCTGCAAGGAGAAAAAACCCACGGATCCCCAAGCGAAAAAACCCAAAAACACCCAACTTGCCATAAAGATAATCTTCCTAGTCCTCGTCGCCTCCCTCACAGCCGGAATAGCAGGATACTACTTCGACCACCAAACCACACTTCTCCCTCAGTCTTCAAGCACAAGCCAACCGCAATCAAGTACCTCACCCCTAAGCGACGCCAATTCTACTAACGACACTTCACTTTCCGATATATACCAGCAAACTGAACCGTCAGTTGTAGTAATCGAGGATTTCCAAACGTCATACGATAGCTTCAACGTTGCTTCANNAGGCTCAGGATTCATTTATGATCTCAACGGACAAGACATCATAATCACAAACTACCATGTCATAAACGGCGGCTCAAACATCACCGTCACATTCCAAGACGGCAACAGCTATTCAGCCAAAGTCCTAGGATCAGATCCATACTCAGACTTAGCAGTACTTTCAGCTAACGCGCCGCAAAGCGAACTCGTTCCGTTAACAATTACCAGCTCAACAGACCTGCATGTTGGAGACCAAGTTGAAGCAATCGGCAGCCCCTACGGATTAACAGGTTCAATGACCTCAGGAATAATCAGCGCATTAAACCGAACAATAACTGAGGACACAGCAAACGGATATGCAATATCGGACATAATTCAAACCAGCACAGCCATCAACCCAGGCAACTCAGGCGGACCACTTCTCAACAGTCAAGGCCAAGTTATTGGCATCACAACAGCTGTACTTGACGACTCGCAAGGTTTAGGCTTCGCCATACCATCAGACACTATACTAAGGGAAATCACAGATTTAACGGATAATGGCTCATACACTCAGCACTCATATTTGGGCATAAGTGGCGCAGACATGACCTATGACATTGCGGCACAAATGAAAGTAAGCGTTACATACGGCGTTTTGCTTCAGGCAGTGACAAGTGGCGCACCTGCAGACAAAGCTGGTCTCAAAGCAGGCACTACACAAGCAACAATAGACGGAAACTCCGTAACTTTAGGCGGCGACATTATAGTTGGCATTAACGGGACAAGAATCAGAAATTCAGACGACCTATCGACATACCTTGAGGAAAACACGTTACCGGGGCAAACCATTAACTTGACAATTGTGCAAGATAACCAAACAATTAACGTATCATTAGTCTTAAGTGCGCGGCCTGCTCCCTCGAGCACAAGTTGATAAGTGCGGCAAGTTCTTCTTTTTTCTTTTTTTTTTTGANNAAACTTAAAGAGCTACTATAGACGATAGTAATACGGTTACAAGTATGAGCGAAGACAAAAAACCAGACGTCTCACAATACAACATAGACGGAAAAGCACTAGAAGCCTTCCTCGGACCACTAGAAGCCAACATCATGGAAGCAGTGTGGACCTCAAAAAAAACACCTACCACAGTAAGAGAAATATTTGAAGCCCTTAAAAAAACAAAAAGCATCGCCTACACCACCGTCATGTCTACAATGGATAGACTTTTTGAGAAACATCTTCTAGACCGAAAAATAGAGAAAGGTAGAGGCGGACTCTACTATGTTTATTGGCCAGCGCTTGAAAAGCAAAGCTTTCAAAAATCAGCGATTCGCGAAGTACTCTCCAGTCTTATTGACAATTTTGGTGAAGTTGTGGCTAACTGTCTAGTCGACGAAACCTGCTTAATCGAAGAAGAACGTAAAGCGCTCAAAGAGCAATTAAACAAGAACATGACCAAGAAAAAATAATAATGGAGGCAGCTTGATTGAACTTTGATGGGATTCTGAATCAAGTCTTTCAACCCTACTTCTATTACTCGATCATATTTTTGATAGCATCATTTGTATCGATCAAAGTTCTAACACGGTACTGCGGTTTTATGGGGCAAAAAACAAAAAGCTTACTGTACCTTGCACCGTTGGCAGTACCCATAATTGTTATGCTTATTTTTAGCCCTTCAATCAATATTCAAGCAGGCGCAGAAATAATCAAAGCAGGAACCACAGTTCCAGGTAGCACTGGATCAATCGCCAGTTTCGCCGGAACCTCTGCAATGCTCATGATTCCACCACGGAGTTTTATGTTTGCAATGCCTGTCGAAACCTCGCCAGTTTATTCCGTTACTGGACTGCTTTGCTTAATTGGTTTAGCAGCAGGTAGCTTTTTTGCTTTGTCGATGCTTGCGTCAGATGACCGTGTAGCCAGAAAAGTTCTACATGTTATTCCGCTTTCTCCAAATGAGCACCAGTGGCTACAAACAAAAGTGGCTGAATTATCAAGTAAATTATCTATTGCTCCACCAAAAATCGGGTTGGTTGAGGATCTTCGCCCTAACGCCTTTACCATTGGCTATGGGGAAAACTCTACAATCGTATTCTCAGTTGGTCTACTCAACAGTCTTTACAAAGAGGAAGTGGTCGCTGTTGCAGCTCACGAGTTGGCTCATGTCAAAAATTTCGACTTCTTCTACAAAACAGTATCCTCAACCTTAACAATTATATCATTCTTCAACCCGGTAGCATACATAGCATCTTCAACAGGGCAAAGAGAAAGAGAAATGCTTGCCGACGAACGTGCAATCCAACTATTAGAAAAACCAGCAGCCCTCGCTAATGCACTAGCAAAAATTTGCAATGCAATTCAAAACCTCCCAAAAGAGAATACTCTAGCGAGTTTCTCATCAAACCTCTTAGTATCGTCTTCCGTGTTGCACAGAGTCGGAATTCTTTCAACCCATCCAAGATTAGACAAAAGGCTACGCGTTATTTCCGAACCAAAGCCAAAAACGCGTTTGAATTATCATAATATTGGCCTCGCCGTCTTTATTTCAATGCTCTTAGTTTGCTCGACAATAGCTGTAGGTCTTGCTACGATTAATTTACAAACGGGTTACACCGCGTCACATCAAGTCATTACTTTGCCGACCAACTTCAAAGGCACAGACTTCACCACCATGGGACCCAACACAATGGCGTTTTCAAGTCCAGTTACGGCAAATTTTAACGGCGCAAGAATCGTGAATACGTCGATGCATCACGCAACTCCTGCTCTATCTAATGGTACCTTGTATGTGGTAGTTGGCAACGGAACGGCGGTTTATTTGCAGCCCCATTCGGTTGACGAGTTCTTTGTGGCGCTTCCTGAGAACGCAAGTTTTGATCCTTAACTTTTTTTTGTGATTGAATTTTCTTTTGCTTTTTATTGCTATATTTAGTTGGGAGAGTTACTACCGTTGATAGTAACACTTATATCATTGCTACTATCAGTAATAGTAACTACTATGCAAACTAAAATGAGGAACAAAAATGAACAAACTAAACCACAATAAAAAAATGAAAGGTGTAAAATATCATGGGAATCGTAAGTAGAGCAATAAGAAATATTTCAA
>PLSP01000163.1 GCA_003165195.1 Candidatus Bathyarchaeota archaeon | reverse complement strand
CTCGCAAGACCAAGCTTTGCTGCCAGCTCATCTGTGCTTACTTTTCTGGGTGTATCAAAGTAGCCAAGCCTAAAAGCCAAAGAAATCGCTTCCTGCTGCTTTTCAGTCAAGCAGCTAATCGGCGAATCCAGCGAGAATTTAGCATCAGTCAACGACAGCACCTTATAGTCAACTCTTCTATTTTCAAGGAACTCTTTGACCTGCTCGTTATCTCCGACAAGGGTAACTCTAACTTTTCCATCCCTGACAGCAAAAGGCAACATGGGGTACAAACCTCTTCTGTTAGGTGACTCTGAACTTGACTGAACCGTTTTTCCCCAAAAAAATGAGTCAATCAGCAGATTTTGCTAAAAATCGTATGAAACAGGACCAGTACAATATTCTCTCTGGACAAAATGTTTTCTCCGATGATGATGAAATAAAAAGATTTTTTGAAAAAGAAGGTTTTAAAATTGAGAAATATCCTCATTCAAAAATTTTCGATGATTTAACGTCGGTAAAAAACTTGGGTCTTGAGTCTATTCAGCCCGAATTCTATGAATTATTTATTAGGACTAAAAAAAGGGAAAGGGGATTTTGTTTGGCAATTTTTATGGTCGTTTCCTGGTTACAATTATTACTGTAGCGATGGCGATTGCGATGATCATTGCTACTACCCCAACAACTATGTATGTCATTAAGTCTGCGTTGGTTGCAAGGTTTGTCTGGGGGGCAGGGGTTGGCGATGTTGGCGTTGCACTCATCACGCTGAAATGGGCTTCCGCGCTTGATGGCCAATAACTGTTAGAGCCTGCGAACTGAGCGTAGACTGTGTAGTTGCCTGCGATGTCTGGAGTCCATGTGAGACTATAGGTGCCGCTTGTGTCAGTCATTGCTGTTCCGATTTGTCTGTGGTTTCCATTGGAGTCTAAGACATAGAGTTGCACTTGTACGCCTGTGAAGTTGGTTGGCTCCGGCTTCTGCATGTAGACGTATTCCATCCATTGGCTTTCGCTTGCGTCGGACGCTGCTGGAACACCGTATGGGAAGTCAGCTTTCTGCTCGTTCTGTTGTGTGCCGGCTGAAACATCAAGCACTGTACCGCTTAACACTACTGGCTGCCCAAAGGATAGACCAGCAGATGGTGCATTTAGCGTTGTGGCGCTGGGTCCTTGTCCGAAAGCGTAGATTTGGTTGTCGTACATGTTATAATTAACATACTCGCCGTCTGCAACGGAACCTTCTGGATATCCTGAGCCTCCATTATTTTCGCCTTGGAAGGGAATGCTCCATATTTGTTGTCCAGTTGTGGCGTTGAGAACCCATATTGTTTCGCCCTTGTAGTATGGTGATTGCGCACCGTTCCCGTGTTGTTGGCTGTAAACATAGACTTTTCCGTCTGCGACTGCAGATATCATTGTGGGTAGAAGCCCCCATGGGGAGTTGAGTCCGTCGTTGGTGGTGTTGCCTTCGCCGCCATTACCGAAAGTCCACAAAAGATTACCGTTTAATGTGTTATAGCACCAAATGCATCCGCCGTAACCTTGGACGTATATGTTTCCGTAAGCGTCAACAGCGCATTGTCCAACGCCCAGTCCACTGCCAAAGTATTGATAGCCGTCTGGAAATACTGTGTTTGTTGGACCCCACAGCAATTTGCCAGTGTCCAAGCTGTAGCCGAGCCATTGGAAAGTTTCTCCAATCATCATTGTGATCACGCGAGTTGTTGGATCTATATCCACGACCCTCTGTGTGAAGCTGCCTAAGTTAGAGTTGCCTGTCATTAAGTTTGGTGCTGTGTAGTTTTGGACCCAAAGAATCTGTCCGATTGTGCCTTTGCTGGAGTTCAAGTTAATTGCCCACATTGTGAACGGGTTCGGAGTGTATTGCGGTCCAACGGATTGTGATAATCCGCTGCTTGTTCCCATCATAATATCTCCGGGGATGACTGCGTTGATTGTTGGTCCACCGGGGGAAACTCCTGTTGTGGCGGTCGTGTTAATGACGAGTCCATTTAGATTGCCATTTATGGTTACGTTCCAGCTGAATGGGTTGTAGTAAAATGCTGAAGAAGATGAAGTGGCGACGCTTCCGTCGATTTGTCTGCCTTGGGGTCTGTATGGGCCTGATGGTGCTGCAAGGTTGTTAATTACTGCTGATGAGTTCCATAATGCTAACCAGCCGCTTTGGGTGGAAACGTTGTAGTCAAGAATGTATCTTAGCAGTTCGCCGCTTGGACCATAGGCTGGCATAATAGTCTGTTCTGCCTGCAGTGTACCGCCTGGACCGTACTGTGTCCATGCTTGGGGAACATTTGTAATGTTGAATACCCAGTCTCCTGTGAAGCCATCGTAAGCGATCCATGTAACATTTGACATCGTAACGCCAGCGGGGTTTTCGCTGTTTGCAGGATAAATTGGGGTTGTTACAGTTGCACCGGTTGGAGTTATAAGTGTCCAAGGTTGCCAGAGGTAACCGCTTGGGATGACGCCGGATTGGTTAGGGTCGACTTGGTTGTATAGTTGTCCAAATGTTGGGTCATATGTTGGGTTTGTTTGTGTCCAAACAGTTTGGCCAGTGCGGAGGTCTACGCAGGTGTAGGCTCCAGCGTAAGTCACACCGTTCACTATAGTGTATTGGCGGCTGGTGCTAGTGCCTGAACCGCCTAAATCGCTTAATGGCATTTTGTAGTAGAGGTATCCGCCCATTATTATTGAGTCGGCAAATTCTGGCTCGTATGAACTGCCTGAATAGAAGGTTGCTCCTGGAACGGCTGTGTTACTTCCTCCGACAACTCCACCGAACTCCATGGATTTTGTCCACATTATGTGTCCGCTGTTAGGCGCTGTGCCGTCCGTTTGCCAAAGATTATAGCCAGCCTCAGTAGTTGAGCCAAATTGATAAGAGTAATAACCCGAGCCAAGCCAGTTTGAGGCAACTGTGTACCAGTTTGTGTTCTGTCCTTCTATTGGTCGAGTCCAGTAAGCTGTTGGAAGTGGATAGCCAATGACTTGCAATGGTTGTTGCTGAACGGTGAATGTTTCACTTATGTGATCAGGCAAGTAAACATCCCCGGCAAGAGCGTTGATTGAAACATTAGTTGCTGCTGTAAGTGGAACAGTAGAAGTTACCTGGGATAGCGTTGGATACGTCATTCCTTGGAAGACGAATGTTGCCGTGTAATTGCCAGCAATTTCAGGTACGTATGTAGTGAATTGTTCGTCTCCAGTGTTGGCGACAACGGGGTAGGTTTGTGTGGTGTTTTGTCCATTTGGATCTGTGATGGTCAGTACATAGTTTTCTTTTCTGATGTTGTCGGTGATTACTGAGTTAGCTAGGGGTTGAGCAGTCCATATTAGAATGCTCAATGTTTGACCTACTCCTATTGGGTTGGGTGCGAGGGCAATGTAACAGTGGTCAGCGATTTGCCATGGTGGATTGTGTGCGCTGGTAGTGGTTATCATTGTTGCTGTTCCGGTTGAAAGTGCTAAGAGAATAGTTATTAAGATGGCTAAAAACTTGTTTTTATTTGCCATTCTTTTGCTTCTCCTGTAAAATCAATGTCAATAATAGGCGCTTATAAGTTTTTTGCTATGTTGAAGAAAAGGTAGCAAAATAAGAAATAAATGAATAAAAAAACGCATTAAACTTTGATTTTTTCCGATAAAATCCATTTTCTCTTGCTTAATACAGGTTTAAGTTCAAGATGCCAGCACAGTTCAATTTATGTACTACAAGTACAAAATTGTAGCCATGGAAGAGCTTGAACACATAGACGTAAAAATCATTAAAATGCTTCTAAAAGATGGGCGAAGGAGTTTTAAAGATATTGCTCAGCAATGCGGAACTTCAAGCGACCTCATCTGGGAACATTATACACACTTAAAAAGAGCCGGCATCATAGCGGGTGCAACTATTCAGTTTAATTTTAAAAGAATGGGGTACAACGGCTTTGCAACAATTATGCTAAATGTGGAATCGCAGAATCTCTTGGATGTTTTTGATCGACTTAGCAGAGTCCCTGACATCTTTACTTATCGTAGTTACAATTCTATCTACAACATAGCAGCAATTTCAACACAAAAAAGCCTAAGTGATTTGGAGAATATTAAGCAGGTAATCAATCGACAAAACAAAATCAATGAGTTTAAAATATTTTATTGGACTGATGTGAGAAATATACCGGAAAATATTTTAGATGACCCCACTGAAAAGGAAACTGAAAACACCTCCCTTCAGGAGTATGAAAGCAGTCCCTTAAAGATTAATGGAATTGATGAAAAAATAATCGATGCACTCTCTGTAAACGGTCGTCTAGCTTTCAGCAAAATTGCTCAACAGAACGGGGCATCGGCAACAACTATATCCAGACGATATGAATTGTTGAAGCGGAATCACATCATAAAAGCTTCAATTCAGATTAACCCGTTAAAGTTAGGTTTTCAGAATATTCTAGAAATAAGCTTGGCATTGTCCGATAAAATTGAAATTAACGAAATGGTCAACGATCTATCCAAGATATCAGGTGTAACATATCTTGTAAAGATAAGTGGCGGCAACTACGATCTATTGGTTGTTTCACTAGTTAAAGATTGCAAAAATATAGTAGATATTAATGACCAAATAGCTAAAATAGTAAATATTAAAAAAATGGAAGCAACACTAAGGCGGCTACCTCCTATTTGGCCTGGTCCAAGTCAATACATAACTACTTTTTAATTGCTTAAAAACGCTTGACAGCTCCAAAGCTACTAGTAAACATGGGTAGCGCGCCGCGCTATGCGCTATGGGTTGGAGCGCATTGCCTAAAATGTAATATTTACTTTTGCTTCCCTTGCATGATTGATCAAATATATCTGCAAAAGAAGCTTCCGCTAAAATGCCCTATGTGCGGTGGAAACGTTTTCATAAAGATAAGTTTTAAATCTGTACAGGGGTAGAGTAGAAAAATAGGGTGAAGGCATGAATTTGACTCGTTTGGCTGGAATGGCTTTAGCGGTAGTTGGATTAATAGTCTTGCTGATTGGGCGTTTGTTCGCTTACCAGTTAGTTTTGTATCTGGGTATACTTGTGGTTGCGGTTGGTTTCGTTATTTATGCCATAGATGTGCTCAAATTGCCCAAAAATAAGCAAGAACCAGACGACAAAAGGGAACAAGATACTGTCCTATGCAAAATTAGGTAAATCCTATTTTTGTCGGTTATCAAATTCATATTGTTTCATGTATGAAATTGTCTTCTTTTCCTTCAAACACGAGTACCGCAATATGGTACTTATCACTGCAAATATCTGCGATACTTTTGCCTTCTTGGCCTTCAGTAATATCTGCAAGCCAAACTTCCTGAGAGCTTTCGTACCAAATTTTAAAGACATAATCATCTTTTGTATCGTTAAGCCAATACTGTACTACAGTTTCCCGATTTTTCAGAGCAATATTTTTTGTGAAAAGCATAGCTTCCCAAATCTGATGTGACATATTTTTCAAATCTTTCTTTATTGCTTCTTTGTCTTTTTTCAAGACTTTGCTTTCTTTTCTCCACCAAATCTCGCAACCTGTAATTGAAAACTTGCCATTTGCATCAGGGTTTAACTTTAGAAGTTGTTTGAAATATAAAGCTGATTGCTGCGGACACCCTTTAAGTATCAGGTTTCGGACGTCGTTTAGGAGATAAAAAATGAGCAAAAACGAATCAGAAGAACCGCCGATTTACCTGAGCGACTTCACCGTAGAGGCTCAGAGGAAGATCAAGCTGTTCCTTGGAATCAAAACAGCTGGTGAATTGAATTTGGATACGTTTCCTCTGTTCCTTTTGCCTAAGCTAGAGCGGTGAGTAATGCAGTTTTCGGCAGACCAGCGTTTGAATCGCTACTTAAGCGAGTTTTGGAGCTTGAGAACAAACTGTCCGAAGACAAGAAATAAGAGGAAAT
>PLSP01000089.1 GCA_003165195.1 Candidatus Bathyarchaeota archaeon | reverse complement strand
GGAATCGAAATTCATCCAGAAACTCCCATCAGTGGAGTCGATTTAAGAAAATGGATTTCTGAAACAGATTAAATGTATGAACATTTGAGGAGCAGAGGCAAAGAGTATGGTCTGAACTTTTGTGAGGTTAGGATACTGCCTAATTCAAGAAAATCTCTGATAGTGGGTGAATATGCAAGAAAAATTGGCAAGAATGAGGAATTTACGAATGAAATATTCAAAGCCTATTTTGAAAACTGCCTTGACATTAGAAAAGAAGAGGTCATTATCGAAATAGCTAAGAATATTGGTTTGACAAAACACGAAGTTGAAAGCGCATTGGAAGATCCTTTTTGCCAAAAGAGATTTACAAATAACTGCCTTGACGCCAGAAAACACGATGTCACGGGTGTACCCACGTTTATCATAAATGATAAATACACAATTATAGGTACGCAGCATGAACAAACGTTTATAGAACTATTTGAAAAGCTATAGAGAGAAACCACAAGCTAGCGCACAGAAAGACTGCGTATTTCGTGTTTTCTACCAAAGCTTACTATGCGACTTCCAAGTGAGACTAAGAAGAATCCCAAGAAGGCAAATTGTACAAAACTAAATATTGCTTGTGTCGGAAAAATTAATGTTAAGACTATGCCTATGTAGAGAGCGCTTCCAGTATATTTTCCCACGGGGTCGTATAGTTTTTTGGCATAGAGACTTGTTACTAAGAATTGAATAAATGATGCAGTTATGAGGATTAATAGCCAAATTGGATAGTATCCTTTGGCGCTAAAAATTGTAAATATGCCAAACACGAGAATAAAGTCTGTTGTGGCATCATAGTAACCGCCAAACCTTGAGGTTACCTTTAATCTTCTTGCCAAGTAACCGTCAAAAAAGTCTGTCGCAGCTGAAAAAGTGAGTAAAATTAAGCACAAGGTAATGTTTCCTGTTTTGAATAAATAAAAGAATAAAGGGAAAACTGCGATTCGCAACGAACTTATGGAATTGGGAATTAGGATTAGTTTTCGCACGGTCTATCACTTTATCGAGATTACGCATCCCGCCACCTTCATCTTTGGCGAGCCTAGCCAATATTCGGCAAATTTCTTATAATGAAAAATAGGGGAAATAGGGTTAGTTTGAATAGGCGTGAATTATTGCTTTAGAAGAAATAGGCTTATCATTGTTACTATTGCTAATAATACTGTTAGTCCACCGAAGGCTGCGTGAACAGTATGATACGTAGTTCCGCTAACACCCGCAGTAATTACCCCTAAGATTACTGTCAGAATAGAAAGTATACGCACGGTTTTTAGTTTCGTTTGATTCGCCTCTTTTGTGACTGCGTGTTTTTATGATGATGTGTCGGTTTATTGTCTAAGAAAGGGTTTTGGCTAATTTCTCGCCTAGTTGTTTTGCTTGTTGTTTGTCTATTTCTGAAATTTTGGTACCTACGGAGAGCCCAGGCAGAATCACCTTAGGGTTGAACGCTTTGAGTATGCTTTCGATGTTTTCGGTAGTCTTCGTTTGGCTGCCGCCTCCAGTGGCGAATGCAACCATAGGTTTGCCAGCTAATTTTTCGCGCAAAAAATAAAATTCTGTCAGCAAAGTCAACAATGGACCTGACATCATGCTAAAGTATGCTGGCGACCCAAATGCGAATCCGTCAGCTTCAACTGCTTCTTTTGCATTGATATCTGCAACATTTTTTATTTCAACGTCGACTCCTTTGACGCTTTTTGCGCCCTCGGCTATGGCTTCGGCAACTTGTTTGGTGTTTCCGGTTTTAGAATAATATGCAACTAACACTTTTGGCACTTAAATTCCTCCATTTTATGAACAACTGGGGAAAAATAGTTTTATATAGTTTTGGGTAATTATAATGTACTAAAACTCAGTGCTTAAAATGACCAAACAAAATGACCCAACTGACCAAGAAACTGTAATTTATGCTATTCGTGAACTTAAACAGGAAGTTGGCAGCCTAAAAGCCGAATTAGGCAGGATAGAAGGGGTAATCCTAAAAGATCGGCTAAGCGCAGTGGAAGAAGCTCTCTCTCAAAACCGCTTAATGCAATACGCCGACCTCCTAAATGAAGAAGCCAGTGACGATATTGACGGGCTGCTAAATGCTGATTGTGAAAAAAGGATAAAATGCCATGAATACTTTAAAGATCAATTGGCTAAAAGCCTGCTAATTGTTAAATCATGCGGATCGAAAGACGCGTTGGCTGATCTGGATGCAAGAATAAACCAAATGGGGATTCAAGCTGAAAAAGCTAAAGGCTCTCAATGCGAGAGCTGTAAAACAAAATTTCAGAAGAAACTAAAAAGAGAAAAAAGAGCTTTCCAAACAATAGTTCTTGTCGAAAAAACCAACAACGACAATTGCAATCAAGAAGTAATTGATGTTCCTTTCATTGTTGAAAATTTGCTTGAGCCATTAGCTAGCCCTGTGCGGCTTAAGATTCTTATCATTTTGTATGAAGGAAAAAAGAATTTTTCTAAATTGTCTCAAATAATGGAGCTAAAAGGTGGTCATCTTATTTTTCATATTAAAAAGCTTCTTGATTCGAAGCTGATAGCTCAAGAGGACAACAAAGGTGACTACATCATAACCCCCAAAGGGGTAGATGCAATAAGAAAGATCTCATTTCTACAAACAACAGAAAAGCAGTTATAGCGTAATTATTGCTTTCGGTTAACCTTTTTGGTATCAAATACTAGTGGATCCGCTTTGAGCCATTGGATTAAAAAATGCAATCTCACATTTTCTTTTCTCAAACAGGTTCCGCCCCGTTCGGGGTTGGGCCGCTTCCGCCATATTTTAGGTGTAGAACTCTATGAACTTGAACTCAAAAGAGAGTGTGTGAAAACTCAAATCGCCCTCAGAAAATTGATGCAAATGTGTGACTAATAGTTTTTTAAACCACATTTATTTACATAAAGCAAGCAATTTTCTGAAATTGGAAATAGTTTTTACACAGTCTGAAAAAGGTTCAAAACCTGATTGAAAATAAAGGGTAGCATTTGCGTTTCTCTAACAGTTTGGCGCAAAGCAAGTCCGATGGGATTTGCTACTCCAGAGGAACATTTATCCCATTTTTCCCTATTTTTCCAAAACATCGATTTTTCGAATTTATGGTTCTTATTATGGAAGGTGGGATTCGAACCTCTTATGCCCTTGGGGCATCACTCGCAAAATCCACTTTTTCTAACTAATCTTCACAAGCGACTCCAAAGTTTGAAGCGATAAAAAAAATGGAAAATAAATTAAAGACTGTAAAGCATCAGCCACTGTTTGGCGGCCCAGAATTAGTGATCACTTTGCGTACGGTAGTTTAGTAAACCCGTTTTATATACGAAAAAACAAAGTGCAGCCGTCAAGAGAAATGGCTTTACTTGTTGACTTGACTATTAGCTGTCGACTAGATGAGCTGTGCCGTCTGGGCAAAAAACCTTCTCGCCTAAGCGAACCTGGGCGAATCGGAGTTTGCACTCAGATAGTTGCCTTTCGCATCCGTCACAATCACGAGATAACATTTTAACACCTTTCTATGACGCCTGTCATAAGTCGCTTATACGGCTTTCCTCACTCACAGACTAAACTGTAGGGAAAACCAGGAGAAAACAGAAAAACAAATACCTTGAGTCTCCAAGACTCAATATAGCTTCAAGTGAATATAATTAACTTGGGAAGGAGTTTGCGCCAAACATTGAGCTCCATTCAAGAAAGGATCAATAATAACTCCTAATATTGTTTTTAAAGTGGACCGGGGGATTTGATCCTGCGCCCGCCAAAGAGATTTCACCCGACATTTTTTCTTCAGGTTATAAACTGGAACAAAAATCGCGGCGCATCTTTGATCTAGCCGTTTGGCTTGAATAGTGATTTGGCGATAAAAAAATCCGAGTAACTGCTTTTTGCAGTTTAACCAACTATCTGAACCATGTCTTTGATGATTCCTTTTTCTACTTNNGGTCCACAGCATTTCGGGTACGTCAGCGATGAGAAACAGGCCGACCGTTAAGATGGATTCGACCGCTGCCACTGCTATGTTCTGGATGAATTTGCCTATGCCTATGTGGATTGCGAAATTGTTGGGCTGGCCCGATATTAGGATGGTGAACGCTCTATTCGCGTCGATGATGCCCCTCAGAACTCCAGCTTTCTGCGCTTGTATAATTATGCCCATAGGGTTATTGGTTGACTGTGTTTTGTAGCCTTCGGAGGAGAGTTTCTGAATGATTTGCTGTGATAATTGAGCTAAATCCTTATTTTTTCCTTCAAAATGAAGAACTTTTTCTGACACTACATCGTCATGGCCTTCAAAATGGAGTGGTACATCGTCATTTAACAAAACTAAAAACCTCAACATCAAATTAGGGCAACGAGTAATTAAGGGTTTTTTAAAATTATAGTGATAAAATAGCCCATAATTATTGGGTTTACTTTTATCCTTTTCCCAAGATAATTAAGAAGTATGTTAGGAATTCCAGCGATAATTATACGTTGAATGCGCAAATCAACTGAACATGATTGGGGCTGTCAGTTAGCCTTTCCTAGACTTACGAATTAATAATTGCTTTCTGATTTCATTTATTTCGGTTTCAGTGCGGTCTAAATCTGCAATTATTGAGTTCATTTTAGAATCACTTTGTATCAAAACCTTTTCATTAGGTATGCTAATTTGGATGTTTTCCAGAATTTGCCTCAATTCTAGCCGCAAATCATCTGTTTGGTTGCTCAAAAACCTCAATCTCTTAAAAGTTTCAGCATCCTTGCTTGTTTTTCATTAGAATATCAATTTCGTTTATAGCACTGTCGATTTTTCTTAACGTTTCTTTTAACCAAACGATAGTTTGCGAGCCCCCTGAGGAGCTAACTCTTTCCGACCGTGGTGTTGATTTTGACAAGTAAACAATCCCTTTGAACTCCGCCTCCTTGAACTCTCGGTTTACATGTGAAAGGAAATCAAGCAAACGTCTTCCTGACAAGGTTTTATTTAATTCATGCTTATTTTTTTCAATCTCTGGCGATTGAGAAATTTGAATTGTTTTCTTAAATAACGACGGGTCGTCTTCAACGGAATCAGAAAAATCTGGGAAGAATAGTTTAATGAAACACGCCATTTCTTCAATTTGGACGCTTGGTTTCGTTGGCATCTTTATGTTAATCTCTTAAGAGTCAGGTGATTCTTATTGATTGAACATAAATCAACTGTTGCTTAAAAGATGTGTTAACTTAGAAAACATGTTTAAAATAACTATCCACGCAAAAACTGTAGAAGAGAGCGTCAAAAACTTTCTTCCGATTAATCTATCTCTCATAACTTAGAAGGGTACATTAGCTCCAGCATGCGTTGAGGCAAAATTTATTCTAACCTATTACAAAAGTTTCAATCTTTGCTGAACTTTTCCAAATCATTTCAAAATATTTTTCTGCCAAAGTTATCATAGGTTCGCTGTTGCTCCACAGTAGTTGATCTTCAAAAAGACTTTTATCAGGATACAAGGAGAAATATGCTTCTTTGCCATCTATTATTGAGATTGCCATGTTGTCAAATGGAGTAACAAACCGTACTTTGAATGCTTCCTTGAGGAGTAGAGTTGCTGATTGTTTTTTCAGTTCTTCAATTTGACGATCGTCTAGTTTTTCAGTGATAACTCTCATGCGAACGCCTCTTTCCACTGCATCCGCGTAAACGCTAATGTTGTAAGCAAAAGCCTGAATAAGTCTTATAAACGGACAGAAATAATCTATGCTCTCAGCTGAATTTTCGTAAGATGATTTACCTTTATTGTCCATCAAATGCTTTCTTGAAAGAATACAAAATTTTGAAACTTCCGCCTCTTTCAACTCACTCGCTGGGTTTCGTAACATTATTTGTTCCGATTTTCGCTCAAGCTCAAAAATTTCTTTGCGCTTTCGATTGAGCAAAATTAAGACGCCTTTTGAAAAAGGCTCAGCTAAAAAATGTGTCGGAGTCGAAATTTCCTTTTGAACCAAACCGGCATCTAAGAGTTCGGTAAGTATTCTATAAAGTTCTTGTCTGCCTACGCCTGATTTTTCCCATAGATCTTTAGCTTTGGCTCTTCCCAACTTGGCGGCGGCAACGTAAACTTTTGCTTGAGACAGTGTCAATCCTAACTCTTGCAGGGTCTTGATGTCGTAGTCATAATCGAGCAACAACTCGTCTCCTTTTGCCATATCTTTAGTAAAGTGTATATAAAATTTTGCGTAATTTTGTCAGCGAGGAGTTATACGACGACAGTTTATTTAAAAAAAATAGAGAGTAGCTACATGTTGGAAAAAAAGTATTCAAAATATCTTTTGAATCCAACAAGCAAATTAGGAGAAAGTAAAATGAGATTGAAACAGGCATCATTTAGTTTTTTGAGTAAAGTCGAATCTTCCGTAAACAAAAAGAAAATTGCTACAATAGCGTTCATTTTGCTGCTGGCTTTATCCTCTGCCGGCCCCTTCGCTTTCGCTAAGACTTATACTGCAATGCCAAATCGCACTACATCAACCGCTGTAGGTGCAAGTCCTAACTTGATTGGACTTGGTCAAACAGTATTGATGAATATTCTAACTTTTTCAGCACCAAATGGACCAACATATTATGGACAGAACTATGTGAACGTGTATCCTTCAAGCTGGATAAACATTTCATGCACTATAACGCTTCCTGACGGAACCACTAGCACCTTTATGCCAACAGATGTTACCCTTCAAAGCGTTGGAGTAAACATTCCTGGTGCTGCAGAGCTTTCTGGAACCCTCGAATTTTCTTACACACCAACTGCAATCGGAAACTACACTATAACCGCAAGCTTTCCAGGACAAACATTCACAACAGATAATCAATACGCAAACATGAATCTCAGCGTCTACTACGAACCCTCAACCTCCAAAGTAACAACTTTCACTGTACAAAGTACCGCAGTAAACGCAGGTCTGCTCAACGGCTACCCATTTTCCCCCCTTCCAAATGCTTACTGGACAAATCCTGTCTTCACCAACAACCGTGAATGGTCTGCAATTTCTGGAGCTTGGGTTCAACAATACGGTGACATCTTAGGAACTGGCTACAACTTATACTCAACCGCACCCACCACACCTCACATTCTTTGGACAAGCACCCCAGATAATGGAACTATAGCAGGATCAGGCTTAGTCGGTGGACAATTTGGCAGCTTAGCTTATGCTGCAGCGACGGGTGGAGCGGGAACCATAATCTTAGACGGAAATATCTATCAAAACGACGTATCAGGCACCACTTTCGAATGCATCAGTCTAACCACAGGACAAGTATTATGGCATGCCACAGGTCAAATACAAGGAGCTTGGCGGATTAACCCACCTTACCAAACATCATCACAAGCCAACGAAGGAGGAATTGCCGAATACCTTTGGGGATCTTCTACTGGCGCAGGCCTCGGAGGTAGCATGACAGGAACTGGATCAAACACTTGGGTTCAATACAGCCCAGCTGATGGCCATGTAATTAGAACTTTCACGAACGTACCGACAGACCTAATGAAAATCAAGTATCAAGACGGCAGCCCCATATTCTGGATAACCGAAGGCAATCAAAATACCTGGAACACAACAATTCCTCTGCAACTTGCATATGGCAATTTGATATGCTGGAACTATTCCAAAACAATAAAGACAGTCGGCTACACGCAGGTTAACGACAACAATTGGATGGATGCTATTCAATGGAACGTTTCGTTCATGTTGCCAACTTCTCAGCAGGTGGTTAGTCCAGGCGCAGACGATTTTCAGGCTGTAAATCCGTTTCCATACGATGCAGCTGGAGTAGTTGCAGTTTATTCTCGAAATGCAATGCAGATAGCAGAAGGTTTCAGCGAGGCAACTGGTCAATTATTGTGGGTTAATAATAATACGGTAGAAGGAATGACAGCAAGAGATGCAGGTGTTCCAACTAGTTCAAGCGGACCTATGATAAATATTGATGGTCAAGGAAACTACGCTGCTTACAACGTGGCGAATGGGCAACAAATTTGGAGCGTTTCTCCTGTAGGTCTACCATGGGGATTGATACCTGGGTACCAAGACCTTGTATACAATAATGGAGTCTTATACGCTGGAGCTGAGGATGGATATGTATACGCACTTAATGTCACGACTGGCAAGACAATTTGGCAAAGCGATTACATTGGAACCTCTTGGGAAACTCCTGTTAACAACCAAGAATTTGACGGGGGCGCAGTTGGCGCAAACGGAATACTATACTTTAGCACCTATACACAATACAGTAATGAGCCAAGACCCAGATTCCACGAGATGATAGCGATCAACCAAACAACAGGAAAATTCCTTTGGACACTACCTATAGAAATGAACCCAACCGCTATCGCATACGGCGACTTAGTAGCAGTAGCACCTGAAAACGGAATACAATACTGCCTCGGCGCAGGTCCAACCGCAACTACAGTTACAGGACCTACAGTCAGCACAACAACTGGCGCTAGCACGCTGATTCAAGGTACAGTGATGGATATGTCTCCGGGTCAAACAAATACTCCAGCAGTTTCTGATGCAAGCATGTCCACATGGATGGATTACTTACACGGTCAAGACGCTACCTTAATCGATAATCCGCCAACAAACATAACCGGTGTCCCAGTAACGCTCAGCATTATTGACCCCAACGGCAACTGGTTCATCATAGGCAATACCACGACTAATGCACAAGGCCACTTTGCTTACAGCTGGACTCCCACAATCCAAGGAGTATACACTGTAACTGCAGCATTTACTGGAAGCGGCGCATACTACAGTTCAACAGCACAAACCGCCCTCTCTGTCGTCAACGCCCAAGCAGCCGCACCCACCGGTGCACCTCAATCAGTCCAATTGTCCTCAACAGACATAATGATGTACATGACTGTAGGAGTAATTGCAATAATAATAGCAATAGCCATCGTCGGAGTGCTTATTCTCAGAAAACGCCCATAAAATACAAATCCAAAAAATCTACTCCTTTTTTTTAAAACATCAGTTTGAGCAAAATATATTCTGGAGTGGGGATCTTTTTGCTTTATCTTCTTATTTTTCTGCGGTTTGATGTGTTTACTCGATTCCGATACTTCATATAAATACCTTAACCTTGTGCGTTATGGGTAACCTGAACCGAGTGAACACTTTTTACCTTTTTTAGAAATTATAAACCAAATATTTACACCGTTAATCTTTTTCAAAAAGGTCTAACTTTTTCTGGCTTCTTGGTTGGTTGGATTAAAATTTAATCTTTCTCTCTCTCGAACTCAAATGCCTACTCCTGCATACGCGCGTTCTCTCACCCACGCACACCCCCCGTGAATCGTGTCTGTCTGTCACTCAATCTGTCTCCGTCTGTCAGACTGTCAGTCACTCAGCTTTCAATCAGTCAAAAGAATCAACTAAAGTTCAATCAAGCAGACATTCCACAACAAATCACTCAAGTATTTAATCTCTGAAAAAAGCAACGAAACCCATTAACTCTAAAAAGGGATTCGCCAATGATTTGTTATGTCATTTACTAGTAAGCCGTCAATATCATTTATTGAATTCACAAAATGGTCGACCTTATCTTTGCAAAAAGGTTTGATTTCTCGCTGCAGATTGTAAGTAAAAGGCGACACAAGTGGATCGTCTGGCAGTAAATGCTTTATCACGGGAGTCCCAGCACTCGCCTTTTAAAGAGTTTTAGTCACGAGCCTCCAGTTCTTTGTCTCTATAGACCGCTGTTTCTGATAGATATTTATGTATCAGGTATAGGACACAGCTATGGAGATGAGTAAACTTGAAGAATAATGAATCCAGCGAGTTACCGATTTACCTGAGCGACTTCACGTTGGAGGCTCAGCGGAAGATCGAGCTGTTCCTTGGAATCAAAACAGCTGGTGAATTGAATGTGGATACGTTTCCTCTGTTCCTTTTGCCTAAGCCAGAACTGTGAGTAATGCAGTTTAAAGCAAACCTGCGCTTGAAGCGCTGCTTAAACGAGGGCTTGGGCTTGAAAGCAAACTGTCCGAAGACAAGAAATAAGAGGAAATGTGCCTCTTAGACGTTTTCGGCTTCAGGATCAAAATGCAACATGCGACCACAAGGATTTGAACCCCTGCCAAGTGGAGATTTCAGCAGTGTTTACCTCTTTTTTCTTATCGTAGAGTGCAAGTCCTCTGTCAGTAGCTAATTCTTTTAGTGCCTGCTGTTCGCAGGACTCGGAAAACAAAGCTCTCTGTTTAAGTCTACTGCAGTATAAGTAACATGGGCAACCCATAAGAGCGTGCCAACATTGTATTTTCGGCGTCTTTCGTTTTTCTTACGTGGAAAACATTTTCTTAAATAATTAGTTCATTTGAGTGCTGCATAACTGGTGGTTGTGCTTGTTTCCACAAGACCTCGAAATAGGCGGCGTTAACTGTTGCAAAGACAGGATTGCTTGTAACCATGTATGGCGACATTTTGGTTTCTTGCCGGCATGAGACTTCAATGCAGCTTGCTTTGCCATCGAACAATATCATGATGCATCTTGGAGATTCGGAAATGTACCTGTAGTCAAAGTTGGGGTGAGTCAACAAACGCTTAGAATTAGGTATCGAAAATTTTGATTCAGAAATTGGCTCGGTGGTTTCGGGATTATCCATTACCATTCTGAATTTTACTCCTCGTTGAGCAGAGTAGTACATTTCATTAATCCAATCAGTTAAGCCTGGTTCATTAAAGGCAACAGAGAATAACTTGTATCTTGTAGTGAAATCAAGTGTTTTTCTCGTCTCTCGTATTAGCTTAATTAGCTCCGGATCTACGCCTGTCTTGTTATCTCTTGAAACGACAAATATCTTCTCATCCTCAATGCTTTTTTTAGCCGCACCATCAAAGTGCATCGATGAGAATTCCGTAGCTTCAGTTTGCAACTCTCTTTCTTGTTCTTCTCTTTGGACAAGAAGGATTTTCATAGCTTCATCAGGGGCAGTTGCCTCGTATTTTGCGGGTGAATCAATGTATTTTCTTACCAAACCCCTTTCCTGTAGCGATGGCAAAACGCGGTATACATCCTCACGACCAACAGAGGAATTCTGCGAGATTACTTTGGCAGTAGCTGTTCCGGCTCTTAATGTTCCCAGGTACACTTTTGCTTCGTTGACAGACAATCCAAGCTTTGTTAGTATTCCAGTATAGTTTTTGTTAACTCCCATAATCTTTGTGTTCTGAGTTAGCTGCTTATATAAGTTCTCCGAAAAAAACTATTTGAATTCTTTTGGGTCCCAGGTTCATTTTTTTCAAATTAGATTTGAGCTGTATGTGCGGTTACCATCTACAAGGCATTATATTCTGTTGATACTAATAACCAAACGGCTTTGACAAGATTTACGATTGTCATGGCCTTATTTTTGGGAGAAAAAAGAAAATGAAAAAACTGATAAACAAAATAGTTTCTGTAATTACTTTGATTCTACTTCTTACTGCTACTTTAATCATGATGGTCAATGCGTCAACTGCACCACCAGGTTATCCTGCTGTAAACCCACCTATGATAACTTCAGGTTACATCGCTGTTGCACCAAACACCATTGGAATAGGTCAAAATGCAACCGTTAACTTGTGGGTTGAGCCACCGCCTCGTGTGCCAACCGGATACACTAACGCACTTGTCACTAGAAACTATGGGTTCAGTGGCATTCAAGTGACTTTCATTAAACCAGATGGAACCAACATTACCTTTGCACCTGTAGATCCTAGTGAAGTCCATGCAGGCATCACAACACCGGGCTTAACTGAAATAGGAGGCGCAATGTACTTCTACTATGCCTTTAACCAAGCGGGTAATTGGACCGCGACATTTAGTTATCCCGGAGAAACATTTGTTCAGCCGGGTTTTCCAAATGATACAATTTACTACGAGCCGTGCACAGCATCCGCTTTCCATTTTACAGTACAAACACAACCGGTCAATGCTGGAATAATTAATGGATCTCCGTATTCTGCACTGCCAACTAGCTACTGGCAAAGCCCAGTTAACTCAAACAACAGAGAATGGTCAGTTTTAGATGGAGACTGGCTGCAATCTGGTTACAACGAATTAAGCACAAAATACAACCCATACAGCACTGGACCAACAACTGCACACATAGTCTGGACAAAACAGCAAGTTCTGGGCGGTCTAGTGGGCGGACAATGGGGCAGCAACAGCTACTTTGGTGGACAAACGCCAATAATTCTCGATGGAAACGTCTACTACAATAATGTAGCTGGTGGAACTTTTACTTGCCTTAGTTTGACTACAGGTCAAGTACTTTATCAAGCAAACGGCACATTCAACGATGGCTGGAACATATTTCCACCATACCAGGTTGCTGCAGAAGCAAATGAAGGAGTAATAGCGGACTATCTGGTTTCCTACTCGTTGACAAGCACGTCATCTTTGGGCGCTTCTGGGGGGCTGACCAGTGCAGGATCTCAGGCGATTACAAGTCCTTCTACAACATCCTGGAATTTCTACGATCCAATGACGGGTGCTTTGGTGAAGACCTTAACAAATGCGTGTGGAAACTTGGAAGGAGTCGCTTTTACTGACGGAAACCCGATTGTCTACGCAGCTGAAGCTTACGGCTGGAACACAACTTTGCCCGACGAATTTGCGGAAGAATCTCTTATCGAATGGAATTTCACCGCAGTAACGAATAACAACTGGCAAACAGGAGTTATGTGGAACGTTTCTATTAGGCAGTCTAACGGAATGGGCGTAGGCGATGGTCGTCTTACTTTAACCCTCGCAGATTATCCAACAGCAGGAGTAGTAGTCGTCAAACCTACTAACGCAGGACAAGAGATGATGGGCTTTAGCGATTCCACTGGTAAATATTTATGGGAGGTAAATACATCTTGGGTTGATCTATCCAACGAACCTGGGTATGGCTGGGGCAGTCCTAATGGTCCTATTATAGAATACGATGCTGTCAATTCTTCGCTTGTTGCTTTCAACGTGTTAACTGGTGCTGAAGCTTGGTCAACTCAGGTCGGAACCTATCCTTGGGGCGACATACCCTCCTACTATGGCGTTATGACTCCTGACACCTTATGTTTGGGAAGGTTCGACGGTAACATATACGCAGTAAATATGACCAATGGAAATCTCGAATGGACATTTTCAACAGGAACCACCGGCGAAACGGTTGAAGGTGCATACATATTTGGCGGCTCATCGTTTGCAAACAACGGCAATCCAGGCGCAGGCGCAGATGGAATGATTTACATGGCTACGCAGACAAACTATCGTGGGGAACCTAAGGACAGATTCACACAACTATACTGCGTTAACGCAACTTCAGGTCAAGAAATATGGCAGGTGGATGGCGCCATCGCACCGGGGGCTCTTGCAAACGGCTACCTTCTCGGAGTCAACGACAACGATGGTCTTCTCTACGCCTTTAATAAAGGTCTAACAGCCACAACAGTTACAGCAACACCAGGAACTGGAAACCTCGTAACCATACAGGGCACCGTAACCGATCAATCTCCAGGTCAAACATGCTTGGGAATTCCCGAGAAAGGCACTCCAGCCATAGCTGACCAATACATGACTCCATGGATGAACTACCTCTTCATGCAGGACCCAGAACCCACAAATGCCACAGGCGTCCCAGTTACAGTGACCATTACAGACCCGAACCACAACATCATCGCTAACTTGCAGGCGACTAGCGACATAAACGGCGTCTACGCGATCTCCTGGACTCCACCTTCAATAAATGGAACCTACATTTTCAGCACTTCATTTGCTGGATCTAACAGCTACTATCCGTCAAATGGTGAAACCGCCTTTTCAGTAGGGCAGACGACAACATCTGTACCAACCGCTGCACCTCAAACAAACATAGCAACCTCGTCAGAACTGTTGACTTACATAGTTGTCGGAGTAATCGCCATCATAATCGCAATAGCTGNNTCGATATGACTCTATTCCCCATTTTCTTTTTTTTGAAACCCAACTAAAGCAATAGAAAATAGCGTTAAATTTCAACGCATAAGAAAAAAGTAGCAATTCTTATTAGATTACTCTATAAACAAGAGTTTATGGAAAAAAAAGAGTCATCCCGTCACTTAGCGACAATTCATACTTCTATCAGGTATCCCCGGCTTAGGCAAGACCACTTTTGGCAAATACCTGAAGGAGAAATATGGGTTCTACTTCTATGAAACAGATAAACGTTGGACTGAATTCATGAGCTCGTCGTCCGCGATAGGAGTCGAAAAGTTCTTTGTCAGGAATAACCTTAACCGCTATTCCTTTTTTGCCTCCAAATGCTAAAGCAGGAAGTAAATGGGAAATCATCTGCTCACAAGTGCAAGGAAACACTCTACCAGTCGAAATGGTTAAACTCCAACCATCCTTACCTTTCCTAAATTTATTGATACATTTCTTGCCCTTCAGAATGTAAATCGTACACTCGTCATTCTTCACTACTACTCACCCAGAGGAATTTCTCACCTTCCAATATTAGACTACTGTTAGGGGTTAGGTTTGACCACAAATCCTCTTGCAAATCACACA
>PLSP01000031.1 GCA_003165195.1 Candidatus Bathyarchaeota archaeon | reverse complement strand
CTTATGATTCTGCCAAAGGCGAAATATTTGTGCCGGTTAGCGGAGATAAAGTTGCCGTCATATCCGACAGCAGTAATACCATAACCAATACAATACAAATGAACACAGGAGACGTACAAAATGTTGATGCAGTTTACGATTCTGGCAGAGGCACCATATTCATAACGGACCACCAAACCCACTCCGTTACACCAATATCAGACAGCACTGACACTGCAGGAGACCCAATTCCTTATGCAGGCAACTTGCCCTGGATGGCAGCTTATGATTCAGGAAAAAACGAAATATTCATAACAGACGGCGGCGGCGAAACCGTAACCGTATTAGGAGATTCTTCAAGCACATCTTCCTCTTCCGCTCCAACATCTTCCGGTTCATCCAGCTCATCCGGCTTCGGATTCACCTGGATCATCGTCATCATAGTCATCATAATAGTGCTAATTCTCATCCTCCTCCTATGGATGAGTCGCCAGCGCAAACTAACCGTGACCGTACAAAACTTACAAACACTTTCATCCATCCCTGGCGCAACCGTAAATGCTGACGGCCCAGAAAACTTGGCAGGCACCACAAAAGACAATGGACAAGCCGTCTTCAAAAACCCAAAACAAGGCGACTACACAATAAAAGCCAATGCACCAGGCTACAACCCTTCAACGGCTGTCTCTATTTCAGTGAAAAACAAAACCCAATACACAGTTAAGCTGGACCCAAATGCAACTAAGACTCAAGAAAGTGCCAAACCAGCAGGAGGGCCAAAAGGCGATAGCGGAACCGGTACAGCCAACACAACTCAACCATCTCAACCCCCAATAACGCAAGCTCAGCAGCAAAACTCAGCTCCAGTTACTACACAAACCGCTGTACAAGAGTCGACGCAATCAAGTCAACAAGAGACATTTGAGCAGCAAGGCTGGAGCAAAGAGCGGATTCGCCAAAATATCAAAACTTTCCGAGAGAAAGGCGCTATCAGCCCGGAAACAGCCATGACAGCTAAAGAATTGGGTTTATCGCGAATGTTCGTTAGATTTATGGAAAAACGTAAAGGACAGACCAAAGTTTTCAAAGAAATCAACGGAAAATACTATCTCGATGAAAATGCCCTTGACGAAAGAAATCAAATGTAAGCAGAAAACGAGAACTTTAGCCATCTTTGCTTTCTTTTTTTGCTGGTAAATTGGGCTGCAATTTTCCTTGTAGCGCCATTTTGTTTTCACTTTTTTTTCTGTAGAATAAGAAATACTTGAAGACACCTAAGATCTCGTGTGGGAGAAACATTAGGACGGTATAATAACTTGTTCTCATTCTTTTTTTTAGACTCAAATGGAGTAGTTTGTGAGAGCGGATTTCTAAGTTGCCTATCGAAACATCGGATGTGAAAACGTCGGAGACGCAACAGAGTAAAGATTTCAAACGGCAGCTTTCCTTTAGTGATGTTTTCTTTCTCTCGTTTGGAGGACAATCGCCGCTTCTTAGTCTGTTGACCTATGGGGCAGTGGCTCTGAGTTTAGGCGGATATTTTGCTCCAATAATTATTCTAATAGGAACCGTTGTTGTCCTGGTAAACGGGTTGGTTGTTAATAGACTTTCAAAGCGCTTTACCTCTTTTGGCGGATATTATACCTACGCCATGCATTTGCTTTCAGAACGTTTCGGATTCCAAACCGGATGGATGTATCTGTACTTTTCAATCCTTTTCGGATCAGCCTACGTTGTAGGAGCAGTTTATGTAATTAACTACGTTTTTGGAGTGTCACCCGTACTTGTTGCTCTTGCAATAACGATTCCGGCGTTTGTTTTCTTGCTTTTTGGAATAAAACCTTCAGCTAAGTATGCTGTATTTGCGGGAGTAATTGAGATAATTGTGTTGGTAGCGTTCTTTTTGTTCTCCGTTTACTTTTCTCATGGAACGTTTTATTCTCCAATATCTTATCACGGAGGGTCTAACCTGTCTTTGGGGCAGCTTGCTTTGGCCGTCGTGTTTGCCATGGGTATCCCATTAGGGTACAGTGCAATTGCTCCAATCTCGGGAGAAATCATGGATGCTAAAAAAGTCGTTGGAAAAACAATGATCTCGGTCATACTCATTGGAGGGGCTCTCGCTGCACTTTTCGTTTATGGGCTGGCAAACCTGCTTGTATCACACGGCGTCAATATTTACACTGCCTCCTCCGGAAACGGCCTTGTCGTTATCAACTTTGTAAACATGTTCTTTGGTAGTTTTGGAAAATATTTTGTCGTGATTCTCGCAGTTGCTGCAATAAACGATGGGGTACTAGCAGTATTATCCCTCTCTGCAGCGGCTTCGCGCACGATATTCAAGATGAGCTTAGATCAAGCAATCCCCAGCTTCTTTTCTAAACAACGCAATGAACAGCCAATCCTAGCGAATTTGTCCGCTGGACTCGCGTCTTTGCTAATTCCAACGTTACTATTAATTCCCTTTCAGCCTTCAATTGCTTTCATTGCTCTTGGAACTACCTCTATATTCGGCGAGTTGTTCATTCATCTGTCAGCTAACTTTTCACTCTTAAGAGTAAGCGTGCGCAGAGTGAAGAAGAAGTTGATTGGAGGTTTCAGTTCACTAAGACCAATGCTTTCTCCATTTGGAGAAATTACCCTTGCTCTCACCGCCGTTATCATAACCTCATTTGTCCTGGTCTTCTCGATGCTTTCCGCTGCACTCCTCTATGTCTCTTTTTTCCTTGCATGGATCGTCGTTGGTTACCTCCTTTCAGACGTCAAAGAAATTGCGTTTCAGCTTCCGACAACCCGCGCAAAAACCACCAAGCCCTCAAGTACCGAGTGGCAGAGAATTAGTAGCTTGACTGCCAGTGAAATCAGCACTGAACTGCCTGACGTAGTTGTGAGGGCAGAGGATCGGCTCAAGGTTGCTTTAAAAAAATGTCTTGACCTAGATTCGTCTGCCGCCATAGTTTTGGATAAAGACGATAGGCCGCTTGGGACAATACTTCTTCGTGACATTATAGAGTTGAGTGAGGACGAACTAAACACTTCTGCAACAAACGAATATGCTCAACATCAGGTTGCCACCGTTAAGGGCAATGAGCTAGTCTTGAATCTTGCAGATATCTTTAGACAAACCGGCATGCCTATCCTTGCAGTTGTGGACGATAATGGAAAACTCATAAGCACACTTAGGGAACGGGAAATTATTAGGCGAATAGCTCTCACTCAAGAGACCTATTTCCTTGATAAGTCTCAGTAGACAGTTTCTCGCAACATCATGAAGCCTGCTTATTTCTCACTTTAATCTGTTCTTCGTGTTGATGAGGTCTATTTTTTCGTTGTAGTTGATTTGTTTGGCTATTTTTCTGAAAACGGCATCTGCATCGAAACCTCAGCAATTGCTGGTATCATTTACTTAGCAGAATCATGTTGTATAGTCTTTGACATGTATTACCCTGAAATGTTTCTTTGCCTTTTCGAAGAGTTTATCGTCAGCGGTGATCACCTGAGCTTCCATCTTATCTGAAAGAAAAAGGTAAACTGCATCGTAAATAGTCAAGTCCAGTTTGCTCGCTATACTTAGTCCTCGAGAAACTTCGGTCGAGTTTAGGTCTTGAAAAATTAATCCTAAATCGTCAAGGATCTCCAAAGCCTCATGGGCAGCCTCTTCAAGAATTCTGCCCAGTTTAATCGCTTTCCACAAAGCATTGGCTACTTCAAGTCTAATGAGTGATGGTGCATAAATTTCGGCAATTCCGGACAAATGATCATCCTTTAGTTTGAGGGCGTTTTTTTCAAAAGGCTCTCCTGACAAAACCCACTTTGCTACAACACTAGCATCCACAACGTAGAGAGGCGTTAAGTTCTATCTCTCCCTGTCTTCTCTTATCCAGGACACTATTTCTTGTGTGGAAGTGGTTTTGGTGCGTTTTCTAATCTCGTCAAGCTTTTTTGAAGCCGCTCTTTGCTTTTGCTCATCAATTTTCTTTTGAACGCATTCGCGGATATATTCGCTCCAATTCACGTCGACTTGTTTCATTTTCTTTTTTAATTCGCTTGAAACTTTTACGGTAATTACGTTTCCCTGTTCCATACATACCCATAGTATATACGTCAAGTATTACTAATAAACTATACATTTTGAGAAAAATAAATAAAACAAGTCACAGTTTATCTGATAACTCAGCTGGGGCATGTAGTTTTCTCGCTCAACAAACATGGTCGCATTTTCAATGAGTTTCAAAAAATGAATGGCGACCTTAAATTCTTGTTTTCTTCGAAAAGAAGCCAATTCACGCCTACCATATAATGGTAAATTGATGCTTACTGCCTCAGGCCGGCATCATGCCCTTATTGATTTTAACTTTGGATCGGTTTTGTGGTAGTCTTTGCCCAGTCACATCGGCTTTAATGGAAGTTTCAACTTTTAATTGATTAGTGAAAATTATGATAGGCGATAAAATTTTTGAAGGAAAAGGCAAAGGCGGCGGACCAAGCTTCATTAAATCGATAACCTCCGAAGGCGTCACTTCCATGTATACATGGACAGCTGACATGAAAGGAATGGGAAAAGCAAAAGGCGTCGATGGCATGCTTAACGTAACAGCAAAAAGCATTATGCACCCCAAAGGCTTAGGAATGTCAAAAGATCAAGCAACCTTCATGACAATGACAGGCGACATGGCAGTAGCGAAAGGCATGGACCTGATGAAGATGACGATGGGCGCAAAACCGACAAGCGTTGGCTTATGGGGCTTCATGACAATGTCAGAGAAACTAGGTTGGCTAAACGACACAATCTGTCTGGTCACCTTTGAGGCAATGGACCCCATGTGGATGGAGTTCATGGTCACAATCTGGGAATGGAAGTAAGCGGATCATCCGCATTTATTTTTTTTCTTAAATTTTCTGATTAAATAGAAAAAGCGTTTTCTAAGTTTTTGTTTTAGGCTAAGATGGTTTCTTTCTTAGGTTCAGCTTGGGCATCTATGCATAATTCTGTGCGGTTTTTTTGTTTGATTTGGGCAATTGGTTGCGGCGTTAAAACTTTTAGTTTTCTTAAAATCTCAATGAATTCCTGTTCTTTGAGCGATTCTTTTTTGCCTTGTGCGTAAACGGCTTTAACCTTCTTTACCACTTTAGCTACGGTTTCATCGGTTGGGTAGCTGCCTGTCACTTCAATGATTTTATATTTGATTATGGCTTTACCAGACTGTTTCCCTAAAGTTAAATGCCTAATGTTGCCGACGAGTTCAGGCGGATACGGCTCATAAGTCCAAGCGTTGCTAAGTACCCCATGCGTGTGAATACCGGATTCATGCGTGAAACCGTATTTTCCCACTATGGCTTTGTTTGGCGGAACCGTAATGCCCATTGCTTGGCATACAAAATCTACCGTCTGCTTGAGCTTCTGTGTTTTGCCCTCGAATTTTTTGACGCCATAGTGAAGGTACAAGTTCAACAGCACTTTTTCGGTTTCGGCGTTTCCTGCTCGTTCACCGATTCCAAGGCAAGTTGTGTTCACATAAATTTTGTCGTATAAACCTGAGGCTGCTCGCACTGCGGATAGGGTGTTTGCTACGGCGTTTCCCAAATCATCATGTGCATGGATCTCTAAGGCTTTGATGCGTGTCTCTGCTTTGAGCGCTTTCACCTTGGCAGGAAAACCCAGCGGCAACGGCGCATCGACCTCCGGAAGCCCTATACCTACAGTATCGCAAACTCGATAGCATTCGGCGCCAGCATCCGCAACGGCGTTAACAAGCTTCTTCTCAAAAGCCCAGTCTGCACGTGACCCATCTTCGCCATGAACAAAGGTTCGCAGTCCACACGTTTTAGCAGAGTATTCAACTACATCGACCAGGCTGGAAAGGAGTTCTTCTGGAGTTTTGGTTGGCCATTTAGCTTGCAGGTGAACAAAGGAAACTGGATGAGAAATCCCCACTTCCTCGAAGCCTGCATCGACTGCGCTGTCAATGTCTTTTTTTGTGGCTCGGCACCAGCCAGCAACCCTGCAGTCAAGTTTCATGTCTAAGATTAGTTTAGCTGCTTTTCTGTCGGGTTCTTGGTAGTGGAATAGTTCGATTCTCTGTGTGCCTATTTCGCAGAGTAGAGAGGCGATGGTTGCGGCGTCTTGGGGTTTAATGGCTATGCCAGCCATTTGGGCGCCATCTCGTAGGGTTGTGTCGTCAATTATGGGGTCGGTTTTTAGTGGGGGCATTTTGAAGAAAAAGTCGTTGATCTCCATGCTGTGTCACCTATGCTTACGGTTCCTTTGCGTCCATTATCGTGTTGACAAGTGTATCTAGCAGTTGAAGGGAGCCACGGAAGCCAACCATGCTTTTTCTTTGGTAGCCGAACCGGTCGCTTTGAGGGAACCCAACTCGGATCAGCGGTATGCCTTCGTCTTTTGATATGTATTTGCCCTTGGAGTCACCGATGATTAAGTCCACTCGTGTTTCCTTGATTTTCTGGTGTAGATCGTAGAGGTCGCCGCCAACGATTATGTTCTGTTTCTCAGCTTCAGCTCCGTACATTGTTGCAAGCGTTTGCATGTTCTGTGCAAATTGGCCTCCTTCAAGCGTCGTCATCACATGTATAGGCTGCATGCCCAGCTCGTAGACAAAGCGTGTGATGCCTTGCACGATGTCGGGGTCGCCGAACACTGCAACTTTTGTGCCGAAAGTGATCTGGCTTGAATCAACTATGGCGTCAACTAGCAAGTCCCGTTCGTCAATCAATGATTCAGGCATGTTTTTTCCAGTTAACGCGGTGAGGTTTGCGATGAAGGTTTCTGTGGATTCAACGCCTATTGGAAGGTCGCCAAACTTGGCTGCTACGCCGTATTTTTCCTGTAGATAGTTTGCTGCGCCTTGTCCCTCAGTTTTGCAAAGGGGTATTGTTCCTAGTGAGTTTGGGCAGTCAGCAATTTCTTGTATTGTGGTTCCTCCGCGGGGGAAATGCGGTTTAGGTAGGCGCAATGGTGCGTTGAGGGTTTGCGAGATGTCGGTGAGATATAGGCCTGGGATGCCCATTTCTGTTAGGATGTGTTTGATTTCTAAGACGTCGCCGGGGTTAACCATGCCTGGGATAATGTTGACTTTGCCGTTGGGTGCGGTTTTGGGGTCAGCAAGTTGGGTGACAAGTGCTTTTATGGCGTTGTCATAGCCGATCACGTGTGTGCCGACGTAGCTGGGTGTGTGTATGCCCACGATTTTTGTGTGTTCGTTGTTTTCGGATTTGAAGGCTTTAATTATACCGTAAATGTCGTCGCCTGTTGTTTCGCTTAGGCAGGTGGTTATGACTGTTATTAGTTCTGGGTGTTGACGCGCGATTATGTTGGATAACGCAAGTTTTAGGTTAATTGCTCCTCCAAAGATTGTTGCTTTTTCATGTAGCGATGTGATGGCGACTTCTATGGGTTCGCGGAAGTGTCGGGTCATCAAGTTGCGGGGATATGTTGAGCAGCCTTGGGATCCATGTATGAGCGGTACGCTGCCGTGAATGCCCAGAGTAGCCCAGATTGCACCGATGGGCTGGCACATGCGTGGTGCGTTTATAGCGACGCTTTTTGGTCTGTTAATTACCACCATGGCTAACCGGCCTCTCGTGTTTTGATAAACTTCCACGCGGGACTGTAGATTGACTTGTACATGTCTTTTGCGAAGCGGACAAACCCTTTGAAAACCATGTAGCCGCCTTTGCTCTCGTATGTGTGCCCGTTTAGGAACGGTACCCCGTACTTGTATGCGAGGTACTTTTCTTTGTTGCCCGAGATGAACAGGTCTGGTTTGTATTTGACCATCATTTCTTCCAGTTCAGGAGCGTTTGGGTTGTCAATTAGCAATGTTCCGTTTTTTACGCGGCTAACGATTTTTTCGTAGTCGTCTTCATGCCCAAATGTGGTTGCGACAACGTTGACTTCCATGCCTAGTTCCTCCATGGCTTTAGGCCAGTGCCAACTTCGTGGGCCGCCCTCGTAAATCATCACTTTTTTGCCTTGGAACTTTTGGCGGTAGAAATCCATCTCCGATTTAATGTCCGCTAACTCTTTTGTGATGACTTCCTCTGCTTTCTGCTCTAAACCGAAGAACTTTGCGATGGTTCGCAGGTCGTCTGCTGTCTGTTGCATGCCGTAGAAGTCTACTTCAACGTAGGGTGTGCCGTACTTGTCTTTCATCATTTCAGCTATGTATTTGGCTGACCGTGCGCATCGCACAACGTTTAGTTTTGCCTGATGCATTTTTGCTATATCATGAATGGATGAGTCACCTGTGAAAGTGCACACAACCCGAAGCCCTATTGCTTCAAGCAGCGGCAGTATGAGCCAATCGTCGCCTCTGATGTTGTATTCTCCGACAAGGTTTATGTCATAAGGCGTTTTATCCGCCAATTCTTCGGTGCCGACAACCTTGTTGAACAACACTTCGTTGCCGACGTGGTGTCCCAGACTTTGGCTTACGCCGTGAAAACCTGGACAGTTGAAAGCCACCACTGGTTTTCCTATGGCGGCGGTTGCACGTTTAGCGACTGCTTCTATGTCGTCACCGATTAACCCGGCAACGCATGTTGCGTAAACGAATACGCCTTGGTTTTTTGGGAAAGCCTTGTTTGCTTCAATTATGGATTCGTAGAGTTTTTTTTCTCCTCCAAACACGATGTTTGATTCACGTAGGTCGGTTGAGAAAACGTTGACTAGCTGGAAGTTTGTGTCTTTTGCAAGGTTTGGCCGTACGTCCCAGGGGTAGTAGCAGCAGCCTATTGGGCCATGCTGCAGTTGAATAACGTCTTTTACCGGTCCACCTACGACTCCTCGGCAGCCTGCATAAGTGCAGCCTCGCTCAGTCATGTCGCCTGGGATGGTTGCTACGTTGCAGGCTGGAATGTGGCATTCGTCAGTGTCATCTTTGATGTAGACGTGTTTCTTTCGTTCTGGCACATGCTTGTCACATTCAGGGAGGATAAACGGCATCTATTTCACCTCAGACCCGCTGGATTGCCCAAAGCCTGTGAATTGAGATCCACAGCTCTCTTCACTGGGCACACCTACTGCGTCGGCTCTGCATTGGACACAGTTATGGAACTGGAATAGCATGCCTTCGCATAGGTGTCGGACGCGTTGAATTTCCTGCAGAGTGGGCTTTGGAATGTCTGCGAATTTTGCTTGGGGAATCAAGGGCATAATGTTCATGATGTAAGCACCCTTGTCTCGGACGGTTCTTGCGACCTCAACTAAGTGTTCGTCGTTGATGCCCGGTATGTAAACCGAGTTGACTTTTACAACCATGCCTGCTTCCACAGCGGCGGCTAAGCCGTCAAGCTGGTTTTTGCTAAGTACTTCGAAGGCTTTTCTGCCAGTGTACGTTTTGCCTTGGTAGCTAACGAACGAATAGATTTTTGAGCCTATGTCTGGGTCTACTGCGTTGATTGTGATTGTGAGGGCTGAAACGCCCGCTTCCTTTAGTTGGCTGATCTTTTCTGGCAGTAAGAGTCCGTTTGTTGAGATGCATCGTGTTAACTGGGGAAACTCAGCTTGGACTAAGCGTAGAGTTTCAAATGTAACTTCGCTGCTTAGGGGATCGCCTGGTCCAGCGATGCCTACGACGCGAAGCCGGGGGTCGCTTTGAGCTGCAAATCGAACTCTTCCAGCGGCTTCTTGGGCTGTTATGAGTTTGCTTGTGATTCCTGGGCGGTTCTCGTTTGCGCAATCATATTTTCTTATACAGTAGTTGCAGCCTATGTTGCAAGAAGAGACTACTGGGAGATGCACTCGTCCAAACTTGAAGTGAGCGCCCGAACCGTAGCATGGATGCTCAATAACAATTTGAGAGCACCGTTTTTTATGTGCCTCAGCTTTTAAGTTGCTAAACATCTTCTTCACTAATCCGCGATGCCGAATTCCCGCATCAGACTCTCTAACTCGTCGATAGTGATGGGTGTAGGCGTTGTGAACTGTTCGTTTTTGAAAATTTTGTCTGCTAGCGATCTGTAGACGCCGGCTTGCGATGCGGTAGGTTCAAAATCGATGACGGTTTTTCTGTTTATCTCTGCCTTCTGCACTATGTTGTCTCTTGGAATGAACTGGATTAAACGGCTGTTTATTCGCTTGGCAAATTCCGCAACTAACGCTTCTTCGTTTTCGCATTTTCTTGAGTTGCAGATAATGCCGCCTAAACGGGTGTGCCCTTGGTCAGCGAATTTCTTAATTCCTTTACAAATGTTGTTTGCAGCGTATAGCGCCATATACTCTCCTGAAGCTACGATATAGATTTCTTGCGCATATCCCTCTCGTATTGGCATTGCGAAGCCTCCGCAGACAACATCGCCTAGGACGTCGTAGAATACGAAGTCTAAATTGTCTTTGTACATGCCTAATTCATGCAGCGTCTGGATTGAGGTTATGATTCCTCTGCCGCCGCAGCCTACTCCAGGTTCTGGGCCGCCTGACTCTACACATATGACGCCGCCAAATCCGCTAGCTGAGATTAGTTCGGGGGATACTTCTCCTCCGCCGTCGCGTAGAACGTCTAGAACTGTGGGTTGTCGTTTGCCGTTTAGAAGTAAGCGTGTGCAGTCTGCTTTTGGATCGCACCCAAGAAGCATCACTTTTTTGCCCATCTCAGCTAACGCACGGACGGTGTTTTGGGTGGTTGTGCTTTTTCCTATTCCGCCTTTGCCATATATTGCTATTTGTCTCATGTTTATTTTTTCTCCTATCGTTTTGATTGAATATCCATCAGATGGTTAACCGCCTTTTAAAAGGGTGTTTGCGAAATGTTCATAACTATTCATACAATTCAGAACAAATAATTAGATTATATATAATATTTATAGACAAATAAACAGTGTTTTTTGGATTTACTGTACACTCGTAAATTAAACCAGTTTTATGGTTTAAATAAAAGACGCAATTCATTCCTGAATGATCTAAAAATTAAACATCTAAACATAATGCCCAGAATTTTCTCATGAAAAACTGATGTCTCCTTTTAACAATTTTATAAACCTGTCTTATTCAAAAAAAGTTTATAAACTAAAAAAGGTTTATAAGTTGACAATTATTTCGGTAACTTTTTGTTTTTGTATGCACTTAGTAATTACCTACCGATCTGGTGTTTGTTGTGAAAGCGGAAGAATTTGACGCAGAAAGAAAAGCAAAAGCCCAGAAACGCGCTGAAGAACTAAGACGCTTAATGAAGGGCGTCACAGTAGAGGATTGGGTAAAAGACGTCAAAGAAACAAGACAGGAAATGTAAATACCTCATAGACAACACCTGCGTTTCATATCTATTGCTTTCTGGAAAGGCTTAAACCCGGAGAAGTTTGCGTTAAGATCTTTAACAAAATATGAAGAGTGTAAAGAACCTTGGAAAGAAGCCAAAAAGATAAACTACGAAAGTTATGCGGAGAAGCAGCACAAATTCTCCAAAAAATTCCGGACGAAGAAATCGTTGAATCCATCCGTGCAAGCCGGGACAGTCGCTGACCGTGATTAAAGCAGCAGAAAATAGGCGCAAAAACACTAACCAGCAACACCTTCATCCAACAGTTCTGATAATTTGCGAAGCCTAAAGCTGGAAACCTAATTATGCTTTTATTTTACGTTAAATTATTCATTAAGCAGCAAACAAGGTGATGCCCCATTCTGCGTTGTACAGTTGCCGGTTTAATTCCTCTAATGATCTCTGAAAAGTATTCAGCGTTAGCCGAGCAATTTTATAAAGCGCAGAAAGCCGATTTTGACAAGATCCTACCCTCTAAGAGCTACTTTTTGATCCGTGACCTGCCTGTAACGCTTTCCTGCAAAATTTTCTTGCCCGAAATACCAAATATTTTGCTGCAGCAGAAAAACAATGGCTTATGGGCTAATTCAACAAGGGCAACTTACGATGTGTTGTCCGCGTTAAAACACGTCAACTCTCTTGGGAATTTGGCTTCAAATGAAAAAATGAAAAATCTAAAAGACACAATAGGCAGCCGCTACGACTACGATTCCCTGGTTATAAAATTAAAGATTCTTGGGCAGACAAGCAGCAGCGATATTGCTGAAATAAACAAGCTCCTCGAAGACATGCGGAAGCTGCAGAGTGAGGATGGTTCCTGGGAAGACACGGTTGTCGCAACAGTTCATTATCTTGAGAGACTGGTAAATTTGGGCTTGCCCCTTGATGATGGGTCAGTTAAAAAAGCAGCACTTTTCTTAACAGAACAATTAGATACAAATTGGCGAAGGCTCAAAAACTATGGAAAAACCCGTGGATTAGGTCGAAACGATTTGTCAGTCAAGAGTCGGGCGTTGGAGTTTGAAGCTGCCAAAAAATACAAACCCGAGTTTGACCCCGCATCCATATGCTTCAAACGTTTAGGCATAATGCAGACTTCTCTATGCCTGAAACTGCTTTTGCAACTGGGGTATGAACATGATGAGCCAGTAAAATCTGCACTTGACAACACCTATGCCATATACAAGAAGTACAACAGCCTATGCTATTTCAAAATAAAAAACAGGCTAGTTGCTGAACAAAAGAAAATGCCCAAGGTTCGTTATCGCTTGGACCCCTAAGGAATTAGGTTTTCGAGTTTGCCATGACGAAAAGTGGTAACTCTGGAATTTACGATAACCCCTTAAGGCGTGGGAAAGTGTGCAACAGTGGTGTACAATAAGTATAGTAAAGTGTGCAATAACCGATTAACTGCTATTTCAGCGCGCCAGTAGCCGCCAAAGGCGCTAAAAAGAGCATCATTCGATTTTGGAAATTGCTCCGCATTAGGCAATAGATTTGGGTTTCTTTATTTTCCTTACTTGCAATAAGTAAATCATGATCTTTGTTGCCGCATCGTTTGCAAGTGATTTTTCCCAAGTTTATGTCAAAATTTCTTGCTCTAAAGAATTAACGTTTGTTTTCTTGAGAGCCATTGGTGTCATAAGTTCGCTGTCTGTGTAAGTATGCTTGTTTAGCACTTTGTTCTTGAATATTGGGTCGCTTAGGAAACGTTCTTTAAAGAGTATTTTTTCAAGTTCTTTTTTCATAATTAATTTACCATCAAATATATCTGCAGTTCTGTAGTCATCAGCCTGCCACTTCTCCGCTTCTTTAAGATTCTCGGTACTTTTAGTTTCAAACACCTGGCCGTTTTTTATCCTCTCAATCAATTCGTTGACCTCTTTTGCGCCCATTGATTCTTCCTCTTCAAACACCTTTTCCGCCCTTTTTGCTCATTACAGTATGTGCATTAAGAGAATTACAAACAAAATGCGTTTCTAAAAACTGTCGCTATCGATGTTATGATTCCAAAGATGATTACGATTGAAAGTGTACAGTAAGTTAGCTTTGGAGTTGTGGAGCCTCGAGCGGGTTTAGGTTTACAACGCATTATCTTACCAAGGTAGCGTCTTACAGAGCAGTTAACGAGTTTTAATTTCTTTTTGCTCAATGTTTATATGGTTTTGGCAGTGTTTTTGTTGGCTGGGAACGTTATGGTGGAAATCAAGGGAAGAAAATTTACTGTAATACTGAGGGAAGAGCCTGAAGGTGGCTACTCGGCGCAATGCATTGAACTTCCCGGAGCAATAAGCGAAGGGGAGACCCGCAAGGAAGCACTTGACAACATTAAAGAAGCCATCGAAGGCTACTTGGAAGCGTTTCCTGAAGAGGTTGACCAGCTTAAACGCAAGAAAGAGCTGGTGGAGATAACTGTCTGAAAAGCTGCCCTCTGTTTCCTGGAGAAAAATCGTTAAAACGCTCGAGCGAGTGGGCTTTAAAATAGTCGGTCAGAAGGGCAGCCACATATTCTTGACTGATGGCAAGCACAAACTTACCGTTCTACGCCATGATCCAATCAAGAAAGGGACACTTCTGGCAATCATTCAACAGGCAGGGTTAACAAGAGAAGAATTTCTGGAATTGACTGAAAATTAAAGCGTGGAAGTGGAGCCTCGAGCGGGCCTTGCTCCCGCGGCCTGCTGCTTACAAGGCAGCCGCTCTACTGGGCTGAGCTATCGAGGCACCCACACAGAGCCCAGAACACACCAACACATAAAACCAGACACAAATAAAGCTACTGTCGTATAAGCATCGCACTACACCAAAAACTGGTGGGAAGCTTGGCTACTTTAATCCGTGGCTTACAAAGAAAGGCGCGTATTTTTGTCGGTCTCCTGAATATGGTTTACCGGACAATCTTTGAAGAAAAAAGGTGTATTAACAGGTGTATTAACAACTTGGTTTTTCCCTTTTCTTTGTTTTCTCGAGATATCT
>PLSP01000161.1 GCA_003165195.1 Candidatus Bathyarchaeota archaeon | reverse complement strand
ATGGCGTAAAATGAAGAGTTACGGAACTAAATAAGAGTGCAAGATACGCTTTTTGTTAACGTTTTCTTATTTAATAGTAGACCCTGCCCTTCTCGGTTTATTCAATTAGTTGGAGTATTACTCTAGCAAAAAGAAAAGTTGTACCTTGCAGGCTACTGTGGGTAACCTGTAAAATACTCTAGTTTCAATTGAGCCTTTGGCAAGCCTATGCTTTCGACTAGCTGCCCCATCGCTGTAACCATACCGGGTGGTCCGCAACAATAAAACAGGTATTCTTTGAAGTCAGGCAGCTCTTGCCGAATCATGTCCGCGCTGATTATCCCTGTTGTACCTTTCCACTCGGGGCTAGCTTGATTTAATACAAGATGTAACTTTAAATTTTGGTTTTGCTGTGCTGACGCTTCGAGTTCCTGTTTGAATGCAATGTCGCCTTCCGTGCGGCAGCCATAGAACAATGCAATTTTGGCGTCTGAACGCTTTTCAGCGGCGTACTTGCACATGCTTACAAAAGGGGTAATTCCTATGCCTCCTGCAAGCAAGGCTACTTTTGGGTGTTCTCCTTCAAAAGTGAATTGGCCATAGGGCGCGTCGATTCTTGCCCAATCTTCCACCTTAGCCGCTTTTAATGCTAACGAGTACTCGTGGTCAGTATATTTCTTGGTGAACTCATTGTAGCTCTGCTCAGTGGGGCTGCTGCTGAAGCTGAAATGATGCTGCAACTCTTTGACGTCTTGCTTTATAGTTACAAAGAAGAACTGCCCAGGCTTATACGTGAGCTCAGCGGGGCGGGGGAACCTGAAGCTGGTTACGTCAGCGGTTCGAGGTATGATTTCGGATATTTTTGCTTCGAACTTCATAAAAACAATCCACTCTTGGAAGTGGATTCTAGTATAATTTGGCTCGATAGAATAAACTTTGCGGCGGAACGCTTGATAGATTGGTGATTGCTAAGTTGTTTGGCATAAGGCTTGGTTAGGGGTTTGGTCTATGAATTCTATTTTCTTTATTGCTTCAGCGATTAGGCAGCCTTGTCCGTTTAAATTGCAGAGAAGTTTTAAGCTGCTGCGGTAAACGCATTTGCTCCAAAAACTGCAGGTCAATGATTATGCCTCCATAAAAGGAGTTTAGCCCAGATTACATTAACTACAACTTGTTGGATTCGGTTAAGCATTGGCTTCATGTTTATCTAATCTTAGAATCAAGGCTATAGTTTGTTGCGTGTCCAAAAAAATACAATCAACTTTCTAATAACTCCAGAATGTTATCAGGAATTTTTGTTTTGAATATTTTTGACGCCGAAAATTTCTGTGCTTCCAAAGCCTTAAGGGTCTGAAGAGCCTTTTTTTGTCTTTTCCTGTCTTTTAATGCCTTTCTGTGTCTTTAAACGCCTTTTTACGCCTTTTTTCACCCTAACCAGAAACCGAATCAAACGCTAAACCACAAAAGCAACCCAAAACAAACCTTTCCAAAAACAAGAGAGGGCCCTACTTTTTACAACAAAATCAAATAGAGAAGAAAGAACGGATTAGGCTTCAGAGATGGAATTTATGGCCTTTTTGGACGTCGGTGCCAAATTCTTTGGCTAGCTGTTCTAGAAGCGCTTTCTGAGGTCCTGTGAGTTTGTCTGGCACTGAGATGCCGATGCGGATATTCAGGTCTCCTTTGCCGTAGGTTCTAAACCGTGGCATTCCTTTTCCTCTAAGCGTTATAGTTTCTCCGACTTGTGTGCCAGGGTGAATCTTTATGGTTGTTTGTCCTTCAAAGGTGGGCACCGCTATATCTGCGCCCAAAGCCGCCTGAGGATAAGTAATCATCGCAACGTACCAGAGGTCGTCGCCTTCACGTAGAAATTGCAGATGCTGTTTCACATGAACAATAACGTAGAGGTCGCCTGGTTCACCATTGTTAGCCACGTTTTCGCCTTCGCCTCGAAGTCTAAGTTGGAATCCATCATCTATTCCAGGCGGCACACGAACTGTTATCTTGCGACGTTTCCTAACCAAACCCGACCCGCGACAGGTGGGGCAAGGCGTCTCTATTAATCTGCCTTTGCCTCTGCATTGCGGGCAAGAAGCGACCTGCAAAAGCATCCCAAAAGCGCTTTTATGCTGAATCTGAACTTGACCTGAACCGCCACATCTGGGACAAACCCTCGCTTGGGTGCCTGGAGCCGCGCCTGAACCGCCACAGGTATCACACCGTTCTGTTCGAGGGATCTCGATTTCCTTTTCTACACCCCTTGCAGCTTCCTCAAGAGTAACTTCAACATTGACACCGACGTCTTGACCACGGTTTCTTTGTTCACTGAAATCGCCTCCGCCGAAAAACGTGCGGAAAAGATCTCCAAAACCCATGTCGCGGAAAACCGAGTCAAAGTCGGCTCCCCTGAAAATGTCTTCAGAACTATATCGCTGATCAAAACCTGAGTGGCCAAGCTGATCATAGGTTTGTCTTTTCTGGTCATCTGAGAGAACAGCATATGCCTCGCTGATTTCCTTGAATTTCTCCTCTGCCTCAGGTGACTTATTGCGGTCAGGGTGGAACTGCAGCGCTAGTTTTCTGTAAGCATCCTTAATCTCGTCTTTGGATGCCTCGCGTTTTACGCCTAGAACCTCGTAATAATCCTTTTTTTCTGACATCTGCCCTTTACCGCTAAATCAACATTTTTTAGGTTGCCTTTAAGTAGCAATCAAGACTTGAATTTATACCATTTCCTGATTTTAAAACCATTTTTGAGTTTCAAAAAATAAAAAAATGAAAAAAGGGTGACTACTTCACTTTGTAGTCTTCTGAGTCGACCACGTTTTCGCCGCTTGGACCCTCTGGTTCGCTGTCGGTTGGGGGCATCTGCGGTCCCGGACCTGCGCCTGGCGGAGCTTGACCTGCCTGCCCTTGTGTTCCCTGCTGCTTAGCGTATTCCTGGGCGGCTTGCTCGTAAACTTTGGTTCCGACTTCCTGCAAAACCTTTTGGAGAGAATCTGATTTGACTTTGACCTGTGCCATGTCATTGCTTGCTAATGCGTTTTTGAGCTCGGTGACGGCGGCATCGATTTTCGCAGTTTCATCGCTACTGAGTTTCCCCGCAAGGTCTGTCTTTGTGCGTTCCGCAGTGTAGACAAGGCTGTCAGCGTTGTTGCGTGTTTCAGCTTCTTCTTTCTTTTTGCGGTCCTGCTCTTGGAATTGTTCTGCGTCTTTGACTAAACGCTCTTTTTCTTCTTTGGATAGCTTAGTGGATGCCGTTATTCGGATTTTCGACTCTTTTCCTGTTCCTAAGTCTTTGGCTGTGACGTTTAGTATGCCGTTTGCATCGATGTCAAAGGTTACTTCAATTTGCGGGATGCCTCTTGGTGCAGGCGGCAAATCCACTAAATTAAACATGCCTAGCGAAACGTTGTCTGACGCCATTGCCCGTTCTCCCTGAAGCACATGGATGGTGACAGCGGTTTGGAAGTCAGCGGCAGTAGTGAAGATTTGACTGCGTTTGGTTGGGATAGTTGTATTCTTCTCCATGACTTTAGTGAAGACTCCGCCCATGGTTTCGAGGCCAAGGGTAAGTGGTGTAACATCGAGAAGTAACAAGTCGGTGACTTCTCCAGTGACTACTGCGGCTTGAATTGCTGCTCCGATAGCGACACTTTCCATTGGGTCAATTCCGCGTTCAGGAGCTTTGCCGACGATTTGTTCAACGAATCTCTGGACAAGGGGCATTCTAGTCATGCCGCCGATGAAGATTATTTTGTCTATGTTTTGAGGTGTAAGTTTGGCATCTTCGAGGGCTTTGAGGATTGTGGGTTGGGTTCGCTGCACTATTGGTTGGGCTAGGGATTCCAGCTTTGTTCGGGTTAATGTTAGGGTGAGGTGTTTTGGACCAGCTGCGTCTGCCGTGAGGAAGGGCAGGTTGATATCTGTACTCATAAGCGTTGATAATTCAATTTTGGCTTTTTCAGCGGCTTCTTTTAGCCGTGACATAGCCATTCTATCGTTTGATAGATCAATGCCGTTTTGGCGTTTGAACTCGTCAAGGATGTACTGCATGACTGCTCTGTCAACATCTGTTCCGCCTAGCTGGGTGTCGCCACTTGTGCTAAGCACCTGGAAAACACCTTTGCCGAAATCCATGACTGTTACGTCGTGGGTTCCGCCGCCAAAGCTGAAAACAAGAATTTTCATTTCCTGCTGTACCTTGTCTATTCCATAGGCTAGGCATGCCGCAGTGGGTTCGTTTATTATTCTCATGACTTGGAAACCAGCAATTTCGCCAGCGTCTTTTGTCGCTTGCCGTTGGTTGTCGTTGAAGTGGGCTGGCACAGTGATGACTGCTTTGCTTATACTGCCTCCAAGATAGATTTCAGCGTCTTTCTTTATTTTCTGGAGAATAAACGCTGAGATTTGCTGAGGGCTGTAATCTTTGCCGTAAATGTTGACTTTATAGTCGCTGCCCATTTTGCGTTTTATTTCAAAAACAGTTCCTTCGGGGTTGGTAGTTGCTTGCCTTTTAGCCGACTCGCCTACCAGTAGTTGACCGTCTTTTGTGAATGCAACTACAGACGGAAACATTTTTCCAGCCATTGTTGGGCCTTCCGCACTTGGAATTACCGTGGAGTGCCCGCTTTCATAGATGGCTGCGGCTGAATTGGTTGTTCCCAAATCTATTCCTAAAACTTTCTCGTTTGTTTTTTGATTTTGATTACTCATTTATTTTTTTTCCTCCGTTTGGTTACTTTGATTTTTTGGTTTAACTGCCACTTTGACGATGGTTGGTCTGATGACTTTGCCCCTCATGATATACCCTTTTCTTATTTCTTCAACTACGGTGCCGTCCGCAAAATCGTCAGTTTGCACTACAGCCACTGCGTTGTGTCGTGAGGCGTCAAAAACTTTGCCTTCGGGGCTTTCTATTGCTGTTACTCCTTCTTGCTCAAGAACTTTTCTGAGCTTCTTTAGGGTCATCTCAACCCCTTCAATGAGGGATTCAGGCGAAGTAGATATTTCGCCGTTTTTAACTGCTAACTCGAGCTCGTCGACAACATCCAACAGCGAAGTGACCAATCGCTCGGTACAGTAATTTCGTATTTGTTCCGATTCGCGTTCAAAGCGCTTCTTGAGGTTTTCAAAGTCAGCTTGCAAGTACGTTAGTCTGGTCAGGTAGTCCTGCGAACGCTTTTTTTCGCATTCCACAAGTTCCTCAAAATTCTTTTGCTCAGAGTCTTTATCGTCAATCATGTCGGTTTGATCCTCTTTGTTTACTCTAAGAGACGTATTTCTGCGTTTTTGTGTTTGGTTTTGCGGTTTGTTCAGTTGGCAGGGCAGGGTTCTGGTTTTGGCATGTTTGGTTGCTGTCAGCAATGCCGGATTGTTCAACCAGTTTTCTGAATATGATTTCAGCGACTTGGTCTCCTACGGATTCTTCTTTTAGTTCTGAGCTGAAGGCGTGTTTCTTGAATGATTCTACAATCACATTTTTGTCTATGACGACATTTGGGTTTAAGGTATCGCACCATGCTGATGACATTAACTTGTGGCCAAGTTCTATGAAGATGTTGACTAGGGTTGTGTAGTCTATGTCGAAAGGTGTTTCTCCTGTCAAGAATTTTCCTTTTGTTAACAGGATATTTTTGTCGTTTTCGGGGGTTACGGTTAAACTTCTACGCGTATGCTTCACCTGTGCTTTGGTGCTTATTGCACCACTTCACCTGAAGCAGCAGTGTGCTTCGCTGCTTATAAGTTTTCTGTTCAAACAGCCACAAAATATTCCACAATTTCCTTCTTTCTGAAGAACCACATCAGTTGACATTCAATGTTTGGGGTATTAAGCTGACGCAGCCGTGGAGAAAAACATAGTTGCGATAAGAGTTAACTTAAAGACAAACGAAAAAATTCGGGAAGAGCGAGGGGGAGAATTAGTTCGCCCTCCTTTAAATTAACTTCTCCATCGCAGTTATATTACATACAAGCTTCTTTAATGATAAATAATGATGTGACTGCATCGCTGCTACAACAACCGGTGAAAGAGACAAACATAGAAGTTTAATCATTTATTTCCTCGGTTCTAATCGCTAAATGACCAAGCAACTCAAGATTCCTCGTTTAGAGAGGAAGATATTTTCCTATCGGTAACTAAAATTATTTTAAACAATAACTATAATCTAACTGGATTAGAAGCGAAAAGAGATGCTTGAGTGTTTAACGCTTTACAGTGATGGCGGCGCGAGAGGTAACCCTGGACCAGCCGCCATTGCCTTTCTTGCAGTAACGGTGTCGGGGCAGGTTATCAAGGCAGATGCCCGCTTCATCGGAGAAGCAACAAACAACCAGGCAGAGTATACCGCGTTGATAGCAGCACTGGAGTTCGCTAGAACTTTCAAAGCCCAAGAAGTCACCTGTCACCTAGACAGCGAACTGGTTGCAAAACAGTTAAAAGGCCAATATAAAGTAAAAAATGCCGAGTTACGAGTTTTATGGAATAAAACCGTGGAGTTGAAAGGGTACTTTAAGAAAACTTGTTTTGTTCATGTTCCAAGAACGAATCCTTTTATTCAACAGGCAGATGCACTTGTCAACAAGACTTTAGATGCTCGAGGTTAAAGAAAAGAAAACTCTGCGATAAAGCTAAAAAAGAAAAAAATAAGAAAGGCTCGTCCTAGAAGTTGTTGAGGCCCTATTTGAGCTTGACATTGTATTTTTTGCATATGGCTGTGAGGATGTTGGTGCGTGATTGAATGTTTTTCTTTATTTGTTCNNGGCTGCAACTACTGATAAGGCGTTTTCGCCTACTGTTCGGGTTGTGGAAACTACGTTTTCTGCTCGGGATTCGATCTCTTTAGTTGATTTTTCAACGATTGTGGCATCGTTATTTACACTATCGGCCAGTTTCGCAACTTTTTCGGCACTTGTTACTACTGTTTTAGTTGAATTCTGTACGGTTTCAGCAACTGAGGATACATCTTTCGCTATGTTTGCCATTTGTTGAGCTGACGCCGCTTGTTCTTCTATAGCTGATGAGGCTTCTTCGGAAGCCGATGAGCTTTCTTCGGCTACACTGGCAACTTCTTCAATAGTTTTTGTAACTGAAACTATTTCCTTAAGGCCCTTTTGGACTCCATTTGCTAGATTGTTTACTTTTCCATTCATGTTTTCCATTATTGTTGCAATGCCTTCAGATTCTTTGATAGCTCCTAAAACTACATTTGCTCCTTCTTGTGCTCCCGCTTGTGACTGATTAGAAATGTGGCTGGTTTGTTTGCCCGCATCTTTTATGCTTTTCACAAGGTTTATGGCTGATCCTGCGGCTGTTTTGGATTGCCCTGCTAGTCCTTTCACTGCATCTGCTACTACTGCGAATCCACGCCCTGCTTCGCCAGCTCTGGCAGCTTCAATGGCCGCGTTCAATGCAAGCATGTTGGTTTGACCTGCGATCTCTGAAACTGAATTTGCCATTTGCCCGACTTGATCGATTGAATTTACCATTGATGTTACGGCGTCTGAAACTTGGGTTATGTTAGTTTTGATGTTTTCGATTGCTTGAAGTCCTTTTTGGCTTTTTTCATTTGCTTCTCTTGATCTTTTAAGCGCTTCTTCCGTTGTTATTGTAGTATCTTTGGCGATTACATTTGCTTCGTCCATAACTTTTTTGAGCGTTTCAGTGCTCTCAGCAGCGCTTTGGAAAAGTTCGGCAAGTTTTTGAGCTCCCGATGAAACCTGCCGCGAAGCGTTACTAACCTGTTGCATGCCAATAGCCATTTGTTTAGAAATGTTTGCAGCTTGATTGCCCATCTCAAGAACTTGTACTGATCCCTTCGTTGCGCTTTGAGCTTCGTTATAAACTTGGCTTGCTACTTCTCCAACAGTTTTAGCGCTTTCAGTAACTTTTCCAATAGTTTTTGTTGCTTCCAAAGCAAGTTTGGCCACTTCCTCAGCGGATTTTTCTACATTAATACTTAGTTCAGCCATTTTCTTGCCGTTCTCTATGGTTTCCTCGTTGCTTGCAACACTTTCCTTGTCCGCACGAATGGCGTTCTGTAAAATCTTAATTTGAGTTTTTATGAGACCATCATTAATTTCCCGAAGCTTCTTTACTTCTTTTTGTAACTCAGCAATTTCATTAGCATTATCTTTCATTATTTTCTCTCCAGATTCGTCAGATACCATAATTTAACTTCCAAATGGTTTGAAACTATTTTTTTGTCTTTTTTAATATTAATAAATTATGAAGCATGAATCTACGGCTTAACTGTAAAGTAAATAGAAACAGAAACGTGGAAAAGCCAACCTAAAAGATAATAATTAATGTGCATAATTACATATCAGGTAAAAACTATGTTTGTTCACGCAAGCGTTCGCACAAGCAACATGGAGCGCTCCATCGATTTTTACTCACGTTTTCTGGGGCTGAAACTTTTAAGCCGCCGTGAAATCAAAGCAACCAACGCCGAAATCGCTTTCCTACAAGACCCAGAAGGCGAAGGCTGCACCCTCGAATTAACTTATTACAAAACTCAAAAAATATTCAGTCAACCAGAATATGAGGAGCGGTTGTTTGATCACTTAGGCTTCGAGGTTGCCGACATAACCAAAATTCTTGTCAAAATGCGCGAAGAAAACGTGACTGTCACCAATGAACCCTACCCGATTGGTGGAGGCATAACAATCGCCTTCGTCGAGGACCCAGACGGGACCCTCATTGAGTTAATTGAGAAAAAATAACCTCTTTTCTATACTGGTGTTTTTCCCTGCTTTTTGCTCCGCAGCCTGTTCTGATATGTTGCTTTAAGTGACTGCTCGTGTCTGCAATCGAGTTGTTAAGCAAAGAACTTGGCTAAGTTTAATGATGCAATGTGGATACAAGTTGCCATCAACCTTTCAACAAATAATAATCCGTCTTATTCACAGTGCCTTCAAACCAATAAACCAGTTTCTTAGGCACGAACCTTCCCACAGCCTGCCAGTGATTTTAAAAGTAATAGATGGCGTAGCACTTTAGCAGCGCCCAGGTTATCCTTAAGTTAGCCCTCAATGTGCCACCTATCCGTGGTCGACTTCGTCTAGGCGGAGGCTCATACATCAACTCGCCTAAGCGATAGCCTTTCTTTTTTGCAGCAACTAGCAGTTCGCCACCGAAGGTTTCTCCGCCCTTTAAGTTGAGGTTTGCAATTGTTTCTTTTTTGTATGCTCGAAAATTGGAAAAAAAATCTGTAACTCCCATGCTTTTACCTATCGTTTTTGAGGCGAGTTTTTCGGACAATCTGGGCAGAGTTGTTCGGGATGCCACCACCAAATCTGAGGATTCGAGTTTTTGTGTGAGGCTTGGGATGAGCTCGGGGTTGTTTTCCAAATCAGCGTCAATTGTAACTATTACAGGGTACTTTGTAAGTTTCATACCGTAAAGCAAGCCTTTACTCTGTCCTTCCCTGACTTTACTCACGGCGACATCTGCGAATTGTTTGGCAACGTCGAGGGTTCCGTCTGTCGAGGAGTCATCAACAACGATTATTTCATGCACTTTGCCCTTTAGGATTAAGTGGACCCTGCGGATTAACTCAGCAATGTTTTCGCTTTCGTTCCATGTTGTTGTGACTACGGAGATGCCTTCAACTTTGGTGCAATCTGAGCTCATAAACAGACTTCCTCATTAGAAGCTTTTAAACTGCTTGTCTTAAAGTTTGGCGGCTTCGAAATAGAACTGGGTTGGGTTTTCTTTGTGTTGTTGGATTTCTAAGTCATATTGCAAACTCAAACAACATCGCAATCTTAAAATAATTGGGGCACTGATGTGTTAACGAATTTCAAAAATTAGGTAAGATTAATAGAGGAATGAAAAATGAGCAAATCAGATAAACCCCACTTAAACATCATTATCATGGGGCACGTTGACAACGGTAAATCAACAACTACCGGACACTTACTATACCTAGCAGGCGTAATCGACCAACGAACAATCGACGCTTACAAAGAAGAAGCCGAGAAAATGGGCAAAGCGACATTCCACTTTGCATGGGTTTTAGACAACTTGAAAGAAGAACGAGAGCGAGGTGTCACCATTGACCTTCGATTCCTGCAATTTCCAACCAAGAAGTACAACATGACTGTCATTGATGCGCCAGGACACAGAGACTTCATCAAAAACATGATTACAGGTGCAAGCCAAGCCGACGCAGCAGTCCTTTTTAGCTCAGCCAAAAAAGGCGAGTTCGAAGCAGGAATTGGTGCAGGCGGCCAAACTCGTGAGCATGCATTCTTAGCTTTCACATTAGGCATACGCCAAGTAATCGTTGCCATTAACAAGATGGATGACCCCTCCGTAAACTGGAGCAAAGATCGTTACGATGAAATGAAGAACGAAATTACAAGAATGCTCCGGATGGTAGGGTACAAGATTGAGAAAATTAACTTCGTACCAGTTTCAGGTTGGACAGGCGACAACTTGATCAAGAAGAGCGACAAGATGCCCTGGTATAACGGTCCAACCTTAATGGATGCATTCGACCTTCTTGAACTTCCAGCAAAACCAACCAACAAACCACTGCGTATTCCAATCCAAGATGTTTACAGCATCACAGGCATCGGCACAGTCCCAGTAGGAAGAGTCGAAACAGGCACACTCAAACCAGGTCAAAACCTTATCTTCATGCCCTCAAATAAAACTGCTGAAGTCAAATCCATCGAAATGCACCACACACAAATTCCCATGGCAGAACCAGGCGACAACATCGGCATAAACGTTCGAGGCATCGCAAAAACAGATGTACACCGTGGAGACGTCGCTGGACCAACAGACCACCCACCAACAGTTGCCAAAGAATTCATCGGACAAATCATAGTCATCTACCACCCAACCGCAATTGCAGCAGGATACACACCAGTCCTCCACTTTCATACAGGCCAAATCGCAGTCAGATTCACAGAGTTGATAAAGAAAATTGACCCACGTACAGGACAAGTGACCGAAGAACACCCAGCTTTCCTAAAAACCGGCGATGCAGCATGGGTACGCATGGAGCCACTTCACCCAATCGCAGTCGAAACATTCATCGAGTTCCCAGAGCTCGGACGCTTCGCAATCAGAGACATGGGCACAACAGTCGCAGCAGGCGTAATTAAAGAAATCACCAAAAAGGGACCATAAACCCCTTTCACCCATTTTTGTTTTTGATCTTTTATCCAGAATTATCATAATTAAATTCAGTTATGCATTTCTGGCTCGCTTTGGATTTGTGATTGTGTTGTACTAGTCACAAGAACATATATTCGATGGTCACCATGCCATTCCCAGAAGGATGGAGAAAACGAGTTCTCAAAATAGCGAGTCCACTGTGTTGAAGAAAAATTCAAGCTGTAACCAGAGGGTTCAGCTCGACCAAGATCTTGAATTTGCGTCGCTCAAGGATGTGCCTTTAGAAGACAGACGAAAAGAAGCAAAGAAACCGTTGTTCTTAACCCGATACGAATAATAATAAATCTTCAGCAAAACAAAACTAACTTCTTTCCTAAGTCTACGTATTGCTAATACGTAACTATTCTATGTCTGCTAATGTGTTTTTATGCGGTTGCAAGGATAACTACTTTTTTATAGTTACGATGCCAAAGTGGTCTTGTGGTTGGAATGTTTAGAAAAAGCAAAGCTTCACAAATCAGCGAATTCTTCAATTTGATGCTGGAAAACAACGAAGTTGCCGCTTACTATTTGGGCGTGTCAGGATTCATTGTCCGAACAAACAGAACAGCAGTCATGTTTGATCCTGCAGGCTTCCTGAAAAACGATGAAGTGGCAGCACTAAAAACGAAGCTTAACCTGCTCCTTTACACCCACAATCACTTTGACCATTTCAAGGCAGGTTCAGCCCAAACTATCTTCAAAGAGACACAAGCATCAGTGCTGGCTGAAGCTAAAGTAGCTGAAAAACTCGCAGGTAAAATTCCGTCCGATAAACTTGTAAAAGCAGAGTCAGGCAAAACCTACAATTTCGGCGACATAATCGTCAGAGCGATCGCTGGAATCCACCGTGGACCCATAATGCTTTACCAAGTAAAGATGGATGAAGCAACCATATTTCACGGTGGCGACTCAGGGTACGTAACCTTGACCGACTACCCCTCTAACGTAGCCTTCGTGCCTGTAGGAAGAATGTCCCCAACCGCTTCACCTGAGAACGCTTACAAAATGGTCGCTGACGTAAAACCCCAAGTGGCGGTCGCGATGCATGGATCCGCAGGTCAGAAAAAACAGTTTGAAAGCAAAGTAAAAGAAGGTATGCCGCAGACGACAGTAGCGATCATGGAGCCACATGCGAGCCAGAGGTTTAAGTTGCAGCAATCATAGGCTGCCTGCACTCTTGTTTTTTTGGGGAAGCACAATTAAAATAAATAAGTTTTTAGGTTTACTCCCAAAGGTTGAGATGTATGTCTGGGACTGAAACGTTGATTCCCTTCATGAACGACAAAAAGAAGCCTGGCGAGGAACCCACAATAATAGTGGATAGCCGAGAAGCAAGCAGTGCCGAAAAAATCGTTAAAGGCTTAATTGAACGCGGCGCCAACGTCAAAACACAACTGCTCGAGAAAGGAGACTACATCCTATCCGACCAATGCGCAGTAGAACGCAAAACCGTCAACGACTTTGTCTACACTCTAACGAGACGTTACCTTTTTGAGCAGATTTTCACCCTAAAAGACGTTTACCCAAAATCGCTTGTTGTCCTTGAGGGTTACATGCCCATAATCTACAAATACAGCAACATCCAGCCCAGTTCAGTTTGGGGAGCAATATTTAATTTAGCTAAAAACGGCATCGCACTCGTCAGCACATCATCCTACAAGGAAACCATCGATTTTCTGTACACCGCTGCACGGCAAGAGCAAATGGTTGAGAAAAGAAGCCCCACTGTTCATGCCTTTAAGAAATGCGAGACCCTCTCGGACAGCCAAATGTATTTTGTCGCCAGCTTGCCCAACGTGGGTCGGGAGAAAGCCACAGCCATATTGGACGCTTACCAGACGCCTATGAACGCCCTCATAAATGTGGATGACTGGTCAAAATCTGTGCACGGCTTAGGTCCAGTGATAACTAACAAAGTCAAAGAAGTCCTGACCACGCCGTATAAGGAATGCGAAGAAAAATAGATCCTTCGTAGCTATTGCTTCTTTATTTACCTCTTTTTGGCTAATGAAACTCTATGTAAATAGTAGACCCCTATCCCTTCTCAATTTTTGCCTTGGATCAGAACTACATCCTAAAAAAGGGCAATGAAATGCGTCCAATTTTACCTATAGAAAGCCTATGTAAATTGTAGACCCCTATCCCACTATCGTCAGCTAAGATATGGCGATGTAGGGTTTGCCTATTTGAATATAGAAAATCGTTACAAATAGTAGACCCCTCCCTCCTATCCTTTTTGTTTGGCCGCCCTTCTCTGGGGTGACTAGAGGGAGTCAAATAGGCAAGCAGCCAAGCAAAAGCGTTGCCCTTGATCTGCATCGGCAAACCACTCAACTAGGAAATCGTTGCGGTAGATCACCGTTAAAGTTTAAAGCCTAAACCAGCATTATCATATAAACCCGCAAAAAACCAAGCCACTTTAAAAAACGGGGCTGTCGGCTAGCTTGGTCCAGGCTTGTAGCCTCGGGCGCTATAGACGCCGGTTCAAATCCGGCCAGCCCCACCAGATCACTTTTTATTTTTATAAGAATTAACGTTATTTTGAATAGAAATTGGTGAATATACATTCATTAATTGTTTTAAATGTTTTTAAAACGTTTTACTGAGATTGAATCCCATTTCTTTCGACTTTTCAACCTATTCCTTGTCTAGATACAACACAACATTACTTTGGTTGTCAATTGCATTCGCACCCGAGGCATGCGAGGGGAAGAACTATTATATGTTTGGTCATTGTTTCGATACTCAGTGATTTTCGATTTTCTAAATTCTTTGACCGGAGTATACGAAAAAACTATCCGCGCCATTGCTTTAAGGGTTCTGTGGAGTCTTTTCTCTGTGACTTAAAACAATGAACCTCAAAACAAAAATACTACTTGGTTAATTTTAGTTCTACAGAAAATAAGTGTTGTTAGAGGAACAAACATGACAAAATGGGAGTATGTCTCAATTGCTCTGGTAAAAGGAATAATAGATGCTGGTGTCAAAACTCAAGAAGATTTGTTGAATAAATATGGTTTAGATGGGTGGGAATTGGTTTCTATTGTTGCGCTTCAAATTAATCAAAGTTTTGAAGTAGTCGCTTATTTAAAACGAGAATTAAGAAACGATAATACACCTAACAATTATCAACCAAAGGGCAACAGCTAAAAGAAATTAGCCAATCAGCCGAAGAGATGACTGATTTTTTTTTACTCTTTATATTCTATGTAAATCCAGCTTATCGCCCCTCCTTTCGCGAAAGGTCTCGACTGCTTTTTCACTGCGAGCTTAAGCTGATATCTATATATGCACATAAGAACATATTAGCTTATGTTGATAAGTTTATGTGGACCGCATCAACTGGATCTCCCCGACGTGTTGGAAAAGCAGCTCAGGTTGAAA
>PLSP01000067.1 GCA_003165195.1 Candidatus Bathyarchaeota archaeon | reverse complement strand
AGGAAAGTCTTCGGGGCTAATTGAAGGGCTCACTGATCATGTCTGGAGCTGGCATGAATTCTTACATAAGAGGTTAACTATCTCGATTTAGGTCACTACCGAAAAACGAGGCAACTGCTTGAGAGTTTTACAGACCGAGTTTACATAATCAAAAAATATGAAAAAGTCAATAATGGTCTTATCAAAGATTTGGAAAGCTTTTATCCTATTTTTGAGAAAGCTGAATCTCAGAATTATCGAAATATCGACTCAAGAATTTTTGATGATTACGAGCGAAAACCACATGCAGAATATTGTAAACAAGTTAGACCTTTCGATGACCTGATTTTTGACATCATGAATTGGAAATTTGAGAAACTAAGGTAAACCTACCAAACGAATTTTCACAGAAAAACTTACCAAACGATAACTTCACAGAACCCTTATTCGCAGTGAATATAGATAGCGCGGCGCGCGACAAGGCTGTTCTAAAACCGGAATTCAGGTAAAGAGTGCTGTGAAAGGTTCCACCAGACTTTGGGTTCGGGACCCCGCGGTTCTGTTGGTAAGCGGTTTTATTTTCCGAGTTAAAACCCGAGTATAGGCGCCATTTTTAACTTCAACCCGTGAAGAGTTGATTTAAGATACACATGAAAACTCTGGATTTTGTTTTCATAACCGATAAATGGCGTTTGGACAACTAATGAGTGATTGTTAATGCAGGAAAAACGTGAAATCCCATGCGCATCATGCAGGTTATGGGACACAAAAAACAGAAGCTTCTCTTGCAAACCACATGACTGCCCAGAACTCAACGCGTGGCTTCTTGAAAACGCCCCACAGATAATGACTGAAAAAGTACACGTTCAAGTGCAGCTTCCAGAAACCGCTATCCAATACGTAGTCTAAACTATGCGCTTCAAGCTGCACTTTTTTGTTGGGCTGTTTTGTTTGTTACAAGCTTAAATACATCAAAATTTTCTCTTTTTGTGATGAAATTCAAATCCCTGCATGAAAAAGCCCGTTTGCTAGACAACTTGATAGATGAGTATGAAAGAAGCAAGGGCACAGGCTTTGTTCCGATGCGTAGTCTGCAGGAACTTACTTCCAAAACTTTTCCCGAAGCCACAAGGGTAAATGTTGGCTTACATAAGCTTGTTTTTCATTTAACCCATAAAAGCCACGAGTTAGCGCTCAAAATTGGAAAAAAAGAAGCGATTGAGCTCGACCACAAATCATACAAGCTTCTGCCTCCCCGCCTTAGGCACGTTTATTTTGCAAGAATATTTTGGCACACCAAATATTGCCTATTGCAGGAGTATGGGGTTGAAGCGGAAGCGACTCATGACCAATTAATCAAGCTCCGTTCAATAGGCTACACTTATGGGTTGCTTGACATAACCTGTGAGAACATCAGAAACGTCAACGGATACCTCAAAATCGTAGACGCCGGAATAGCGCCCTATGGTCTCCACCGAATTTGGAGAATCGCTGACATAATCCAACGTAAGCTACCTTTTCCCGTTAGAATGTTAATTAGGAAAAGCCGAATGCTTGCCACGGTTAGGGAAACCTGATCAATTACTGTTTTAACGTTTTGCGTTATAAGTTGCGGAAAAACTTATCAAGCTAATGCGTTCATGAACTTATGAAAATGACAACTGTGTTGCCTTTGCAAAATATTCATGCTTCAGATAACTGGCTAAAAGAGATAATATACAAAAGCAAACTAGCAGACCCCAGCCAAATCGTTGCCCGAACAAGAGAAGACAGCCTGTGTGTGGTATGTAAAGGGGGGCGGTTTTTATGCGGCAAGACTCGTTGCCCAATAATGGTTAAAGTCAATTATTTTCTCAAAAGTGTTCCGTTGATGGCAACGCAGGATATCGATGGAATGTCTCCTCCAAGCGTTTTCATAGGGCGAATTGGCTACCCCAACGTTTATGCTGGACCGCTTGTGCCGCCAGTGCATGAAGACACCAGTATCTATGATTTGCCCGAACGCTGGTTTGGCAAGTCCATGGATGAAATCGTGGGTTTCCGAAGCATGCTAGTGAGAGGCAAACACCGAGTCAACGTAACTCAGTTCAATTCGGCAGGCAAAATCTTGGATCAGACCCGCGAATTGGCTTTAGCCGATAGCAGCGTAGAAATAGAACTTAACCTCACAAAGAAGCCCAGAGGCTCTATTTATCTTGACGACGACATCCAGCCTTTCGGTCCTTCAGCACCCATTCGTGACCTACACGTTGGAAACGCTCGCTATGACGACAAAATTGAGAAAGCCTACTATGACACAAACCTAAAGGCAACCAACGCAGTCATAGATCTCTACAGTCGCGGCGTAATGGTGACCAAGATTCAAAAGGCATTTAGCGTAGGCGCCTTTGGAGTGGAAAAAAAACGTCGGCTGGTGCCTACACGCTGGAGCATAACGGCAGTTGACGACATACTGTCAAAGAACTTGATGGCGAAAGTAAAAACCAACCCTGAAATCAATGAGTACCGAGTCTACGAATCAATTTACATGGATAACGTGTTTGAGATACTGATGATTCCCCAGCAGTGGAGCTACGAATCCATGGAAGCATGGTACCCTGGCACAGTTTGGAATCCAGCAGGAACCAGTGTCGCCATTTTTTCTGACTGGGAAGGCAACAGTAGCAGGACAACTTACGCGGCTATAGGCGGCTGCTACTACTCTGCTCGGCTTGCAACCTGCGAGTTGTTGGCCAAAGAGCAGCGTCAAGCCACCGTTATAGTACTAAGGGAAGCAAGACCAGGATACATAATGCCCATCGGCGTATGGCAAGTTCGCGAAAACATCCGCAACGCAATGCGTCAAACACCATACAAATTCAAAACGCTCGCGGAATCACTGCAGTTCATCGGCGGCAGATTCGAGATTCCAATGCATAGGTGGATAATGCAGAGTGAACTGCTAAAACGCGCGCTCTTCCAAAAAAAGATAACTGACTTCTTTGGTGGCAATAAATTTTAAAACAGCAGCCCACATATCAGAGCGCTGACGGACAATATGCTAAACCTTTCTGCCAAACGGTATGTTCTTCCTTTTTCACCGCAAAAAAACAGCGACGGCTTGAGCAGAACCGTTGAATTGGCTGCTATTTACGCGCTTTTAGAACAGGAGCGGGCAAAGGGTGGCGGCTTAATTATGAAGCAGCACCCCGAAAAACTCGTTTTCATCGCAAAAATGGGTTATCCACTGTGGCTTTTCCCCACAGGCGAAGCCGCCCTTCTCTTCGACGGCATAAACGATTCCGCATACACCTTAGTCTACTATGATTTGCCCTCAACGGAAGCATTTACCGCCAGCATAGAAAACAACTCGATCCCAAGAGAAAACTACCTAACATTTCTCTCAGACCACGCTAACTATTTTGCGCATCCAAAAAAAGCGGCCTTCACACTCCACAGTCTAATCTCAAGCGAGAGCTTCAAAGAAGAGTTTAACATTTACCGCAAAGAAGCCACTGAAATAACAACTCAACCGACAAACATAACCCCGTTTCCACCACTTGTACAGGAAACCGCCATAACCTCCGAGCTATCCGAGATGGCCAAGTTGCAGCAAAAAGCCAAAGCAGATGCAGAACGGGTTGCGGACTGCCTAAGACAAGTCAACAAACTTACCAGCCAATACTTAACCGAGATCGACTACGCCGCCGAAGCCGCAACAGATGAAATAAAAGCAAAAATCAAGGCTACAGAAGAGCTTGTAAACCCAAAAATCTCCAAATTACAAAGTGACTACAAAAAACAAATCGCCCAAGTCACCCACAGCTTCGACCATGAGGAAGAAGGCATCCAGAAAATGAGAGCAAGAACGTTAAAGTCCATACAAACCTCCCAATCAAAAATCCACGAATATGAAAGGGAAACAAAAGCTCAAGCGACAAAAAACCATCAAATTTACGCCAAAAGTTGGAAAGAAAAAAGCCGCCTAACCAAAAAAGAGATCGATGGACTAGAAAAAGACCTGGGACGAATCGAGAAAAATTTAAAAAACCTAAACAAACAGAAAACCCAAAAAATATCTGAAATGCAGCTCAGCCTTGAAAGCGAAATCAAGTATGTGCGTGCACCCCTTGTGGAGTTGGAAGCTGCTCGCGACCAAAAGTTGGCGGCGTTCAAACGTGAAGCCGCCTTGATGCTTGAGAAGGAGAAGCCTGTTGTTGACGGGTTAAATGACGCCATCCAACTTGGTGAAGCGGTAAAAACGAGCTTCCTAAATTTAGGCGTGCCCGATGCCCTGTTGAAAACCCCTGCATTGTTTTACGTGCCCTTCTACGTTGCTTGCTACCAATCGGGTTACAACCATCGGTATCTTTTTGTCGCACCCTCCACGGCTAGCGGCATGAGTTTTGGCTCTAAACTTAAGGGCGCGTTGGGTATGCCTAAAATCAAGGAGCTTTTCACTCCACGCTTCAAAGAAATAACAGCATTAATTAGCCAACTTCAAGCGTTTGCCCGAAACAGCAGCCAAATCAGAGCGTTGGGCGAAAAAGCAAACCTCTTAAATTCAGATTTAGCCCGAGCAGACATATCACAAGGCCTTTTATACCTTAAAACTGGCGGGTGGCTAAGCGACCGTGAACACCAGCTTTTAATCGAAAGTTTAATGTAACCCTCGAAAAACCTTATTGCCTTCGCCAAATTCTATTTTTACATAAAATTAAGCAAAGAGTTGAAGCATGTGAAAAAGTACACGGGGAAAACGTCAACTGCCATAATACCGTTCCCAACTGGTAAAATTCTTTTGATAAAACGGAACACCCTACCGTTTGTAGGCTACTGGGCACTACCAGGCGGCAGAATGGACCCTGGCGAAACCATCGAACAAACAATCGTGCGCGAATGCAAAGAAGAAACAGGGCTCGACGTAGAAATAGTTCGAAAGGTCGGCGAATATATTGAGCGGGGAATTAAAGACGATATCGACTACGAGTATTACCCAACCTGCTTTGTAGTAAAGCCCCTTGGCTCGGAATTCAAGCGGCAAGAAAGCGAAATCCAAGAAATCCAGCTTTTCAGCCTAAACGTGTTACCACAGCCATTGGCATTTGAGCATGATAAGATGATTGCGGATTATTTGGCAAGTGAAAGCCAAACTAGATAAAAACTTGGCTACTGTTTTTCCAATGCCTTCTTAACTTCTGCAAGTTCTTTGGAGAATTCAGCTGTCTGTTCGGGTTTCATGCCCTTTTTCGAAACTTTCTCAACAGTCATGTATCCTTTGCTTTCTAACATCTTTTCAATTTTCTTCATTGCTCGTTCGTTGCCAAACGCGCGGTAAGTGCAGAACAAGAAGGCTTTTTTGCCTTTTACCTCCGGAATGCTCTCCACAAAAGCGACGGTTTCTTTTGCTGGGCTGGCGCCCTCAACGGGAGTGCCTAAGATTAGCATGTCAAAGTCTGCCAAAGCAGACGGCTGCGTTGAAGTGAGATCAAAGATTGGTGCCTTTGTCATGTCAGCTATGGCTTGTGCAAACCGTTTAGTGTTGCCTGTCCTTGAAAAATAAACTACGCATGGGTTCATGGATATTCATTTAGCTTGTTTAGTTAATAACGTCTTCCATATAGTCGGCGCTTCCAATAATGCAACTGCCTTCGCCAACTTAGGAACACATATGCCCGGGAAATTGAGTTGCCCATTCCTTTAACTAATTTTGTTGATAGTTGCTAAAATTACGATTTTTGTGGAGTTAGCTGTTGGATTAGCAATGCTATTAGACTCATGAATGTTCCTGTGGCAAGTATTAAGCCCATGAAGCTTAGTTTTAAAGCGATGTTGAAATTGTTGACTATCATACATAGGAAAGTGCTTACGACAAAAACCGATGCTAACCCGAGTAAAACAAGAATAAAGTATGGGTGGTCTTTCTTTTTTTGAAGTTACAACAATCTGTTAGAGCATCCTAATGTGAAGAATATTCCTGTGAATATTATCGCGGTGGAGGTGGCGATGACTTCGCCGTACTATTGTCGGAACTAGTTCGGTCTGGACAGATATGTTATTGAGCAGAGCGTAAACGAGCGCTATTGCACCGACGACCACTAAGAGTATGTTGAATTTTCGCAATATTTTTCCTTCCTTTGTTTGGGAATAAGCGCTGTTTGCTTTAAAAGTATTATTTGTTTTGGTTCTTTTAATTTATTGGGTGTAGTCTTTTCGAAGATTAAGTTGCAGATGAATATGAAACTTGGTTTAAAAGGTGAATTCGCACAATTGGACTGTGCAAAGATTTGTTCAGGTGTTGTCCTGGAAGATATTAAAGAAAATAGTTAAAATAAATAAAAAGGGCAGTTTATCTGCTTGATTGTGCGACGCGTTCGATTTCGTTGCGTTTTGCTATGCCGGCGCTCTTGATGTCTTTGTTTGCTGCCAATATTAGCTCGTCTGCGACTGCTTCCTGTATGCTTTTGGGGTTGTTTGCGCTTGCGGTGCGTGCTCCCTCGGTGATGTGACGGATTGCGAGGTCGATTCTGCGTTGTGGTGCGACATCAACGGATAAGTGGTAGACGACTCCACCGTAGCTGATACGTGTGGTGTCTTCGCATGGTGAGCTGTTCTCGACTGCTTTAACGAGGACTTCGATGGGGTTTTTGCCTGTTTTAGCGTTGATGATTTCGAAGGCTTCTTTTACGATGCCTGTTGCTTTGGCTTTTTTGCCGCTGTTTTTGCCTGGACGCATTATGTTGTTGATTAAGCGTTCAACCACGTTGACTTTGGCTTTGCGGAATCTTTGGTGCTCGTGGCGTCCCATGCTGTGTGGGGCAACCATCGGGGTCAAATTCAAGTAACGTTGTAAGCCGATGTCTACGACTTTGATTTCTTTGAAGCTCCATTTCTGAAAAAGTTTGATGTCTTGTGGCTGAGCTACTGTTTGTGTACTCATAACAATTACCTTGCTGGTTTCTGTTTTCGACCGTAAACTAGTTCGTTGAGGCTTACGCCGTTAATCATAACGACTTTCCAGCGGACACCTGGAATGTCTCCCATTGCGCCGCCTCTGGTTCCGCCGATGCCTTCAACAACCACTTCGTCGTGTTCGTCGACAACGTTTAGTGCGCCGTCGCCTGGCAAGAACGCGGTTATGGTTCTGCCGTTTTTGATTAGTTGTGTGCGGACGCATTTGCGTATGGCGCTGTTTGGCTGTTTTGATTCAACACCGACTTTCTCCAGAACGATGCCCCTGGCCTGTGGTGCACCTTGCATTGGATCTACTTTTTCGTCTAGCCTGAGCATGCGACGGTTAAAGTAGCGGTCGTGCCAACGGAAATTCTTCCGTTTTTTAGCTAACTGTCTTGCGGCGAATTCGCCTCTTGGTGACTTGGAACCCATGTTTAAGTTATTCCTTCTTTTTGCACATGCATAGTCAAAGAACCAATATATAAACAAAACGAACACAACTCGCTAAGTTAAGTAGAAAGTTTCTTATCTTGATGGCATGGTGATATTTCAATTATGAAGCTTGCAGATTTTGGAAAGTTTTAACTGCTTATTCAATAATATAATATCTCATCATAATCCTGAAGTTAATCCCATCTTTGGGAGTTAAATGTGATTGCCTGTTGAAATCAGCTTAGAAATGTATGCTGAAAAGCCAGTTGTGTTGCCGTTTTTTACGGGGCATGTTGCTCGGGGTTTATTGTTGCATTTTATTCGGCTGGTTGATCCGGCTGCTTCTGGGCTGCTGCATGAGCTGAATGTGTCTAAGCCTTACAGTGTGACGCCTCTGCGGTTTAGAAGCAGAGGCCACACGGAAGATGGTTACGTATTGGATCCGCTTTTTCCATGCAAAGTTGGTTTCAGGTTTTTGAAAGATGAATACTCGACATATCTGCTTAACTTTTTTCAGAAACAAAATACTGCCTTGATTTATGATACGACTTTCCAGATTGCCTCGATGAAGATAAACTGCAAAACCTACGCAGATTTAGAAAGGGAAGCACAGGCGGTTGAGGGGTTCACGCTGAATTTTAGGACGCCCACGTATCTGGCGAATCTAAACAGCAATTTTCACTGGATGTTTCCTGATCCTGTAAAAGTGTTCTGCAGCTTGATGCGCTGCTGGAACCAGTTTAGCGACGAACGCCGCTTTAGTAAAGAAGAGTATGTAGCCTACAAGGATTGGCTGGGTAAGAACGTTGGCGTTAGCAAATATGAGTTGCAGACGCGACTGGGAGTTATGCGCAACAAGAAAGTCACGGGCTTTTCAGGTTACGTCACTTACGAGTTGAAAGACAAAGAAAACCCCTACAATAAAACCACCAATTTGCTCGCGCATTACGCTGAATACGCCAACGTAGGTGGAAATAAAACAGCGGCATATGGACAAACCAAACTGCTGTTAAACTAAGTTTGATGTTCACGCAAGCCTGCATACAGGGTGGGAGTTTATACAGTATGATATATGCTGCGAAATATCATAAAGCACTTATGTTTTTTTGATGCGCCTTTTTATTAGCTCTCTTAAGATTGGGTCAGTGATGTCATATCGGCCATCTTCTTTCTTTTCAATGTAATTTAGCCTTTGTAGCATATCAAGATGTTTTGATAACCCAGAATTAGTCAGATTCGTTGCTTCAAGAAGGTTGGTAAAGCTTTTGCTTCCCAAAGAAAGATTATTTAAAATCTTAAGGTGTATTTGCCAGCCTTTAGCTAATTTTCCAATGTTTGACGTTTCGTCGTCTACAATTTTGAGTGCTTCTCCCAAAGTTTTGTTTAACGCATTTTCGTAATCTGAAGGTTTAGCAGTAAGATAGTAGCCGAACATGGTTAGCCAGCCTGGGAGTCCGTCAAGGGTGTCTACAGTTTTCACTATTAGTTCTGTGTCAAGTGAAAGCTTTTGTTGTTTGAGGCCCTCGTTTAGAAAGCCCATGCTGACGGATGGATTCCATTTATTGACTTCCATTTGCATAATTGGCCTTCCGAATAATGGAGATTGATTGTTTGGTTCTATTATTGATTTCATAACGCCGACCGCTGAGCCGGTGATTATGGGAGTTATGGTTTCATAATGATAATCGTAGAGATGTGCTAGTAACATTATGAGTGTGCGTCTATTGCTGAACCATTGTGCCTCATCTAGTAAAATCACTGTGCGTTTGGTTCGCCCATTTAGCAGGCTATCAAGGCTCTGTTTCAAAACTTGCTTAGAAAAACTAGCCCCCACAGAAATGAGTGGCGAAATTGTTGGGGCGCTTACATTTGCTTCAAGTTTGAAAGTTGACTGTCGGGTTAACGAGGACAAGAGGTTGCTTGCAAAATCAGTGTTCTCTCTGGCATCGAGTATTATTGAATCCAATCCTGATTTTTCAATTGCACATTTAGCTAGAGATGTTTTGCCTACTCTCCTGGGGCCAAGAAGTACAGTCCACCGTTTCTCATGAAGGTATTTAACTAAATCAGTAAGGTCCCTTTCTCTTCCGAAAAGAAGCTTTGGGTCACGTTTTGGGGGTATATCAAATAGAGTGGCCATAGACTCATACCTTCATTAGTATCATGTCATACTTAGTATCATGTGATACTTTTAAATTTTGTCTCTCTATTATTTTTTTGATTTTCATGGTTCTTGGTCTTGAAGACGAATATTTGGTTTTAAGATTTCAGCTAGTTCGCTGTTTATTCCATGCCAGGTTATTTTGTAGCCAAGGTAAGTTAATGCAAAAGCTGCATCGTTTATTCCTTCTGCTTCAATTATTCGTGTTGCTTGGCTAAGAGTTAGCTTTCCTGACTGCTTCAAGGCTTCGTTGAGTGCACTGTGTATTTGCTGGAGCTTTTCTTTGCCAACCAAACTGTTATGCATTGGCACGTAACCATTGGGCGGATTAGTGGTGAGAACTGCTTGCACGGATTCAACGGAAACGCCGATTCTATCGGCGAATTCAGCGTAGGATACTATTGGCTCTGTAAACTTAACTGGCAGGTTCTCCAGTAATTTGATTTCTTTTGCTTTGACTTCTTCAAACGCTGTCTGAAGGTAACGAAGAATCGGAGCCAGCGAGATTTTATCCCGATAATAGATAAAGTGCAGTTGCGGACGCTTCTCCAAAGCGACGAGTTTCTCACACACCAGAGCCTCATTAACTACAAGAATCATTTCAACTTCTACTTGCTTGAGTTTTGCTGCTTTACGAAGCAAGTATTCTTCAGTCCAGAACCCAACGATTTCCAAGTATACTTTGAGGCCAGCTCTTTCAAGCGAAAAATCAGGTACAATAACTTGATTGCCAGCCAAAACAGGTTCAGGTTCTCGCTTCAATATCCAGCCAGATTTTACAGCTTTAAACTGACTAGCAAAACTCTCTTCAGCGGCACTATCGTAAGTTACCTGCTGAAAATTCGGTTTGCGTAACAGTAAACTGTGCTTTGCGCTTTCCATTTTGAAGTCGCATATCTCATTTGTGTACTTCCACAGTATCTTAGCGTTTACAGTCCACTGTTGATTAGCAGTGATTGTGGGTAGAAGCTTGGCTATGTTGATTCCATATCGTTTTGTGAGTTTGAAGAGACTGGCGGGCCCATCTATTTTCACCCAAAAATCATTGTCACGAGAAACCTCGTAGATAAGCCCCAGCTTCTTAATAGAATAAAACAGTCTCTGCCAGTTTCCCGAAGCTTTGAAGCCTAGTTCTATGCAGTCGAAAAGAAGCGTCTGCGCTAGGCTAAGATTGTACTGCTGAAGTAGTTCTAACGCTGATGGAGGGTCAAATTTAGTGAGAATTAACTCAGAGTCTAAATCAGCGTATATCTGCTCCTCAATGTTTTGGGTTGTCAACGCTGTTTGGGACGCAACAAACTCTAGAATTTGCTGCCGCTTTTCTGGAGTGGCAGGTAACCCGAATTTTTCTGCTGCCTGAAAGATTCTCTTTCGTAAATCAGAGGGGTCGATTTTGCTGTTACAGGTGAAGACGCCTTTTCGGTCAAGCAGCAAAGCTAACGCCCTAACGAAACGGTACTCGTACCCTTGATTTTCTAAGTCAGCAACGAGAGCTGAGAGGATTTTTTTCTTCTCTCCAACATGGCCTTTGTAAGCTTCGATAAGACGGTTTGCAACTTCCAGATTTTCGGAAGAGAGCTTAGCGTAACGAGGCTGAATTTCTCCTTTCCTCTTCCACACCACGAGCAAGCTACTGGGAAGCAACTACTGGTTCTCTCCTGCTTTTAGATGCCGCCGACGGCTGATGCCGACTTCTACAGTTTCCTTTGAAATTATCTCCACAAGCTTAGCGGTTTTGCCCTCTTTTTTCCTAAGAAGCCGCCCCAGTCGCTGCACATACTCTCGTCTGCTTCCTGTTCCGCCAAGCACTATACCTACAGACGCGTCTGGGACATCGACGCCTTCATCTAGAACCTGAGAAGTAACTATTACCTTGTATTTGCCGCTTCCAAAGTTGGCTAGTATCTCGCGTCGCTCTTCTCTGGGCGTCTGATGCGTAATGGCCGGTATAAAAAAACGTCTACTAACAGTGTAGACCAAGTCATTGTAGAGCGTGAAAATCAGCACCTTCTCGTCTTTGTATGCTTCAAGCCTTTCCGCCAGCAGGTCAAGTTTTGCTTTTGAGTTGACGGCAATCTTTAAGGCCTTGTTTCTTGCAAGAAGCGCTTCCCTGGCATGGGGGTCTCTGCCCGTTGTCATTATGAACCGTTGAAAATCAAACGCAGTTTTTAGAACAATTCGCCTCTCCACAAGATATTTCCTGAAAAACGCAATCTCAGCATCGTAGGTTTGCTGTTCCGCAGGGGTCAGTTCTACGGCTACTTTCTCGTAGGTGTAGTTCGAAAGGTGTTTGCCTGCCGTTAGCTCTTCAAGAGAGACGGAGTAAACTGGGTCTCCTATCAATAGTGGGAGAAGCGTATGTCTTTGGTCGCTTCTTTCGTATGTGGCTGTTAACCCCATGCGGTACGGTGCAATGTACATTTCAGCGATTTGTATGTAACCCGGAGAAGCCAAATGATGCACTTCATCGAAAATTAAGAACAGAAAATTGTTGCCTAACTGGGACGCCAGAGAATACGCTGAATCATAGGTTGAAACGGTTATCATCCGCACATTGTTTTCGCCGCCGCCCACCACGCCCGCTTCCACGTCAAGGCATTCTCTTACTCGCTTTTTCCACTGGTCAATTAGGTCCAACGTGGGAACAACGATCAAGGTCTGTGTTTTGAGTAGGTCTATCGCTTTTAATGCGATGAATGTTTTTCCCGCGGCTGTGGGCAAAACCAATACTCCCCTGTTGCCTGCGGTCAGCCATTTGTCCAGTGCCTCGTTTTGGTAAGACCTTAACTCGACATTACCTTTTAGTTGTTCAAGAGCTGGCGGATTCGGGGCGGCGTCTTCAATTTTGATTCTGCTTTCCCTAAAATAGTCCAAGACATCCTTGTAGTGGCATGCTTTGATTCGGTAACAGCCGCTCCTGGGATCCCATTTACCATATGGAGTTCCGATCTCTCCCTTCAACAGAAGTGTGCCTTTGTCAAACCATAAACGAGGCATAACAACCATTCAAACTTCCAGTCAATTAAACTTGCGCAAGGTGTCTTAATGGAAGTGCGTAAGCTATTAACACTTTGTCTCAAAAATTTTAGTTTATGTTTCAGATTATTTAAGTAGCCATTTCCACAGAGGAATGAACGCGATTGTTTTGTCGCCCATTGATATGGTTTCTTCGTAGTCCCATGTAATAACGAGCATGTTGTCGCATTTCATTTCTGAGGCGGCAACTGCAAAGGATTCGACCTTTCGTTCTTCTATTTCGCTCTTTTCTGAGGCGTAAGTTACTTGTATGAGCTGCTTTACTGACTCTGCGGTTTTGATAACAAAATCGATCTCTCTTCCTCTGTGATCTTTCCAGTAATATAACTCCCAGTCTGGATTGAAGTATTGCTTTCTTCTTAGGAGCTCTATAAATACTATGTTTTCCATTAACCTGCCCGAATCTTTGCTTAGCTTAAATGCCACATTATTGGCAAGGCCATTGTCTATGCAGTAAACCTTCTTTGGGGCTTTGAATTGTTCCTTTAGTTTGTAGGAAAACCTCTCCAGCAGAAATATGAGGTAAGAGTCGGTGATGTAGCCGCCGTATTTTGATATTGTGTGTGTATCTTTTATTTCTAAGGTTGCCCTTAGCTTATTGAAGGTCATCTCCTTCCCAGTGTTTGATATTAAGTACTTTGCAAGCGCCCTTAGGCTTGGGGCGTTTCTTACCTTATGATGCCCTATTATGTCGTTCTCTATAATGTCCCTATAGATTCCGCTTAGCATTAGGCTGCCAAACTTGCCGACCTCTGGGAATCCTCCTTTCTCCATGAACTCAGAAAGAGCTTTTTTTATCATGGCGACACTGCTTGTTGAGTAATCCCAATTCTTATCCAAGGTTATGCCTGTTGCTCTTAGGTATTCTTTGAAGCTGAAGGGCAAAAGTTCTACGTCAATATGCCTGCCAGTCAGAAAAGTGGCGAGGTCTCCGCGAAGAAGGTCGGAATTACTGCCCGTAATTACAATCTTTTTTGAAGTTCTGAGTCTGCTTACGAACCTTTCCCAACCATTAACCTTCTGCACCTCATCAAACACGAAATAATCTACATCGCTGCCATACAACTCGTAAAATGCCTGCAGAACGTCATTTAACTCCTCAGCTTTTAGCCCAACCAATCTTTCGTCAAAGAAGTTTATGTACCCGAATTTTTCTCCTTCCAGTAACAGCCATGAAAATACGGATTTGCCACATCTCCTTACTCCCAAGATAGCCAACACATTCGGCTTTGCTAAAAAATTCTTAACCCGAGATCTATCTAAATCCCTATCTACGATTCTCTCTTTTTTAAAGAGTCCCTCTAAATCCTCGCGTTGCGAAGCAATTACCGCTTTAAGCTCTTCAACGTTCATTAAGCATTCTATTCACATACTTTTACAAAAACATTGTGGATAAAATTCTCAAACCATTTAGCCGATCATAGAAGCCATGAAAGGGATTGTATTGCTATAAAATAAAAGCAGAGCAGATACGTACGAGTTGCAGACATGACTGGAAGAGATGCGTAACAAGAAAGCCACAACTTTCACCGGCACCGTCACCTACGAACTAAAAGACAAAGACACCCCCTACAACAAAACCACTCACCTGCTCGCACACTACGCAGAATACGCCAACATAGGCGGAAACAAAAACAGCAGCATACGGACAAGTTAGGTTGTCTGATTTGGTATCGTACACTTAAAAGTTATACGCTATGTAAGTTCGATAAGAACCAAGCTAGATAGGCGTCTCCTCCCACAGCAAGAAAATCTCCATTTGACGTGAAGAAACCTGGTAGACGCCAATCCTCTTTGCTGAATAGAAGGTACGCTGGTTGTCCTTCCAAGATTTGCTTTAGCCGTTCTTCGATGTTATGGTCGTCTGCGACAACACTAAAGTGAGTGAGGGGTTCTGGTGCCTTCTCAAATCTTCCATGCTCAAAGCTTAATCTCACTTTTTCGTAACCCTGTCTTATCCCATTTACCTGTATGAACTCTTCCACAAGTTTCATTCGCCAAGGTATTCTGATTTCCTCTTTCTTTAGCTCATCTCTTTTGATAACATTAAAGTGGACTCTTGGTAATTCGTTCAGAGATAAATAGTCAAATTGAACAGGGATTTCACCTTTACTTTTGAAAACTGCGGGAATTGAGTCCATCGAACTACGACAAGACATCTTTTGTGCTATCTTCAAAATTCCGTATTTTGGAGCTTTCTCGCATAATTCTAACAATTCTTCCTTAGAGAAGCCAATTTCTTTTGGAACCTCGAAGTCGCCTCTCTCAAGCTGAAGCTTTGTTTCTGTTATTATTTGACCATAATTTAACCTTCTTCCCCCAGCAGGACGCTGCATTGTCCAATTTAGGAGTATTGCAACCATGATAGGTGCGGCTTGTGGATTTGAAGGGAACGCTGAGTAAGATGGCAAATCAGGAAGGCAACTTTGAGCATCAGTCTCGAGTCTTGAGGGCTTGATAGCTATTCCGTTGGATAACGCCTTGCTGAATGAAGAGAAATAGAGGGCTGGAATGAATGCTGTTGCTTCACATCTGCTGTGCCGAGCGCCCCTGCCAATGCGTTGCAAAAAAGATGATGAATCGTGAGCTTCAAAAATCAGTGAGGATGTATCAAAGTCTATCCCTACCTCGATAGCGCTAGTCCCTACTACTATCGGTTTGAATTCAGAGCTGTTTCGCGGTCTTGAACTTGAAGGGATGAGACCATGGATGGCAGTAACTTGATTAGGATAATCTTCTTCTAAGGCTTCAATGATTTTTGCACAAGTTATTACGCTATTAACTATCAGAAGGACTTTAACAGCTTGAGGCATGTTCTTGTTTTTTTCAAGAAATGAACTAACCATGTTCTTTATTTTTGGAATTTCTTCTGAACCTAAAATTCCTACTGTGCTTTCAAGGTTAAGATCCATCTGATGTTTAACGATATCGCCTTGTTCTGATGGTTCAGCGATTATTCGCTGAATGTTCTCGTGAATTATAGATTCAACAGCAATAGGCGTTGCACTGCTAAATATGATCTGATCGAAGTAATTTTTCATATACGCGAGCATGTATGTTATTGTCGCAAGGGTGTAACCATGATAAAGGTGGAACTCATCAAAAATCAGAAGGTTAGGTGGGTTTCTATTAAAAATAGAGTCTATCAATTCCTCATTTCGTGCAAACTTGTAGAGAAAAAGATAGTATAGTATTTCGGGGTTTGAAAGAATAATTCTATTACTTGCTTGATCTCTGCGAAGTTGTTCAACGAGTGATTTTCCTTCCGAACTCTTAGCTTGTTGAGCCAGAGCAGCGAGTGTTTCTCCGTTTAGTACGTAGAGATTAACGTCTGCGTTCTTGCTTTCTTTATCCCACGTTATATCAGCTTTTGATTCTACGGTAATGTTAACTTTCTTTCCCAATTTACCTATAAGTTCACTTAAAGAGCGCGCCTGATCCCAAATAAGAGAATTAGTTGGATAAATTATTACAGTTGTGCCAAACCGTGGTTTCTCTCCTCTATCTTCTATTGCGCGTACCAAATAACCCAGCGTTTTGCCGCTACCTGTTGGTGCTTTGAGGAGAATTCTCGAGTGATCGCAACGTCTTAATTGAGCCTGATACAGTCTCAGACGAATTTTGCCTATACAGTCTTCAGGATCGTTAGATAGTGGTAGTTTTAGAGGTTCAACATGAATGCTCATTATGGAAGAGCCACGCTTTGATACTTGCCGGCATCTGGTTTCAATACGTTGTACGTGTTTATACCGTCAGAGCAAATGTAATGTTCAGCCTTCAGGTAGGCATTTATAATCAAGGGTGGGGTCTGCTTGATAAGTTCAGCGCTCTTAATATCTGTCGGTAGCAATCCTCTTAAATCTTCAAGGTTGATGGGGTGACTGGGGTGAAAAGCATCTGATGAAACTTCTTTCACATTTAATGGTTCAGCAAATATCCTGCAAGCAACCTGTTTTTTTCCCAATCTCAACACACCTGAAGGATCTCCCCCAATCGCAAAAAATTCAAAACTGTTAAGCGGTGGAAATTTAGCTTTTCTTCCTATCTGTGGGAGATTGACCCTATTATTCTCAGTTAACTGAGTTATCGTATTGATGCTGTTAAAGGTAACATAAGCCTGAGGCTGATTTTCCCATCTAATTAGGTTATGCTTAGATATCGGCACTTTAGATTCGGATGCAATGAACGCTGGAGTTGAATAGATCTTCATCTTTGGCATATCTTTCTCGTAAAATGGAGATGTCCCTGATGCGTTTCTTTGGATATCGCTCGTCCTACGGTTGATAGCGTACATTAAAGCATAATTTCCAATGTAGTTTGTCATTCGTGTGTCTCTGAAGCCTATTGTCGAAAAGAAAAGGTAATCGTGGGATACTAGTCGACATTTATAAACGGATTTTTGCAGGGCATCTGCCGAATTGTCACTATGCAATTTAGCCATCCTAAACCATATCTTCGATTGTTCTACCGAAACCGAACGAGTCTTTGAAGGCACCATTAATGAACTCTTCTGTCAATGGCGTTTTTTGGACAGCGTCAACAAAGAGTTCAAGTTCCGTCGGAGTTAGGATTTTTAAATCTTCTGTAGAAGCAACCATTTGTCCATACTTCGCCGCGATTTCATAGGTTGAAGTAAGAATGTCCTCGGTTCCTTTTTTATCTTCAAGCTCTAGCACGTATTCTAAGGAAGTCACGACTTCTTCATCTGCAAATATCAGTCCCGTAATATAGTTTACAGTATCCCCTTTTGTTCTACCTTCTGCTCCGTAGCTTTTGCAGCGAAGTAGATTTTTGATTACCAAAACTAATTCTTTCCATGTTGGTGAGTTTAGCGAAATTATGCTGGGAAAATTGGCTAGAGGCGAAACGCTTTCGATTGTCCCTAGTGCCTGTTCTGTTAATTGCGTTGATTCGGTTACGGCGTTGAATGTTATATTTTCGCTGATCAGTTCGTATGTTTCAAGAGAAAATGCACTGCTGTACTCGATTCTATGTTTTATGTTCCATCTATTTTTCCAATAAGGACTCTTTTGATCAGTTACTACTGCGCCGAAGAGGGCACATCTGGGGCATGCTCGGCAAAGTCTATCTTTGATTTCACAATCTAATATCTGTTCTTTTGCTTCTGTCGAGAGCTTATATTTGATGTAGTATTCCTTGATTAAGGAGGCGAATTCACGGGTTTCTGGAGCTTTTTGTTTTGAAGCTAGAAACACTACTCTGGCTTTTTGTTTGGGCTTGGATATTGAAGTTGGAGTTACGGCGATGTTAAGTTCTCTTGTTTCTTCAGTTCTTAGTATAGTGTAATCGTGTGTCTGCCTAACTAACAAAATTTGAACAGTTTTGGGCGTGCGTAAGATTGGGATGGTTCTAGCCATTCTGCCTTCAATGTTTTTTATTATCTCTTCTGTTTTCATTTGTTCTGTTGACTTTAAATTGCTCATGCTTTTTCATTCCCCGCTTTTTTTGCCTCAGAACGTTCACTTATTTCTTTGACTTTCAAGTAATAAACGCCATAATCTACGCTGCTCAAGATTTTGAGAAAGGCTCGCTCAGACATCTCCTTTCTAAGTTCAATTAAATTGGAGACAGCGCTTTTCAGACTTTCCATCCCTGAAAGAGTTAAATGTTTCATGCTTTGTTGATCGTGAACATTGGCTATGTATCCGACGTATGAATCTGCGTTCCCCCCGAATTTCGACGCTGCTACTATTCCAAGAAGCTTTCCTGCAGGCCCCATTATCGCATGTTTAGAATATCCCCATCTTTCAGGAACAAAATCTGCTAAATAAGCGTATAGCTCGGATTGTGTTTCCTCTATTTTCTTTGTTGGCCATGTTTCATCGGTTGCTCTTGTTTCCATAACGATTAGTTTGCGCACTTCAAACACCTACACGATCTTGATAATACCATGCGTTCAAACTGTTTATAAGCTTTTTATTAGGCGTTCCACCGCTTTTTAATGTGATTCGATTCAACACCCTTCCCGGTTCTTCTTTTAGTAAGCGTAGAAGTGTAGCTTTCCCATAATCGGCTCCTGAATTTGAAAGCTCGCGTGCTATCAAAACAAGAGCTGACAACTTTTTAGTTGCTTGCTCAAGGTCAGGGATGTCTATCCATCCTTTTTTAGCGTTCAGCTTTATGGCTAGTGGCTTAAGATTTAGGTTTGAGGAGATAGGCGTGTATCCTAAACTTGTCTTTTCTGAAGCTTTAAAACTCTCTGGAACTACAGTTGCGTAGAAAAGCCTAGATAGGAGGGCTCTAAATAGTGTCCACTTAATTTCTGCTGATGATTCTGGTTCGTCTTTTTCTGCTACTGTGCCTCTTGTTAGAATTAGAATGAAGTTGGGTGATATGTATATGGGTTCTATCTGACTAAGCGATTTGTAGACCTCATGTTCATAATCTTCTTTCAACTTGGCCTTTTCTTGTTTTAAGAGGGCTACTACCGTTTTGCCGTCTTCTGCATCGAGCGCAGGCTCAAGTAAAGGCGATAAATCGTTTTCTAAACCGTCTCTTTCAGCCACATATTGGATCGCCCTCGCAAGGTCATTCTCTGAGAAATACGACGTAGTGTGAGACTGGAGTGAAAAAGGAAGTGTACCATTAGTTACTGCTTCAGCCCATTGGCCCAATCTTAGGAGTGAAGGCATATTTCCTTGATTGTATTCTATGCGGTTCATTATAGATTGCCATTCCGTTTGTTGTCTTCTTGAAAGAGATAACTGTGGAAGGACATAGAAACTGTTTGTGTAACCCATTCCGCCTTCTAGAAACATCAAACGCAGTTTCTCTTCAAACTCACAGAGCTCACAAACCTGTAACTTGTTGCCTCCGCCGATGCGTCTCCCGGCTATTAGATGGTCATGATAGATTTCAGAGCTGCCAAAAAGCTTAGCTTGTGCCTCTATGCAAGCTACTTCACCGCACCTTTGACAAGTCGGTGTACCGTGACCAGTTTTTCCTGCTGCAATCACAGAACTAAGATTTTCTGCTTCCTTCATCATAGCCTCTGGCGTTATTGGCGCACTAATATCCGCTTTAAGCAGGTTCGAAATCTTCGCGTACTTGTCTGGAACAAGCTCGCGCCACATTTTTGCTATTTCAAGTGTAGCTTTCGTTAATGCATCAAGCAGTTTATTGTGCCAAGCTTTCGCATTATGATAATATCGGCTTTGCCAAAGAGATAGCGCAACGGATAGGCGTTTTTCGGTTTTTGTCTGAAGTGCTATTTCAGGCCACTTATTCATAGAACTTATTGGAAACTCCAATGTTTGAGATAGAACATTGTTAATTTTTTGGGTTGCTTGAGATTCGACGTTTTTTTTATCTTTTGGAACGCTTTCAATTAACTGTTTACGCGCTCCGTATAGCACTATCAAAAGATTGAAATCGGCGACAAAACGAGCTAGGTATATGAGTCTTGAAGATTCTGTCTCATTTTTTAGTTGTTCAGATAATAATTCGAAGGTTTTAGTTTCTGAGTCGTTGAGTTCTTTTATGTTGTTTCTGATATTCGGTTTTGCAAATTTTTGTCTTGAAATAAACTGCCAGAATAGATTGACTGTGTCATCTGCGACGAATAGGAACTCAGGTGCAGCTATAACTTGCTGTGTTATACTTCCAAAAGCAGCTTTTGCCATTTGCCTGCTATGATCTTTGTTTAAGATATTTCTCATTTTGGTTGTTATCGTTTCTGCTATTTTGTCTTTATTAATTGTTGGATTATCTGATTCTCGACTCCCAATGTAAACAGTTCCGTCGGAAAACCATTGTATGGCTCTAAACCCTTGTTCATCAAACTGTTCTTCTAAGGCTGTATGCAAGAAGTGAGTAAGAACTCCTCTCACTACGCACACTTTTGAATAGGCCAAAGTCAATTTTGATGTAATTATGCCATCAAGCGGCGTTCTTGCAGCGTCTTCGACTGTAAGTTTAGACGCTAGTATATCCGATAGATGGACGATTTCCTTGCAGATTAAAGCATCATTTGAAGGCGCTTTTTTGAAACAATGTGAAATAGCCGCCGAATCTTCGCGTTTACCAAGTTGGCTAACACTCCAAATAGCGTCATCCAACATATCGTGAAGATTAGCTGTCAGAAATTTCCCGCTAAGATATTCCTTAAGCGAATCAATGACTATGTGAATCTCCTTTTCTTGTTGATGACCAAAATCAAGAGGTTCTGGGCCATCACCAGATAAAAAAGCTTTAACAGCTTCTTGGAAAAGCTCTGACTCTTTGCCAGAATCATGCAAAAAACCAGTTAGGATTATTTGAAAACGGAGCTTATCATCTACTTTAATTAACCCTTTCGTAGCTAAGAAGTCCAATAGAGAAGCAGATAATGATGCAACGTTAAGACTATGTGTTAAAAGTGACTGATGAGAACGCCAGTTAAACTTTGCGTATTTTAGGTGCCATTTTCTTTTTTCAGCGAAATCTTGAATCAAGGTGTATAGCAGTTCATCTGTAGTTTGAAGTAAACCTGATTGCATAATTATCTGTCCTTACTGCAATTCGTACTGCTGCCTTTTTATAATTTGTTGTATTCAAACGATAGGTAACTTTTCTGAAAGATGGCAACTATTAGGCGCTACAATGTCAATAACGCTTATTATATTTGGCATGTTTGTTTGTGTCCGCATCCGCCTTGGCATTTGTGTTTTGCTACTCGTATGGGTGGGAGTTCTTCGGTTTGGATTATTCTTTTTATGTGTCCTATGACGCGTTTGACGTGGGTTTTCATGGTTAGCGTTATCTCGAACTGCAGGATTAATCCTTCTGGGATGTAATTTACGAATCCCCGCTTTACGATTGTGCCGTAGTTCTCTTCGATGAGCAGAGCGTAGGCGACGAGTTGGTATTTGTGGTCCATGCAGACTCTGCCGCCGTCGCTGTTCATGTTCTTGTACTCAATGGGAATGTACTCGGCTTTGGCGGTTTTGATTATGAGGTCAACGTTACCCTGCAGCCCCAGTGCATCGGAACACAATGTGGTGGACAGCAGTTTCTCGGCACCAACAAACTCAGGCGAATAGTAAACCGCGTCCTTTCGCCGAAGCTCCTTAGCAACATAATCCTCATGTGACTCCTTCCCCTCTTCCTGCTGGGAACCAAAAACAGGCGTAGCATGCAAAACCCGATCAAAATAGATTAGCCTTGGACAGTAAATGTAATGCTTGACATCAGTTACAGAGATAAACGACTCAGCAATGTCCGATACATGTAGCCTTTGCTGATTTTTCAACCATTTATTTTCCCTCTCCGCTTTAGCCTTCATGTTAGCCTCACCATTTTAGAAATATGCGATTTTTTCTTTTCCTTCCTTATACTCATACTTCTTGGACTTGCCCACCATCTTCTTGCCTTTCAAGCAGCTATCACACATCGGAAACAACTGGACATTTTCATCTAGATCCTTAATTAAGTTCTTCAACTCCACAAGCAAACTATTCAACTCGTCGCGCCTAAGGTCACCCATAAAACCACTATACTGAATCCTCTGTAACCCATAATCCTTAAGCGTCTCAGCAACAAGCGACCGCAAATTATCGTCTGAAACATCATAAATCACAACATAACGCATTGCGGCTCACCAGCCCAAAGAGAACGGAACATACTCAGCTTCTTTTAACAAGAAACGAACCATGCAACGCGGTTGCAAATGGATAAAACTCTTCAAAGAACCCTTCTGACCGTTAAACATGACTTCACTATCCAAGCGCTCCTGAAAACTATCCAACAAAACCTTAATGACCTCTTTGCGTAAAACCCGCCCTTCCTCAACCGACTCAGCGGCGATAATTTCATCAGGTTTAATGACGTTCTTTGTAATCAACCCAATCAACGTTCTATCTACGAGTTGCTGGCGAAACTCCTCCATCATATCCAAAACAAGAGACGGCTTCCCAGACCGGTCAGCATGCAAATAACCAGCATAAAAATCCAGCCCAGCATAGCTCACTGCCTTCCAAACTTCCGTAAACAGAACTGCTTGATAACCAAAATTCAGCATCGCATTGAAAGAGTCAGTAGCGCCGCGGGTTATCCGTCCTGTAAAGCCCAGTTCAGGTGGCAAAATTTGCTTCACACAATCCCAATAGTACCGTGCTGCTTCTGCTTCCAAATTCATGATTTGTTGCCGCTTTTCATCAATGTTACTGCCTTGTTCTTTGCTAATTCGGTCATTTGCGTCATCAATCCTTTTAGCTGACTCGTATAGTTTTTCTGCCAGGTTAGCGTCGGTTTGGCGTCTGTTCTTGGCCATCAGCTTCAAAAAATTCGCCTGATTAATCAGCTTTCCTGCAATGAACTTCTTCGCAAGTATCACGCTTCGCTCATCATTATAAGCGATAAATTGTTCTCGTCTAGCTTTAACGGATCCTGTTAAGGTTGCGGGCATCAGCACAGCGTAAGGCCAGCCGCGATATTTGGCGAAGATTACTTGAATGTTGTTTTCTGTAGCCAGTTCCAATGCGCTCGCTGAAAAAGAAACGCCTGAGGAGCAGCAAATTATTGAATCAACGTCGTCTGCAACTATCTCTTTGACTTCCCCATTCTTCTTGACGCTAAAGCGATTTCTCTTTCTTCCCACGAAAATGCCGAAATCATCTAAAAACACATTCATGGTAGCATCAACCTCTCTAGCCATAGCAGACGCTGTAGTATTGGCAGTACTCTTTGCATTGGGAACTCTCAGGCTTGCCAGGGTCTTTCCTCTCAGCTACAATTTCCAGTTTCTTGTCTCTTTCTTCAATCCACCACTGCCGAAGTTCGTCGTTGGCAAAAAAGAGGTCCTTCTGAACGCTGATCTTGCCGTTTTCAACGTTCAAGTAGACAGTACAACAGATGTCAACGGGTACTTCATGTATGCTTTCGAAAACAAGTGCGTAACCAACAGAGTAAAGTCTATGCCAGTCTTCTTTTAAACTGGTTACTTTTAGGTCAAACATGATGGTTCTAAGATAATCAAAACAATCCACACTAAGGATGTCGCTTAAGCCAAGCAGTTCACCAGAGAGCTTGTGCTCAACCAAGAAAGGAACTGTAGTGCCTAACAAATCCATCTCTGACGCATACGGCTGGCTGCAGGAAAATTCTGCCAACTTGGCATCACACATTTTATGCATGAAATCCCAAACCTGTCTGCACTTATCAATAACGTTCTCAGGTTTTTCGCCAATTTCCTGCCACCTAACCTTATGCCACCATGCGTCAAAAGTTAAGTTTTGTCGCTGACGAAAACTCTGCAAGCAATCGCTAACTATGCCATGGAATAGTTTGCCCAAAGCCATCCGCGAACTCGGAGCCGAATACTTCTTTTCAACATTGCGCAGATACACATCGCGGTTACTGGGGCAATATTTGGAGCTAACCTGGTACATGGGTAACTTGACGTTGTCAAAATATGGTTTTAATGGTGGTTGATGCCAGTTCCAGCCTCTGAGTTCTTTGCTTACGCCAACTTCTCTTGCCGTTGGCAGAAGCTGGTAGAGGAGTCGTTTCTGTTCTATGTCGGATAGAAAATACAACCTCGATCAACCATCAAAACGACGTTATTCGATTATGTTTATAAACTGAGTGACGGTTGGATAATAATCGAGCCTACATATTCAGAATCATGTTAGAAGTGGGCTCCAATTACAGAATAAGGCAAAAATAAGCGCGGGTGCAACGGAAAATCCCAAGTA
>PLSP01000166.1 GCA_003165195.1 Candidatus Bathyarchaeota archaeon | reverse complement strand
TCCAGCATTCGAAATACGCAACACCCAATAAAAAAGAAGGATATACAACAGATGACAACGCAAGAGCTCTAATTGCATGTACAAATTACCTCATGCTGTTTAATGACGCAAGCGTCAAGGGACTAATTGATACCTACCTATGTTTATTGCTCTATATGCAGAAATCTGACGGCAAAATGCATAATTACCTCGGTTATGACCGCAAGCTTTTGGATGAAACAGGTTCCGAGGATTGCATGGGTCGGACACTTTGGGCTTGCGGATACTGCTTGAACTCAAAATTACCAGAAGAAACAAAACTTATGTCTAAAGAGATTTTTGACAAAGTTTTCAAGTGGACTTCAAGTTTTACATCACCGAGAGCAAAAGCGTACTCAATTATGGGATTGTATAATTACCAAAAAGCTTATCCAAACGATCAAAATGTAAAACTAAACATTGTTGCCTTGGCTGATCAGCTAACTAAGCACTTTGAATTGGAATCGTCCAAAGATTGGGACTGGTTTGAGTCATATCTAACCTACTCCAATTCGAGATTGCCTCATTCTCTCTTCTTGGCCTACGAAGCTACCGGAAAAAATCAGTACCTCCAAGTAGCAGCCAAATCCATGAAATTTCTAATAAATACCCAAACAATAAACGACATTTTCGTTCCCATAGGAAATCGTGGTTGGTACAGAAAAGGATCTACCCGATCAATCTACGATCAACAATCCGTTGAAGCCTCCTGCACAACAGAAGCAGCAATCGCCGCTTTCAGAAACACCAGCGAAGATTTCTACCTAAAAGCAGCCTACGACGCTTTTGAATGGTTCTTTGGTCGAAACCTACAAGGTCTAGTATTATACGATCCAGAAAACGGAAGCTGTTCCGATGGCATAACACCAGAAGGCTTAAACCAAAATAAAGGCGCGGAATCCACCCTAGCTTATCTTCAGGCCCGCTTAAACTTGGAAGAGATAAAAACATAACAGCCACAGGTAACAATTTAGAAATTAGATTCATATAGGACCGCTGAAAACTCAAAGTTTAGGCATAATTCATATCCTTTATTAATTCGGAAACTTGGATTAAACATGGAGATCAAATTATATGATGACTCGCGACCTAATGCTAAAAGAGGTAGTTACTACAACTGGAAACGTTCCAGTAAGGGAGGCAATTGAGCTTCTTTTCAAAAGACACGTTGGATGCATTATCGTTGTAGATGATGAACAGAAGTGCATAGGTCTTTTCACCGAGAGGGATGCTATAAGAATAGTAGCGCAAAACGTGTCCTTAGATGCACCTATAGAAAAAATTATGGCTAAAAACCCTTTCGTCGTTAACGAAGAATCTACTTTCGATGAAGCAAAAAACATTATCAAATCTGCTAAAGTTCGACATTTACCTGTGATAACTACAAACGGAAAACTAGTGGGCTTGATTTCTGTCAGGAACATTTTAGATGAACTAATTGGACTGTAACTACAAAACGAGATGACACGTGGAGAGAGAACAATTGATAAGGTACGCGCATAATCCTATACTTGAGCCTATAGGCACACATGTTTGGGAATCAGGCTTAGTGTTCAATGCAGCAGCTTTTGCCGCTAACAACCGTGTCCACCTTCTATACAGAGCAATGGGCACGGATAACATTTCACGCTTAGGACTTGCATCTTCTTCGGACGGCTACAACATAGATGAACGTTTACCCCTACCAGTTTTTAGCCCATCGAATGAGATTGAATGCCAAGGTTGCGAGGATCCCCGGCTAACTCTATTTGGCAATTCACTGGTCATGGCTTACACAGCCTTTGGAACCCACTTTCAACATCAAGTCTACCAAATTGCATTAACCTCCATAAACGTGGATGATTTTTTAGCTAGAAGATGGAACTGGGGTGAAAGAACTTTGGCTTTCCCAGGAATACACAATAAAGATGCAGTTTTATTTCCGCAGAAAATAGACGGCGACTATGTAATGTTTCACAGATTAGAACCTGACCTTTGCATCGCTCGCTCTAACGATCTGCATCGCTGGTACGGCTTAAAATATGTTCTAGGTACACGAGAGAATAGCTGGGATTCATGGAAAATAGGCGCTGCAGGGCCGCCAATTTTAATAAACGAAGGCTGGCTACTGATCTATCATGGAGTAAGTATGGACAGAGTCTACTCGTTGGGCGTTGCACTACTGGATAAAAACGACCCTGAGAAAGTGATCTATCGCTCCAAAGAGCCAATTCTTACTCCGACAGAAGATTATGAACGCTTTGGAAAAGTCCCTAACGTAGTTTTCAGTTGTGGGCAAGTTATGATGGATGGCCAACTTCTAATCTATTATGGTGCCGCCGACAGCACAGTATGTGTAGCGACGGTTGAGCTTGCTGAACTTTTGCCAAAAAAATAACCGCGAGCGAATCTAACTAAAGCAAGCGAAATAGCCGATAACGACTCCCAGGTCAGGTAAAATCCGTAAATTAATTTAGCCTCAGTTTTGAAAATAGGGGCTCGCCATGTTAGGGGTAAATCTGGTCCATCTCTATTCTCCAACCTTATTTTACTGGTAAATTGGGGCCAGAATCCCCCTCCTGACGCCAAGAAAAGCTGATGCTTTTCCAGCGGATTCGATTAAATAATTAAGCGCATCCCACCGGGCCCGTTATCTTTGTAATGTTAAAGTCGGGCTTCTGTTTACTTTTTGGTTTAAGATTTGCTTAATAGTTTAAGCGCATCCGATCTGTCCCAAAGAGAGAAAGAAACGAGTAAACTGTTTGCTTAACTGAGACCTACTTTTACGTTATTGTCGTTAGACAGCCACAAATGCTTAAAAAAAGCATAAATCCATTGTATTATAGGTAAGATTTTGAGTGAGCCTGATTTTCCCTACGAAAAAAAACCAAATGAATCATTCAATGATTTGATTGCACCCTCTCCACCAGATGGATCTCTTGAATCCCCAGATCAGCAGCCTTCTCTTCCTCCAATGGATAATCCAACGCCAAACAATGTTACTTGCCAAATATGTGGTAAAGTTTTCAATACCAAAGAAGAATTAACCATTCACTTGGAAACCGAGCATCAAACCCCCAAGAAGAAAATGTGAAACTCAAAACGCCCTAATTTATTCAACAGTTGTTGATTCTCCAGCTTTTTTGTCAACATGGTTCAGCAGTAACTTACTACCGTAACGAAGCATGTCTTAGCGCGCTGGCTTGTCGAGACCGTGTGGAAATTCATAGCTGGCTTGCGCGTTAGGTCTTTCTAATCTTGCCACCAATCAACGAAAATTCCTATTCCTTTTTACTTCCCTTTCTCCCTCAAATTAACAACTAAAACGCCTGCATCAATGCTGGTCCAAGAATGTTCAAAACCCGCCTCATATTATAAGCCAATATGGTGAATCCCACCTCGCCAACGACCTTCCCAAGCCCCTTAAGCAACAAATAGCCCTGATTGAACGCACGCTTCATAGTTCCAAACGGATGCTCCACAATACTTTTTCTTGAAGCCATCTTCTCAGGCTCACGAAGCATCCTCTCCCTCAGCTCATCCAGCACCTCAGCATGCTCCCAACGCCACAACGTCCTCCCATGCTTATTCAACGTACACTTCTTCAAAAAGAATCCGCACTCAAAACATTCACCCGTACGGTAAACCCTGATGTTCTTCTCGTGCGCACGATCCACATAACTCATCTCAAGTGTTTTGCCGGCAGGACAAAGAAACGTATCAGTCTCCCCATTGTAAACGAACCTGTCACAGTGGAAATCCCTAGTCGGAATGCCCATCCTCTTAACAAAACCAACTCCGTACCGGTTCTGCTCAGGCACATAAGGAGCAACGCCGTTATCGACACACTTTTTGATTTCCAAGAAGTTGAAAAAGCCCTTATCCCCAACCGCATCCAGCCTCGCGACGCCAAGCGTTTCCTTTGCTGAGATGGCGATGGCGCTGAGTTGAGAATTGTCATTTGGCGAGTTCGTAACGTTATAGTCCACTATCAGATGGTTCTTGGCGTCAACTGCGACATGGCTGTTGTAGCACGGCTCAATCACGCTCCGATTCTTCATCAACCTGCTATCCGAATCAACCAAAGACACTTCATTCTGGTTGGACTCTTTGAGTTTAGACAAAATCTCATTGTATTCGTCCTTGCGCTTCAGAAGCTTCTTGACTTTCTCTTCAAGTAGGTCTGCTTGTTTGGATTCACCCTTCTCCTCTTTACGATCCTCTTCCTCCATTTCCTTGATGTACTTTAAGACGCGCTCGTCGATTACTCTGAGCCTGTACGCAAGGTTCTTGCGGTTGTAGTTGTTGTCTATGGAGTTTACGGCTTTGAACTTGACGCCGTCAACAGCGACAAGCTGTGCGCCATACAGGTCGAGGCCCATGCATAGTTTGACGAACTCTTTGAACACGCCCTTTACGCAGTCTACGTTGTCTCTGCGAAAATCTGCTATGGTCTTAAAGTCTGGCGTAAGCTTTCTCATTAGCCACATGACTTCAACGTTTCGGTGGCACTCACGCTCTAGTTTTCTGCTTGAGCGAACTTGATTGAGGTAGCCATACACGTACAGTTTGAGAAGGTCGGAAGGATCATAGCTGGGTCTGCCTAGATCGCATGGAATGGAGTGTTTGAAGCCCAGTTTCTCCAGGTTGAGGCTGTCGACGAAGGCGTCTATGAACCTGACCGGGTTGTCCTTATCTACGTATGCGTCCAGCGTGTCTGGGAAGAGGGCTGTCTGGTTTCTGCTTAGGCCTTCTATGTGTTCGCTCATGGCTTTTCAACTGCTTACTCTGTTGCTGTAAAGCCAGTCTAGATTTAAGGTTAACGGTAAATAGCCAGCAAAATAAGAGACTTTTCACACGGTCTCGACAAGCCAGCGCGCCCATCGGACCTACTTCCTTTGATTCGGGGATCTACAGCTTCATACTTTGGTCTAAATTCGCGAAAAAAAATAGGCGTTCCTTAAAGCAACAGCTTGTAGTTTGTTAGTGGTCGCTAGCAGTCACACATGTTTAATAAATTCGCAGAGCCACTAGTCTTAGTGAAATTTTATGAGCACAGAAGAAGTTAAAGGTAAGATCAAGAAGGAAGAAGGCAAGATCCGCGTAGGCGCGGGCAAAGTTACTGGCAACACTGGTCAAATAATTAAAGGCGAAACTGAAAAAGTTAAAGGAAAAATCCAAGAAGACGTCGGCAAAGCCAAGAGAAAACTCTAAAAAAATAAGACCAGCTATTCAACGCTTCAATTATCGGCATAAATAGTTTTTCAAGTCGAAAAACTACTTCAGTCAACTGTCAGCAGATAGTCTGCCCCTTTTTCCTTTTTTATAATCAATTATTTATTACTTATTACGTGGTTGTGCCTTCGCCTTTTTTTAGTATATAAACTTTAGGTAATTACTGATTTTCTCGAAAATGGCCTCAAAATTTAGAAAAAAGCAAACTAAACTATGTGTTGCTATGATTTTATGGGCTTCTTTGTGGAAATATTCGTCATCTCTCTCTTAAATAGCCGACAAACGTTCTCAGCGCCGACGATTTCCTCCTTCTCAAGGTTCCATTCAGAAGGATGCAGTATGAAGGGCTTTGATTGGCTGCCGCCTAAGCCCCCGCGGCTACCTATGAGTTCCTCAAATGCCGCCACTTCATCCTTCTCCGCGTCGTACATGCTCATTACGAGAATGTCAGGGATACAGTTGAAGCTGTCTGAGTTATTTAAATAGTAATATAAGCATTCGTGATAGAAGATTAGTATTAAGTTTTACAGTTGAGGCGTAAATTCTATGTCTTCGCAAAAGAACGGTTTGAACAAGCAGTCTTATCCTGAAGACAAGGTTGACCAAGCATTTCCGATTGTTGGCATAGGCGCTTCTGCAGGCGGCTTAGACCCAATCACAAAACTGCTAGAGACCTTCCCGTTGATTCGGGTATGGCGTTTGTTGTTATCCAGCATCTGGCGACTGGACAAGAAATCATGCTCTAGATTTTGTCAACTTCGTCAAGAGAAAGCGCGGATTAGTGTAGCGCCTAATAACGCAGAGTATGTTTATGCAAAAATTTAAAGGTGGATTCCAGCTCATGTGCTTGAAGGCTAACAATCGTGGACCTGATTCGGAAAGTGAATCTAAAAGCAATTGATCCTGAAACGTTAACCATTAGAAAATTATCTACGGAACCGGATACATTTTTTGTTGAATTGCCTCTAGATAGCGCTCCTCAAGAAGATTGGCAAAAACTTTTTCGAGAGGAATTGAAAAAAACAGGTAAAC
>PLSP01000131.1:18362-19090 GCA_003165195.1 Candidatus Bathyarchaeota archaeon | reverse complement strand
CTGGTGCTTGTACGTTGAGTTTTGCTGCTATGCGTCTTAGCGTTACGTTTTCTAGTCCTTCAGCGTCTAATATTTCCAATGCTGCTTTTATGACGGCGTCAGGTTGTATGTGTGGCGTTTTGGTTTTTCTTGTTTTCATTATATCTTGATTGGGTGTTGGCGGTTTATATGTTTAACCTTGTTAATTGACTATTTAACATCGTTAAGTATTTATTTAACTGTGTTAAGTTAAATCAACAATGTTAAATAAATGGGGACTGAAAAAAACGCAGTCAATCATACACGTAGAAAAATTAACCAAACNNTTCTCGGGCCCAACGGAGCGGGCAAAACAACAACAATATCCATCCTGACCACAACACTGGCAAAGACAAGCGGAAATATAACTATAGCAGGCTACGACGTAAGCACCCAAGCAAAAAATGTGCGCGAAAATGTCGGTATCATTTTCCAGAATCCAAGCTTAGACCTCAACTTATCGGCCGAAGAAAACATACGTTTACACGTAAACCTCTACGGCGTCTATTCTTATAAGCCGTTCTTTCGACTCATGCCCAAGGAATATCAAAATCAGGTTTTAGAGATGGCAGGGTTTATGGGCATACGCGAGGACCTGTTCAAACCCCTCAAAACTTTCTCAGGCGGAATGAAGCGTAAGCTAGAGATCATCCGCGGGTTAATGGCTAAGCCAAAAGTGTTGTTTTTAGATGAGCCAAGTCAAGGCTTAG
>PLSP01000131.1:0-18351 GCA_003165195.1 Candidatus Bathyarchaeota archaeon | reverse complement strand
CCGACAGAGTATGCATAGTAAATCACGGACAAATTATTTTTCTGGGAACACCAAGCGAGATGAAAAACCGGTTACTTGGCAAGTACCTCGTCTTAGACGCTGAAAACCGAAACATGCTACATTCACAGATTGCGAACTTTAAGTCAGAGACCACGGTAGACGGTAAGGCCAAAATCTACTTTGAGGAGCAAACTCCACAGAAAATTCTAGCACAAATCAAGATGCCACTAACTTGCATGGAGCTCCATACACCGACCCTCGAAGAAGCTTACATGGATTTAATCGAAAACAAAACCTCGGAGGCTACAGTTCAATGAAGCCATTTCAAAAAGACCTAAACGCAGTTGTAGTTATTGCCGCCCGAGAGGTATTGCGGTTCTTTAAGGATTGGAAGACTTCGCTTGTTTTTAGCCTTATGTTTCCGGTTCTGTTTCTGGGAATTCTGGGTGGCGTTATTGCGCAAAACTTAGGAGGCGGTCTAGGGTACAATTACCTTCAGTTTGCGCTTTTAGGAATGGTCGCCGCAACAATATCCATGAACACAATGCTGAGCGTAACATCACTTGTCGAAGACCGAGAAAACGATTTCACACAGGAAATCTTTGTAGCTCCAATATCACGCTATTCAATCATACTCGGTAAAATCGTAGGAGGCAGCATCACAAGCATACTACAGCTTTTCGCATTCGTCATCATCGCCCCAATTATGGGCATATCCATCGGGCTGTCAGCAATCGGCTGGATCCTTGTATTGGCGCCACTTATCTGCATATCAGGCGGAACACTAGGCGTGTTAGTTGCCAGCATATTTAGCAGCAGCCCAAAAACAGCGGATAGAGGCGTAATCCTGTTCACATTTGCCCAGATGTTCCTCTCAGGCGCATTCATACCCATCAACAAATCCAACGGCGTCTTAAGCGCCCTATCACATGCCATGCCACTTACTTACGTAGTTGATTTGCTCAGAGGACTAGTCTACCAAGGCACACCATTCTACAGCCAGATAGCCCTATACAACCCACTGCTCGATTTAGCGATAGTCTCTGCAATTTCAATAGTGTCCTTTGTGATCGGAACATATCTCTTCGTGCGAAGTGAAAAAAACCGATGAATAGTGAACGATTGTTGGAAAGAGAAACCCAGTTCGAACCGCTTTGTGGACTTGGAGGTTTGAACCCCAATCAAAGTGAAAACACCCTACCCTCTCCTTGCGAAAAAGCAAGAAAACCGCAAGAAACAAGCCAAAAATAAGCAAAAAGTGCAGGGGGTGGGATTTGAACCCACGAACCTCTGGAGGATAGGCTCCTGAAGCATGCGCACCGCTCTTTGGTTAAGGGCGGTTCTACGCCTTTGACCATGCTCGGCGACCCCTGCACTTGACTGGGAAACAAGACATCTTCCAAACAATAAATATGTTATCACTGTTTCGAGTCAGCTTTGCTTGCGCTTTTTACGTTTTTGCTTTTAAAACCCATTGAGTATTATGCTCTTTGCATTTTTTGAAAAAAGAGTCATGCATAGTTAAGTTACGAATTTTACTGTGTCTATTTTTTTGAAATGCTGATCGCTTGTTAGAATCTGGGCTCCGCAATCGCTTGCTGTAGCGGCAACTATTGCGTCCGCCATTGCTATTCCCATCTTGATGCTTATGTCCGCAGCTTTCAGAGACAACGAACTGGTCAGTTCACTACTGTGGTTAGAGACATCTGGGCGTACGCCACCAGTGCTTTCTCTTCGCCTTTGACGCATTTGATTTTCTTGTATACTTCGCAGATGACGATTGTCGGAGTCACTATCTCTTGTCTACCGGTCTTCTCGATTACAGTCGCATACTTGTCGGCGAGTGGGCCTTACCAAAATACTCGATCCAGCCGCAGGAATCAACAAGAATCAAAATCGATCCTCTTCTTCCCGCAGATTTTCCGAGGTTACTCCCTTGACAAACCCTCTCATTTCCTTAAGTGACTTCTCAGGAATCATATGGACCACTCCGTCCGTCTCAATTACTATGATCTTTTGGCCGGGCTTCAAACTCATCTTTTCTCTGACCGCTTGAGGAATAACAACCTGAAATTTGGAGGAGATAGTTACTATCGACAAATATATAATCCCCCGTTTAACAAAATAGATATCGAGATAAATACTGTCTTACAGCATAATTTCATAAGAAAGACGCAATAAGTCTTGATTCCATCGTAAAGCCGAAGATATCGACGGAGGGCCGGGGCAGGGATTTGAACCCTGGCAAAAGGCTCCACAGGCCTCTAGGCTACCAAGCTACCTCACCCCGGCCATTATTCGCTGATTTCGACCACTTTTGGTGCCACTAAATTCGTGGTATCCTTCTATTTTCTCTTTCGCAAGAATATTAAGTTGTCCTTTTAGCAAACGTATTCAAATCCAACTTCTAAGAGACTTTTTACTTCTTCAGGATCAGATGTAACTTTGACGGTGAAGTCATCGGTTGATGATTCAAAGATTGTCCGTTCTATGTTGATGTAGATCTCAGTGTTTCTAAGTTCTTTGTGCCCTAAGAAATCTTTGACATAGTATGGGTCTTTTGTTTCATGATAAAGTTGGGTTGCTTTCCAATGCCGGAAGGTATGAAAGCTAATTTTAAGCAAGCGCGGGTTAGCTAGTTTCAAAGCGAGCGCTTTTCGAGTTTTCAGTAATATCGTTTTTTGGGAGTTATTGGTCCTCTCCAAAGACTTTTTGGCTCTTACGAGGTAGCAGACAGAGCATATTGAGCAGTTTAGTCGTGACTTTCCACATTCGTGGATTGCTGCCTTTTTCTGGGTCATTAAGAATGTTTATGTTTTTTTCAATGTCTATGTCGGTCCAGAGCAAGCGTTTTGCTTCGCCGCTTCTCATAGCTGTTTCTTTTAGCAGTTGTAGGAAGGCAGAGTTCTTTTTGCCTGAGGCTGCGATTAATGCGTCAAGTTCCTTTTCCAGCGATATCGATATAAATGGGAATTTTTTGGTGACTCTGCATTTTGGTTTTTCCCAAGTTAGGTTGTTAAGTTTTAGAAAAGTGGCTGCCAGCTTTCCCAGGTTCACGTGGCCTAAGACCACACTACAACTGGAAACGGAACACGGTTTAACTTCTGAGTTCGGNNACCCGTGCCCTTTGACCGGCAAACCGCAGGCATTGATCAACAAGTACATATTAACCTTTGTGAAACTGCCTGTCGAGTTTGGACCAGAAGCTTTGGGGATACAGGAGCCGAGCGGAGTTTGTTGCCGAAGCGATGCGAGATAAGCTAATTCAAATCAAGAAATGATTTCTCAAGGATTCAAAACAAAACTAACCCAAGCTGACACAAAACGAGATGAAGTTGAAAAGTTAAAAAATTAAGGGTTCCCAAAAATTCATAATTAATGAGGGTAAATTTTTGGAAGGCCTTGGCAACGGTTTAGCGCATGTGAATGTTCTTAAATGCGTGTTTGTGGGATTTGAGCACAACGGAGATTATGGTGCTTTGGACACCTTTGATCTTCATAATTTTCTTATGCAAGACGTTACGGAACTCTTCCACGCTTGAAGCTGAAACTATGGAAACAATATCATATCCGCCTGCCACGTCATAAATCTCCTCGATGTTTTCGACCTTTTCGAGGGCATCTATAATTTGTGCCTTCTGGGACGGATCGACAAAAATGTTGACTGATGCCTCAAACCGACCTTGAATATTACTGGACTCCATATTGGTCATTAAAAACAGTTAAACGGACCAGGCGGCTTTTAGTCATTTTTGAGAACTAAAAAGGGCTATTTTGCAAAGTGGAGCGGGCTAAAAGGCTCATCACGAAACGGGCTGTATATACNNAGAAAGTCAAATTGAGTTTTATTATTTGTTTTTAAAGTGTTCTGGTGATAAGCTAAATCGAGTCAAGCCTTTCCCTCTATACCCCCCAGTTTTCGGAAGGCCTTAAGCGCAAAAACCATTTTAGCATCTTGTCTCCATAATCATCTGGGGATTATTACCTTGTCAATGAGCGTTGAAAAGGCGCAGAAAATACTCAGCCCAGTTCCTTATGACCATGGTTTCCACTTTTTTGCGCCAGACGGCCATTATTCAGGCGAGACAGCCACGTCTCTTTGCTCTTTCTTAAGCGACCTTAAGCACTTAGACATAGAATCAATCAGGTTCCACTTCGAACGGTGCGACTTCCAAAAGTGGCTAAGAACCACAATTGGCGACGAGGAGCTCGCCCGGAAAATCGACAATTTAGATAAAACAACGCCAGACGAACCGCTGCGGCGACAGCTGTCCGAGATGGTGCAGAAAAGAATTTCTGAACTGCAACTAATAGACACCTAAGATCTGTCAAAATCTGGGCGGCATAGGATAAGTCAAATCAAATATTATTTATTTGATTTTATATGTTGTGATGATAAGGTAGAACCCGTCCAGCCTTCTTCCTACTATACCCCTCAATTTATTGAAGGCCTTTGGCGCTCATTTCGTCCAGGGCATTCAAAGTACGTTCTCTAAGTTCTTTTATCGCTGGAGAAAAATAATGCCNNGAGAAAAATAATGCCTGACAAATATACTGGGCGGAATTCTCCCGCGAAGTAAGTCTGCCGCCTGGGCACGGCCCAAGCGGTCATGAAAACCTGCGGCTGCATTCTTGGCACAAATAGCGCTGGATCTCTCCTATGCTACCTTGCCTTATCCAGTTCTTGGCTGCCCTTTGATGTTAGAGGTTTTTCCAATAACTGGCATTTTTCACCTTCACAACCTTAGGCCATTTTTCCGCCGCACATGGGGCATTCTAACGGCAATTTCTTCTGGACACTCATTAATTCATAAGGGCACAGGAAACAGAAGTAGATTTAGCATTTTGGGCAGTGCTTGAAGGCGCACAACAATCTCTGAAGTTCTGATGAGCATAGAGTTAACTTTACGTCATACTGTTCAAGATTTCATCTGTGGTTCTTAGCAGCCCGATTCTTGGGAAAATGTACTTTATGCTGGCTTCATGCTCCTCTTTACTGTTTGCAGCCATGGCATCAGTTGCGAAAACTTGATTGTAGCCACGTTGGTACGCGTCTCTGGCTGTTGTCTCTACTCCAAAATTGGTGGAAACTCCGCATAGAACAACGGTTTCCACTTTTCTACGTCTCAGCTGCANNCGGTTCCATAAAAAGCGCCCCACTGCCTTTTGGCGATAACGATATCCCCTTGCTTGGGCGCTATTTCAGGGGCAAAATCCGCCCAGTCAGAAGGCCTGGGACCTGAACCCCACTGAGGCGGCTGATCCAAAACAGGGTGCAACATATCTTTGCCATCGACTGAAGTTACGTGGACGAGAAAAACAGGTAAGCCTTTCTCTCTAAACTTACCTACGAGCTTTGAAACGTTGGAGACAATTGTGCTTGCTGTATATGGCTCAAGTTTTCTATCCAGTAGAACAATGCCTTTCTGGACATCAATAACAACCAGCCCTGACTTGATTAATATTGGCTTTAAATCAATCATAGAGACCGCTAAATGGATTGGGAAAAGTCTCTTATAAAGAATAACGCGTTTGTTAGCGGCTTGTTTTTTCTTTTTTGATTGTTTGGATTATAGGGGGCTGTCTCTGGGAATCGCTTATGCGATTAAAGCAGATTATCTCTCTTTTGTCATGCAGGAATATGAGGTCTCCGCACTTCATCATTGTACTATGATTTATGCCAACGGTGACTCCGGCCAAAAACGCCGCCAATCATTTTTCCACATGCATCGCAAGGTCTGGACAAGTCGGGCATGACGAAAGTTGTGGCTAAAAGGCCTGCGTTCTGGAGCAGGGGAGAGGTCACTGAAAGAAACCTTACGGAGAAGTTCTGGTCGCGTCTGCTTCTCGAAGGATTGCCCGGACTTTTACTCGGCGCCAGCCGCCTTTGCCTTGACCTATGTTCTCCACCTCCGCTCAGACTTGACTTCCATCATGTAATGAGATCTTATCTATTATATCTTACGAATCAATCAAGAAGTGAGAGTGAAGGTTGGTCATCAAAACCTGTGACCGCACTCACGGCAGAGATAACATTGAACCTTTACACCGCGTTTGCCATCCTTATAGTTCCTNNCAATGTGGGCAGTTAATGATTTTGTGTTCCAATGGTTTTGTCTCCTCGCCAAGCACGCACAAAGAAAAGGGGAGCTTGCGAGTGATATCTCGGCCCCAGAAGGGGTTCAAATCCCGCCCCTGCATCAAACTAAGTAAAATAGCAATGCTATTTGTTGGCGATGAAAGCTGGTTTTTGGCCTAATCGTGTTTAGATAACGATGGATAAAATAAAACTCAGCGTTTTAGAGAGGAAATGCGTGCAGCGGTCAAACAATTTAAATTCACTATTGGGAACAATAACAAAAATGGAAAAGTAGAATATCCTACGTTCCTTGTTCAACCGGAGAAGTTGGAACCATGAAGCTTAGCGGTAACAAAGTCTTTCGATGGTTCTGGTAAGTCTTTGTTACTTGAGCAGAATTCTTCTCGATGTGAAAAATGGTCGCCTAAACTATATTTCGTTGTAGAAATCGCAGGTTGGACACTTTAACACACCATTCTTGAATTTTCCTTCGATGATATTCTCGCCTAGCTTTGCTCCACAATTACCACATAGATAAGTAGTATCACCACCCTTGCTTTTTATTACTGGCAACGTTTTAGATGCAAAAACGGTTCGGGTTCCCTTTTTCGGTTCGGGTATAGTTTTTAATTTTCTGTCCATTTTATCCACTTACTTCTGCTTTATTGGTTTGACTTGAATTATATGTTTATTGCTTTCTGCTTTTTCAATTATATGTTTCGAATCAATTACAGTGGAAAAAATGCGTTTTGCAAGTGAAATCTCTTGCAGGGCACAGGATCAAATCCCTGCCCGCTCGCTATGAAAACCTGCGGCCGCAGTCACGGCATAGGTAGCGCTGAATCTTTCCGTCGCGTTTGCCATCCTTATAGTTCCTCTGGCTGCCACACGCTGGGCAGGTTACAATCTTTCTTTTTGGTTCGCCCTTGAGAATGTATTCAGGAATGATTTTGCCGCAATGTGGGCAGTTAATGATTTTGTATTCCATCGTTTTTGTCTCCTATCCAAATAAGCACAAAGAAAAGAGAATTGGTTGTAGGAGATATCGCCAAAATGAACAAAAATACCTCACCCCGACCGCTTTTACATGCTTTTCCTGCATCTCGGCCGGCTTGGCGTAACTTCGGTCGCGGCTTTCTAACAGTCATGCTAAACACCTTATTTTCGTTTGCGGAAGATTTTGCCACCATCCTGGTATTCTCCTGTGATAAATTTGAAACCAACCTCGATGAGTTTGCAGGCGTCTTCTACGTTGTGAGCTATTTTGTTATGAATTGGTCGCTTGACAGGTTTTTGAATTGGCTTTTCTCGAGCGGTATGTAGAGTCTTGTGTTTTCGAGGTCTTTGTGTCCTAGAAATTCTGCGACTACTATGATGTCTGGTTTGTAGTGGTAGAGCATGGTTGCTTTCCAGTGTCTGAACGTATGGCAGTGGATTTCGTTTAGGCGTGAGTTTGCCAGTTTGAAGGCTAAACGTTTTCGGGTTCTGCAGAGCCTGATTTTTTAGCATGCACTGAGTCGTTGTTCCAAAAAGCATTTCATTTTCTTTAGGGAGGGTATTGAGCATTTTGAGAAGTTTTCCGCTTAACTCGAACTACAATCGGCATAAATCAAGATATGCCCAATAATGTACATAAATGATAGCGCGCGGTTTTTGCTTCTCAGTCAGAAGAAGCTGCGAAAGTTTGTTAAGGTGAAAACAGTGATTTATGATAAGATTACAAATCGGTTCGCGTTCTTTGAAATTCTGCACCGCAAGCCAGCAGTCCATTCATTTGGTTCTCAACTTGAAACTGATAGGCTTGGGCGTTGCCTATTTTTCTGGTTGGAACAACAAAGCCCATTTTAATGAGTTTTTCCAGCGCCTCTTTCGTTGTTTTATAGGACAGGTTTGTAGAGTCTGCTAAGATAGTTATTGTTTGTTCCATTTTACCTACTATCAAGGCTTGATCAAACAATCGTGCCACGGGTCCACCGAAAATGCTTGCGAATGGACCTCTGGTCGCATATTCTTCTTGTTCAGTTCTTTCTCTTTCTGGAACTCGTCTTTTCAGCGTTTCCATTACCATTTTTGGCTTCACCAATTAATAGCAATATTATTTTGTTATAATTAAGTTTTACTATATTCCATTGATATTGTAGAATACTCCAATGCTTCAGAACACTTATTAAAGTTCCATAAAATAAAGAGTGTCTTATGACGCCAACTCGCCTTGACACGCTGAAAGGCAAAGAACGAGAGCTTGCCGGCTTCATTCTCAATAAGCTATGGATCGACAGATATTGGTGTGGAGGAGTGGGGAGTCACCATCTTGGACACACCGCACTCAGCAATGTTCCCAAAGGTAAACCTCGATCAGAGCACGGAGACATCCTCGAAGTAGCTGAGAAACTTCGGCGATTTGGCTTTCTCACCACGTTCCCGTCAACAGGAGAAACGCATGTTTGCGCAAGCAGAGCAGATGAAATGATAACCGAAGGCCTTATTGTTGTCAATGAATATCGAGCCAAAGTTTGCTTGCCAGTCTTGAAAAGAGACCAAATTTGACGAGTTTGCATAAACAAGAATTTAAGTCTTAAAAAACCAGGTTTCTTTTAATGCCGCCTTAATCTGGTCGATAGCGCGCCTATAATGCCTCATTTGCAGCTATTTTTTTTCGACCTCTACAGCTCTTTTCTCTTTATCTTGCTTTTCCTTAAGTGTCTCTAGCCCTAGCAATGTTACGAGCCGATCAGTTATATCTACCATTTTGATAGGTAAGCGGGCTTCTGGGGGTCGCCTGCTGTTTGGAACTGAAAGTTTGTCACGATAGAGGTATTCATACCGGTTGACAAGGATAAGCCTGGCTTTGTCTAGTTCGAACAGTTGGGTTAGGATGGGTTGCCAAGTGTCGCGGGTTTCTGCGTCATAGCAGATATTTCTCTCTGAAGTGCGGTATTTTTCGCTCAGCACCTTCACTATCTCACAGAGGGTAAAGCCTTTTGCTTCGAGCTTTAGGAATTCTAAGCGTCTTTCGAGAATTTCGTTCATGGGCAGCCTTCTAAAATTGAAATGCGGATTTCATTTTCGCTGTAGTTGGTGGTTTGCTTATCATGTCGCCTTCCAGCTTGATGTCACGGCGCTTGTGCTTTGATAAGAAGTAGTAGGGTTCTTCGAAGGTTGGCTGATAGCATTTTCTGCAGATTTTAAAGTAAGCAGCCACCGTTTCAAAGATGTCTGTGTCGTTGATTGTTGCTCTGAAAGCTTCTATGTTTGGCGCCCTGTTCCAGTTCCAGGTTAGATGCCAGTAGATATGTAAGCAGATTTTCTCGTAATCAGTTGTTTGGGTCTGCAGAACCTGCTGTTTATCATAGATTGCTTTCATTTGAGGCATTAAATCATAAAAGATTAATGCTTAAGAGCTGATGACATTCAAGCCAACGGTTTCTTGTCAACAACATCCGTAAATATAGGTGGAACTGGAGGAGGCGCAATTTTTATGGGGCATGGCTATGGGGTATCGTCTGATATGCCGGTAATCGAGCTTCAAGATACGAACTTTACTACCTTATAGTTGGGTCATATGTCATTCGGTTGGTAAGCGAGTCAACCCGATGGTATTTGAACCCTACATGCAAAGACGTCTTTTGAAAGCAATCAGTTTACTCACAATTAGTGCTTAGAAAAAAGCTAGTTCATCTATCTGTTCAAACTTTTTTTGGCAGCATGTTTTCCGTAGCTTTTTTGTTTGTTGCATTAACTGCTTTATCGAACTCGGCTAAGTCTGCAAGAACACGATTAGTTAAACTGTTAAATTTTTCTGGGTTACGTCTTTTGAACTGCTCAAAATGGTAGCGGTAACGCATGATCGCTTTCCAGCCATTAAGACTGTTAGTGTTTTTATCCAAGAGTAAACTTGGCAGTTTACGCTTAACCCTTTCAGCGTTCACCAAAAAGGAAATCTCCTCAAGGGTTGCAGTAAACAAAAAAGGGGAGAGGCTACAAGTGACGAGAAGAAAGTCCTTAATTTGGTGGAAACTACCTCACCTCAGCCGTTTTTCCATGCTTCCCGTGACTTCGGTCGCTCGCGTGTGGAAGATTAAAGATCAGTCGCAGTGTTCCTCTATTTTTTTGTTCGTTTGTTCAGGTAGGTGTTCAACGCATACGTCAAAAAGGGCACACATACAAGAAAAAATATGGTTCGCAATACAAATGCCCAGATCATAAGACTATTGTTGTTTGGAATAGCTTCTGTCGACTGGAATGAATTAACAAAAGAGTAAGACACATAAAAGGTAACAAACCCAAATAGAGAAACTATGAGGGCAAAAATCATTGAATGCAGAACATTTGTTTTAATTTTTCGGGAAAAATAGTGTCTATCATAGAAAATAAACAGAATCAGCCCGAAAATCAGCCCGATTAGCCCAAATAATGAGAAACTCGCGAGTTGTCCAATCGAAGGTTCATGAAGAACACTTTGAAATGACCAGGAAATGTCAACGCTTTCAGGTATTCCCCAAGTGAGGGCTAAAATCGCAATGAAGAAAAAGATTGTCCAACCATTTTTTCGAGTTCTCTATGAACTGCTATGCCTGTTTGATTTCTCTGAGTTTCTACCTTTTGGAAGAGTGCTATGCCAGCTTGGCCAGTTTGGGAGAGACGATACTTGCCTTTTTCAGATTGTTCCACAAGTGAGGCTAACTCTTTCAAATGATAACTCATTAGGCCCGTGTCACTTATGCCGACGGCCTGCTGAAGATTCGTGAAAGATACTTCACCTTTCTGTTCAAGAACAAGTAGAATCTGGCGGCGTATTGGGTTCTTCAAAGCGGCAAATATTTCGTCATATTCATCTGAGTCCGCCAAATTAACACCCACCGCTTTTATCGCAAGATTCAATTAAAATCTTCTCGTGAAGAAAAACTGGAAAGCCTCAATAGGCCAAATCGATAGCCGTTAACAGAATCGTAATCGTCTTCAACCTTCTTGCCTAACACAGACATGGATGAACTCTCCTAACTCTTAGGTAAGAACTGACAAATCGAAACTCAAAAAAGGGGAAAAGGTTACGAGAGGATCTAAACTAAAACGAAATACCTCACTCCGGCAATGTAAGCTGACACCAGCCGCTTTTCTTGCTTGGGTGAAACATCCACGTTTTCTATGCGATATCGTCTTGTTTTTTTTTTTGCTTTAGATTTCAATAACGAATTGCGTGTTTGGTTAGGAGCCAGAGGCTAAAGTTTCATGCATGAACAGAGATTTCTGATCCGGTTTTCGGTCCTTGAGCAAAGGCCCTTAGAATTAAACCTAATCAGAAGTAAACCAAAACAGCGGCCATAAGCATTACTTTCGTGGTGTGGACCTTTTTTATACGTTTTTATTCTTTTCTGTACGTTTACATTCTTTTCTATACTTTTCTGTTCTTTTACATACTTTTTAATACTTTTCAGTACGCAACCTGCAAACGCCCCAGACGCTAAACCAGAAAAGCAACCCAAAACACAAAGAAAAAAATTTCCAGGCAAACCTAACGGAGAAGCAGTATCTTTAACTACTTTTTGTATGCTTCCAGATGTGTGAGGCTGGTTATGTTTGGTTGATGCTTGGCGGGAACCGTATCATGTTGTTATTGAGTTGGAGAATAGGGATTGCAAGATGGTTAAGAAGCTGGCGTCGTTGGGGTTTAGTCACCTCAAAGTCGTTGACGTACGCAGCTCTAGCAGCGGCTGTGTTAGGCACCTGATGGATGTAGGCGAAGACCAAGCGCCCAAAGTCCCACGTGAGCTCGCAGCCAAAGGCCATGTTGAGGGCAAATCGTCTGTTTGGCTGGAAAGCGGCGGCTGCCAAGTCTGCAACACCATCCTTGCCCACGATGCTTTTTTGGTTTCAGGCAAAAGCATAGAAGGCAACATGCTGACATACAGCTTTATGGTTCCAACGTTTGAGGCTTACCGCGGCATAATAAGCGACCTAGAAAAAGCAGGCTACAACCTTAACGTGCGCAAAGTAGGCAAATTTGAGCAGCAAATAGGCGTATTAACGGAAAATCAGGAACGTATCTTCTGGCTTGCCCTGAAAAGCGGGTTTTTTGATTATCCACGGCAAGTCGGCATGACTGAACTTGCTGCTAAACTGGGGATCAGCGCAGCAACGCTAAGTGAGATTGTAAGGCGAGGAACAAGACGGCTGCTGGAACACTACTTCAAAAAAGAACTCTAAAAAATAACAGTTAAGCGGATTCTTTATGAATGCAGTTAAAGGTTTCTTCACCCTTTGCACCAGCAGAAAAGCCATTTTAGCTCTAATACGGCATTGCCCTTTTGGATGCAGAAAGAGGAGCGAAACAAAAAAGAAGAAAATTCAGAGTCTTAGTTGAACGTTCTCTGTGTAGGGCCGAATTATTTGTGCGAACTCGTTGATTGTTTCGGGCGCGTAGGGTTTGAGGGCTTGATATTTCCTGTCTAAGGTGTCGGCGGGATTGAATTGCTGCAACGCCAAGGTTTTTGCACCTTTCACCAGTTCAGCTATGCCAACCGCATCCTGCATGGTGACAAGCTCTGGAACCAAGGTGGTTCTGAACTCGTAGGGGACCTTACCTGTTTTGAGGATTTCTATTGTCCGAATCATGCAAGCGGTGTCCTTTGCGCCAAGCAAACTATATTTTTCTTTGCAGGTCTTGACGTCCATAGCCACATAATCCACGCTTGCCAAACATTCCTCAAGCACTTCTGGGAAGAAACCGTTTGTATCAAGCTTAACCATGAAACCCCGCTCTTTTAGTTTAGCGAGGAACCTTGGCAGTTCCTTGTGCATACAGGGCTCTCCGCCGGTGACGACAACGGCATCCACATATTTTTTGCGACTTTCAAGGAGGTCTATTGCAACAGTTTCCTGCAGAAACGGCGGCTGCGGATTTACAGCTATACGCCAATTATGGCAAAACGGGCAACGCAGATTACAACCAGGAGTAAACAGCACACTAGCTACTTTATCTGGATAATCGACCAGACTTATTCTTTGTAATCCGCTAAACTTCATTTTTTGTCCTCTTACTTAGTAGTCAGCGGCGCTGTGTTAATCATGGTTGAACGGTCGAAGGTTTTACGCATGGCATACTCTGCTTGTTTCCCATCGTTCCACTGGTCAACTGGTCTTAAGTACCCAACTACTCGCGAATAAACTTCGCAGTTTGCGCTGCAGACTGGACATTGTTTGTGTTCACCGCTTGTGTAACCGTGAGTTGGGCAAACGCTAAACGTTGGCGTTAAAGTGAAGTAGGGAAGCTTTGAATTCCAAGAGACTTTCTTAATGAGTTCAGCCGCTGCTTTCCATGAATGCATGCGTTCGCCTAAGAAAATATGGAATACTGTACCTCCAGTGTAGAGTGACTGCAAGGTTTCTTGGTGTTCAAGCGCTTCGAAGAGATCACCAGCAAAATCTACTGGCAGCTGCGACGAGTTCGTGTAAAAGGGTTCCGCATGGTCCATGGTTACTTGCTTTTGATTAGCGAAGATTATGTCTCTGTAGCGTTTTCTGTCTATGCGGGCTAAACGGTAAGATGTACCCTCTGCTGGGGTGGCTTCAAGGTTGTATATGCTGCCTGTTTCCTCCTGGTAATCCGCTAGGCGTTTACGCATGAAGGTTAACATTTTAACAGCGAATGCTTGTCCATCGCGGGACGCAATGTTTTGTCCAAGCAAATTCAGGATTGCCTCGTTAATTCCTACTATGCCTATAGTTGAGAAATGGTTTTTCCAGAACTTGCCATAGCCCTCTTTTACATGGCGTAGATAGCGGCGGGAGTAGGGGTATAAGCCGTTGTCTGTGAAGGCTTCAAGGACTTTACGTTTAAGTTCTAAACTTGCTTTCGCGACTTCCATCAGGTTTTCCAGTCGCTCAAAGAACTCATCCTCGTCCTTGGATAAGTAGCCGACGCGTGGAATGTTAAGTGTGACAACGCCTATGCTGCCTGTTAAGGGGTTAGCGCCGAAGAATCCGCCGCCTCTCTTGCGGAGTTCACGGTTGTCGATGCGTAGTCGGCAGCACATGCTACGGACGTCTTCAGGTTTCATGTCGCTGTTAACGAAGTTGCTGAAGTATGGGACGCCGTACTTAGCGGTTACTTCGAAGATTGCTTGGGCTACAGGTGAATCCCAGTTGAAGTCTTTGGTTATGTTGTATGTTGGGATGGGGAAAGTGAAGACTCGACCTTTGGAGTCGCCTTGCCGCATGCCTTCTGCGAAGGCTAAATTGAACATTTCCATCTCCTTTGTCATGCTGCCATAAGTGTCCTGCATTACTTTCCCATTGTATACCACAGCCTCGTCTTTCATGAAGTCAGGAACGGTCAAATCCAAAGTTAGGTTAGTAAACGGTGTCTGGAAACCGACACGGGTTGGCACGTTCATGTTAAAGAAGAATTCCTGTAACGCCTGCTCAACATCTTTCTGCGATAGATTGTCGTATTTTATGAAAGGTGCAAGGTATGTGTCAAAGTTGCTGAATGCTTGTGCTCCTGCGGCTTCACCCTGCAATGTATAGAAGAAGTTTACGACTTGGCCCAGCGCTGTTCGGAAGTGTTTTGCTGGTTTGCTCTCTATTTTGCCGCTGACTCCCCCGAATCCAGATAATAGAAGGTCGCTTACATCCCAGCCCACACAGTATGGTCCGAGCACGCCTAAGTCATGGATATGTAGGTCGCCTGAGAAGTGGGCGTCGGCAATATCCTGCGGATAAATCCTTGATATCCAGTACTTAGCAATTACAGTAGATGAGAGGTAGTTGTTTAGTCCCTGCAACGAGTAACTCATGTTGCTGTTTTCTTTTACTCGCCAATCCTCAACCTCAAGGTATTGGTCAACCATGTCTGAGCTGCTCAGTAATGCGGCTAACTCACGCATGTCGCTGTGTTGTTTGCGGTAGAGGATGTAGGCTTTAGCTGTTTGAGCGTGCCCATTTTCGATTAGACGTTTTTCAACGATATCCTGGATTTCTTCTACTGTTGGGACACCATCGTCGCCGTATGTTTTTTGTAGTTCAACCACTACTTCTTCGCTTATTTTCTTAGCTTGGGTTTTGTCTGTGCCGCCTACTGCTTTTGCAGCTTTCCAGACGGCGACTGTTATTCGTTCCTGATCGAAGGGTTCTAATTTGCTATCACGTTTTAACACAAATTTCATTGTTTTTTCACCTCAAGCAGTAATCGCCTGAAATCTTCAGGCTCTTCAAACTGCTTGTAAACCGAAGCGAACCGAATGTACGCGATGCGATCAACGTTTTTCAGGTGCTTCATTATTAGATCGCCGATTTCTTCGGACTTAACTTCTTCTATGTCTTTAAGCATCAAGTCTTGGCGCACTTTGCCTGCCAACTCGTTAATTTGCTCCATGGCTACTGGTCTTTTCTCGCATGCTTTCTGCAAACCCCGGATTATCTTGTTAACGTCGAAGCGTTCGAGTTTGCTGTCTTTTTTTCTCACCATGAGCTCCACGGTTTCTACATATTCGTATGTTGTGAAGCGTTTTCCACAGCCGACGCATTCTCTTCTCCTTCGGGTGGTGTTGTCTGGAGAATCTCGTGTTTCTAGGGTTTTGGAGTTTTCAGAGTTGCAATATGGGCATCTCATATATCACATTACTCGTGCCTTGTTATATGCGTAGTGTTAATGATCTTACCAAACCACTACATTTAGCGCCTATTTAAGGCATTTCCACACTTAAGTGAAAATATAGACCATAAAGATTACAATAACTCCATGAAAAATAAACAAAAAACGCAATAACAAAAACTACAAAACAGCCACTGTTAGCCAAAAAAGCCCAATTTCACGTAAATAATGGTTTGATTAAAGTTTGCGCAAATAATATAATCAAATACCAGATACATTGGTTCCATTCTAAACCGAAAAATAAAAAGGGTGAAAAATTGAAGGCAAAAATCATAAAAAACAGTGTTTTAAACGAGACCCCTACCTACGAACGTTGTTCGATAGCGGAGAACTACAGCACCGACGACATCTTAATCGCTCATGCACGCATAAAACCAGGAGACACCACTGTGCCCCATCACCTCAAAGATGTACAGGAAACATGCCTGACGACAGCGGAAAAGGTATAGTTCACATTGGCGAACTCCAACCTACAGAAGTAGTTAAAGGAAACGTAGTTGTTATTCCAACCGGAGTCTCACAAACAATCACTAACGCTGGGAAAACAGATTTGATCTTCTACTGCATCGACACGCCCAAGTTCACTGTAGAATGCTACTTTGATGAGGAAACGCAGATTCAAAGGCGTTAGTGCGAATATGTCGATTCTGGAAATAGCTGTTTATATGCATTCAAGGGTATAGGTTGTTTGAGGAGAAGGATCGAGGAGAAAGGAAGAGGGCTTTTATTATGCCTCCAATGGGAGGCAATTCCCTTCCTAACTAGTTTTTAAGTCGTCAATAAAAACGCTTAAGTCGGCTGTTGCAACGCCGTCTTCATCTTTAAGTTTCTGCTTAGCGGGGGGGTTTTCCTGGTAGAAGGGTATGCGTTCAGTTATGCGATCTTGGAAGGTTGGTTCAAGCGGGTTTTGGTAGAATACGCCTATAGGGATTTTGTCACCCCATTCCTGAGCTTTTTCTATGCCGGCGACTTTTTTCTTGAATTCTTCATTACAGTCATGAACTATTGGGTCGAACCCCGTCTCTTGGAGTTTGTAGAGTCTGGATTGGGCTTTGCCAGTTGCAGGGTCTTTTCTGTCTTCGCCATCATACCATTCCTTAGTGTTGATGTCGTTGTAGGTTGGGCATGGCTGTAGGCATTCAACAAGGGCTAAGCCTTTATGTTCAATTCCCTGTTTAATCACGTCTTTTAGATGCATTACATCGAACGCGTATGCCCTGGACACAAAAGTGTAACCTGAAGTAATAGCGAGCGCCACTGGGTTTATTGCCTGGTTAATGTTTGGTTTGGGAAGCCCCTTGGTTTGAACGCCCAGCGGAAGCGTTGGGGAAGCCTGGCCCTTCGTTAGACCGTAGACCCCATTGTTAAAGAGCAAATAAGTCATGTCAATGTTTCTGCGTCCAGCATTTACAAAATGTCCTGCACCGATACCTAACCCGTCGCCGTCTCCTCCCACGCCAATTACCTCTAAGCCGGGGTTGGCAACTTTTATGCCCATAGCAAAAGGCAACATTCGTCCATGCAAGGTGTGAACGCCATTGGCTTTTATGAAGTGAGGTGTCTTAGCTGCGTTACCTACACCTGAAACAACGACAATGTTGTGTGGCTCAAGGTTGAGTTCGGCAAACGCCATCTGCATTGCGCTTGTTATACCAAAGTCGCCACAGCCTGGGCACCAGTCCATATAGACACTTGTTTTGTAGTCTGATGGTTTATGCGCCAAACGTCAACACCTGCCTTTCGGCTGCTTTGTCGGCTAAAACTGTTTTGATGGCTTGGTAAACTTCGGTGGTTGCCATTGGTCTACCTGTGTATTTGAGGATGTAGTGAGTTGGTTTGATGGCTGTGTGCTCTGTTATTATGCCGCCAAGTTGCGCAGTGAAGTTGTCTTCGATGTCTATTATGCGTTTTTTGCCCTCAAGCATGCTTTTTATGTAGGCAGAGGGAAGAGGATGTATCATGCGCACTTGAATGTACCCTAAACTTAAGCCTTCTTCTTTCAGCTGGTTGAGGGATTCTATTATAGCCCCTTTAGGCGAACCCCAACTAACAACTATGTTCTCTGAGTCTTTATCACCGAAAAAGTTAACCTTCAACTCCAACGGAACCTCCTTATCAACCAAATCGAGCTTTTTCATTCTTTTCTCCATCATTTTAATACGAACAAACGGCTCCTCGTTTATGTTTCCGTTCTCATTGTGTTCGTCACCGCTGCACCATTGGATGGCATTTTTTGTTCCTATGAAAGCTCTGGGGGAAACTCCTGTCTCTGTGAACCTGAAACGTTTGTATTCTTTGCCTTCCAACTCTTTTTCTGTAACTATTTGGCCACGGTCAATCTTTGTCTTGCTATAGTCAAATACTGGGTAGGTTTGTGAACTGTTCGCCATTCCTTTGTCAAGCAGATGGATAACGGGCATTTGGTATTTCTCAGCTAAATTGAATACTTCTGCTGCGTCAAAGAAGCATTCCTTAATATCTCCTGACGCAAGAATTATCCTAGCGAATTCTCCGTGAGCCGCATGCATTGCAAACCGCAAGTCCTGCTGGCTATGTCTTGTAGGCTGTCCAGTTGAAGGACCACCACGCTGATAATACGTTATCACCAGTGGAACCTCGT
>PLSP01000045.1 GCA_003165195.1 Candidatus Bathyarchaeota archaeon | reverse complement strand
GTCATCGTCCACGAGAAGGTTCTGAAAATGCCTGCTAAAGTGTCAAGCGCCACAAGCACATTCATCATCGGCATGACTGCCTTGGCCGGCGTCAGCGTCTACCTCTTCTCGGGGCTCCTCAACGTGACCTTGATGGCGCCTATGGCGGTTGGCGTCACAATTGGCGCAGTAGTCGGCGGAAGATTGCTAAATAAAGTGCGCGACCGAAACCTCAGAATCCTGTTCCTAATTATTGTCACGTTGTTGATAATTCAGATGCTTTACAAGGGGGTGCTGTCTCTGTGACCACGGTATTAGGCAGCGGCGAATCCAATTTGGAAACAATCATAAGCTACCTGCTCATCATCGGGGTCATCGCCAGCGTAGTCCTAATAGGCATAGGCATGGTCCTGTATTATGGCGAATACGGAAACGTACAGATTTCTCAAGACAAAAGCGTCTTCATTGTGGGACAGAACTTTTTCGTCTTCACTGTCAGTGTGTTCCAACATTCATTTGCTTCTCAAGATGCTCTTGTTTTCATAACGCTTGGGCTAATAATATTGATTTTAACCCCCTACATCCGAGCGATAACTTCGGCCGTCTACTTCGCAGGGGAAAGACACTACAAATACGTGCTCATCACGGTGTTCGTACTAATCGTGCTAACGGCAAGTTTGACTTTGCACTAACGCTATATTGCAACTCACACAAAAAAGTTCTCAAGGGACCCATCGAGGGCAGAGCGATCAACACCCAAAGCCCGCATAATTCTCTCTCCGACCTCATTGTAATTTGCTTTCAGCTTTCTCATCCTGGTCAGCGCCTAATACCCATATACCCGCGCAAGACAAAACTTACGCATAGAAACTTCACGTGCAGTTTACCTAAACATCTTTCTTCTTTTCGTGGTATCTATTGAACCATTTCTCTTCAACTAGCTAATATTCAGCAAGTTATCGACACAGAATGTGTCTATCCTCTACGCTTTAGACCTTGGAGGATTATTTACGGTTCTTGCAGTTCTAGGTACATCAATTTTGGCTGACAAAGATAAACCTAGTGAAATAATGAAGCACTACACCCTTATGAGGAACACGCAGTTAATCGGTGCAGCAATCTTTTTTGTCTCAGCACTGCCTTTCTTTTGGACTTGGAAGATACCGGTAGGCGATGGCATCCCGTTGAGATTTATGCTTTGGATAATTCCCTTATTCCTGCACAACATTCGACGGGCAGTTGAAAAAAGAACTTAATTGTCTGATAAACTTAACGAGGCAACTCATTATTTAGTCACCAAAAGTTTGAAACTGTTGAAGCTTAATAGCACAGATTAACGAATACATGTAGGGTCGAAATGTCTCGAATTAATTCAATGCTTGAGAAAGCAAATGCTTTCGATAAAAACTGCTCAATTAAACATGAAGTTGAAATTGAGTTTGGTCGCTTAAGAGAATTTAGGCAGAAATTTCCTTTTACAGAAAACCTCCGCTCGATAGAGTGGTTGGACCCCGATAAGCTGTTCAAATTAAACCCCGATGAGGTCGGCGAGTTCTTCCGTCTGTTAGAAGCATCCCTCAAGCCTTTCGGTAACCCAACCCTTAACAGCAGCAACATTTATCGTAACACTCGACTTCAAATCCAAGACTTCAAAAATCTACTCCGTATTGCAGTAGACAGCAGAAAGTCTTTAGCACAAAAAGTGGACGCACCTTGGGAAAAAATAGGCGGTTTAGGACAAGACAAGCAACTTGTCAAAAAAATCATCTATTGCTTTAACTATGAAACTGGCACAGTCCTGCCCATTTTCAGTAATCAGCATCTGCGCCATTTCGATAATCGTGTAGCGGACTCGTTTGCTGCCCAAACAAAGTACCTTTCGCTTGGACAGGAATATGAGCAATACTCCACGGAGCTACTTAAAGCCAAAAACAGTTTGCCCCTAACTCATAGCTGGGATACATTGTATTTTACCCGTTTCTTATACCAGACCTACCCTCCCCCAGACACTGAACACTCGGCTGAAGAAAAGAAAAACGCAACGATAACCGACGAGCAATTGGACCTTCAAAGCTTTGTAAAACTGTTAGGGGAACTACAGTCAAAGGGCAAAATTTCAGGGCAACAATTTAGAGAATACCGTGAATTATGGAAGCTACAACAATCCAATGACCGCGATGTACTTGTCTGGCGCCTAAAGCAGCTCCTTAGTACTGAAAACAAACCTAACATGCCAAGAAACCCTTCGGATGAAATACAGAAACGACCGAGTCGTCAGAAACTTTAATTGAATTTTGGCGGGTCCGACGGGAATTGAACCCGCGACCCTCGGATTAAGAGTCCGATGCTCTAGCCTGACTGAGCTACGGACCCGCACTTTCTTGCTTTTCAAAAATGGCTTCACTGCATAATATAGAGCTTGCGGTTTGTTGTTTCAGCTTGATGCAGTGAAAAACTAATAACAAACGATCTCTTTAACTTTAATGGAGAATTTTTATGGCAAACCCGAAAGGTGAAGTTTTTATTCTTAAAACAACAGACCGCACAACAGGTATCCCTTCGTTACTTAAAAAATTCGACCTTTCAGACTATGCTGGCAAGCAAGTAGCTTTGAAAGCTAACTATAACAGTGCTGATCCGTTTCCAGCATCAACACACATAGATACGCTAAGGATTCTGATTGAATCTTTGAAGGCGGCTGGAGCAGGCGGTATTACGATGGCTGAACGCAGCGGCATGGGCAACACTGAAGAAGTACTAGAGCAAATGGGCGTTTTAGCTCTGTCTCAGGAACTGGGGTTTAAAGCTGTTGTTTTAAATAACGTGGGAAAAGAAGACTGGCTTAAAGTGGAGCGGGAAGGCACCCATTGGATTAAAGGCTTCTATTTGGCAAAATTATTTCATGACGCTGACAAGGTCGTTCAAACCTGCTGCCTTAAAACCCATCGGTTCGGTGGACACTTTACGCTTTCAATGAAAAACTCAGTAGGCTTAGTGGCAAAAAAGGTTCCAGGCGGAATGTATGATTACATGTGGGAGCTCCATGGCTCGCCTTACCAGCGGCAGATGATTGCCGAAATAAACAGCAACTACAATTTGGACTTTGTTTTAATGGACGGCATCAAAGCCTTCGTAACTGGCGGTCCCGAGCAGGGCAAGTTAGTGGAGCCTAACCTTTTGCTTGCAAGCCGAGACCGAGTAGCAATCGACGCTGTCGGAGTAGCCATTCTTAAGTTGCATGGAGCAAAAGGCAAAGTCGGCGAAGCGGAAGTTTTTGACCAAGATCAGCTTAAGCGGGCAGCGGAACTTGGTTTCGGGGTCAAATCTGCTGGTGAAATTCAGTTAACCCCGTTGAATGATGAGAGTAAAGAGGATGCAGAACAGATAATGCAGATTATTAATGCTCAGTTGGATATTCACTAAACGTCGTTAAGAATGTCGGGTTTATCGCTAGCTATTCCGTCCACGCCCTTCTTAGCGTACTCAGCAGCTTCCTCGGGGTTATTTATTGTCCAAACCACCACTTTTAACCCGTTCTGATGGGCTTTCTCAACTGTAGCGGTGTGAGTAAATCGGTAGAGTGCAAGAAGGTAGTTAGCTTTCAAATCCAATGCTGCTTTGAGAGGATTGCTGTGTTTAGCGTAAATTAGCCCCGTCTCAATGTCTCCATCGAGTTTCCGTACCTTTCTAAGAGCATCTTCGAGAAAAGAAACGATAACTACATTTTTCTCCAAGCCCTTTTTGCACACTAAAGATAGCACTTGCTCCTCATAACCAGCTTCCTTTAGCTCAACAAATACCTTTATTTTCTTGTCCAAAAAATCCAGCGTTTCCTCTAAAGTCGGAACCTTTTCACCATTAGATGAAAGACCCTTGATTTGGTCAAGTGTGAGCTCGCAAACCAATCCTTCTCCATCCGTTGTTCTCTTAACATCAGCATCGTGAATAACAACTAGCTGTCCATCTTTAGTTTTTCTTACGTCCAACTCTACAGCGTTAACACCGATTTCCAGCGCTTTTTTAAAACTAGCCAATGTATTTTCGGGCACATAAGCTCCAGCGCCCCTGTGGCCAATACGCAACATAATAGACTCTTCTCTAGGAAAGAATAATACTTTTGCATGTCTCGCCCAATCGAATCTTTAAATAGTTTCTATCGCTCACTGAAAGTTGAGGATGGGGACCGAATGTTTTTTAACCGAAAAATCGAGTTAACTCCCATAGGCTATGTTAAAACTGAAGCAGTCGGCAACGAAGTTAAAGACAAATCCAGAACCTGCCAAATAATCCTAAACAACGATTTGATTGAAGGCTTAGATGGAGTTGAGGGTTTTTCTCATGTGTTTGTGCTTTTCTGGCTACACGAAGTTGCCAATCAGCAGCGTGGTTTAAAGTTCCATCCGAGAGGCCGCATGGATATGCCTCTGCTTGGGGTCTTTTCCCTTAGAACTAACATGCGTCCAAATCCAATTGGGTTAACACTGGTGGAACTGTTGAAGGTTGAAAGTAACGTCTTGACTGTACGCGGCTTAGACGCCTATGATGGTACACCCGTTTTGGACATTAAGCCATTTGACTCTTGGGACTGTAGAGAAAATGCAAGAGTTCCAGAATGGTGGAAAAGGCTAAACCAGTAAGAAGGGGCTGGTTAGATAAGTTCTCGGATGCTGTACGCATTATCAAGCAGTTTTAGAAGCTCGGTTCTTAATTCGTCACCTCTAATTTCGTCTTCTCTGAGATGGCTAATTTCATGCGCAAGCTCTGGGTCTTTGCCTGCGTCTCTTACCCAGTTTTCAAAGTCGCTTCGGTAGAGATGAAACTCTAATGATTCTAAGCTGACCTGCCTGACAGCTAAATAAAACTCTTTAAGCGTGGCTGCCGAGAGCTGGATAGGCTGGGTTAACGCACAGTAGAACTGGAAACTCATCCCTTCAGGAACAGGCAAAAGTGCCTTTAACGCTGCTTTCCCTTTATGCGCTATTCCATATCCTCCACCGACTTTCTGCAGAAATCCTTCTTTTGCAAGCTGTTTCATTTGTTCTATGGTTTCAGCTGTGGTTAAATTGAGTTTTTTCGAAAACGCGTTTAGATCCATGCCTTTAGTTGCGTCATTAAATCCTTTTAGCACTTTAAGCTGTTCTTCAATCAAACGACATCCCTCCAGTACTTACCTAACATATCTCTATACCACATAGAGGAAACACAAATTTAAATCATGTTTCGCTAAATCCAAGACTTCTCATGGCCAAATTGCCTAAGACTTTATTTATTTGCTTAAACCAACATTTTGGGGAAAAGTTCTTTGAAAAACAGTTACATAGTAATTTTAGTTACTGCCAAAGATAAAGCGCAAGCGGAAAAAATAACCCAGACCCTTTTGGATAATCACTTGATTGCCTGCGGAAACATCATCAATTCTGTTTCGTCTTCTTTTTATTGGCTTGGCAAAATTGACCACGCTGAAGAATGTTTGATTGTTATGAAGTCGCGGATTGATTTGTTTGAGGAGGTTGTTGAGCATGTTCGGGGCATGCATAGTTATGAGGTGCCGGAGGTTTTGGCTTTGCCGATTGTTGAGGGTTCGAAAGCTTATTTTGATTGGATGAATATGGTGCTCAAAACTCCTAAATGAACGTTTCTGTACAAATAAGCCTTAAATAGTACGTTGTAGTCTGGTTCAGAACATAAGGAGCAGAAGCAAATGGGGAATCGCCTTTGGCACAACAAAACCTAAATCAGCAGACGCCCTAAAAATCCAACAGATTTCGCTCCAACAGCAACCCCTCGAAATATTTTCAAAACTCCAAAAACAATACCAAACAACCTATCTTTTAGAATCCATCGAAGGACCAAAAAAACTAGCCCAATACTCGTTTATTGGATTCGACCCAAAAATAACCCTCCAAACAAAAAACGGCATAGCCCAAATCCAAAATCAACAAACAGGACAAACAATCACGGAGCAAACAAAAGACCCACTCCAAATTTTAGAGCGCCTCCTCAAAGATCAAGCCTCTTCCAACAGCGAATTTCGATTCGTCGGCGGAGCAGTCGGATATATTTCCTATGATGCTGTTCACTACTGGGAAAGCCTACCGGAGAATGGGAAAGCAGAACTGGGTTTTCCCGACTTAGAAATGGGCATATTTGATGACGGCTTAGCTTTCAACCATATAAAAAAACAAGCCTACTACTATTACCGCGGCGAAAACCGTCTACCTGAGGTTGAACACCTGCTGAAGCAGCCTATTGACCAAGAATTGTTAACATACACTGAGCCCAAAGTAAACATAAGAAAAGAAACCTATGAGGCAGCAGTACAAAAAGCAAAAGAATACATAACCGCTGGAGACATCTTCCAAGTTGTTCCCTCTAAACGCTTCCAGTTCCAAACAAACGGCAATTTGGTCCCATTCTATGAGGCGCTCAGAACCATCAACCCGTCTCCCTACATGTTCTTTTACAAGTCCAACGAGCGGCAAATCGTTGGAGCAAGCCCAGAAATGCTTGTCCGAGTCGAAGATAGGACGGTTGAAACCTTCCCAATTGCAGGCACCCGACCGGTTGCTCAAGATCCAGTCGAAAACGACAGATTAGTCGCTGAATTATTAGCCGACCCAAAAGAACGGGCTGAACATGTAATGCTTGTTGATTTAGCGCGAAACGATGTGGGCAGAATCTCTAAGTTTGGAAGTGTTCATGTTCCCGAATTCATGAAAGTCCATCAGTACAGTCATGTGCAACACATTGTTTCTCGAGTAGTGGGGCAGCTTCGCGATAATCTTCAAAGTTACGATGCACTGCGGGCTGTTTTTCCTGCGGGAACGGTTTCTGGAGCCCCAAAGGTGCGGGCAATGGAGATAATTGACGAGTTGGAACCTGCTAGGCGTGGGCCCTATGCTGGAGCCGTCGGCTACTTTTCCTACAATGGCAACGCAGACTTCGCCATAACCATCCGCACTCTCTTCGCCGACAAAAACCAAGCCTACATCCAAGCAGGCGGAGGCGTCGTAGCTGATTCTGTACCAGAGCAGGAGTGGTTTGAAACGGAACACAAAGCAAGGGCGCTTATGAAGGCGCTGGAGATGGCTGGAGGTGCGCCTAAGTGAAGGTTGTTGTGATTGACAACTACGACTCATTTGTGTATAACATAGTACAGTACATCGGCGAGTTGGGCGCTGAACCAATAGTCTACAGAAACAACAAAGTAACGTTGGAAGAATTGAGGCTGCTAAATCCTGACCGAATAGTTATCTCACCGGGGCCAGGTACCCCTGAAGATGAAAAGTACTTCGGGGTGTGCACAAAAATCCTTCAAACAATGAGCCCTTCCATTCCCACTTTAGGTGTCTGTCTGGGGCATCAGGGAATAATCCATGCTTTTGGCGGCAAAATCGTCCATGCCAAGCGTCTAATGCACGGCAAAACCTGCACCATAGAACATGACCAAAAGGGCATCTTTAAAGGCGTTCGCAATCCCTTCACGGCTACGCGGTATCACTCGCTAGCAGGAGAACGCTCATCTGTTCCGTCGTGTCTTGAAATCAGTGCTGAATGTATTGATGACGGGGAAATTATGGCGGTTAGGCATGTCAAATTTCCAATTGACGGCGTCCAATTCCACCCTGAGTCGATTCTTTGCGAAGACGGCAAAATTATAATTAAAAACTTCTTGGATGGAAATCGGCCATGATTCGGGAAGGCATACAGAAACTCATTGAAGGCAACAGCTTAACAAGCGATGAGTCAGGGGAAATCATGCGTGAAGTCATTTCAGGTAAAGCAACAAGCTCGCAGACAGCGGCTTTTCTAACAGCATTGCGAATGAAAGGCGAAGCTGTTGAGGAACTAATTGCTTTTGCCGCGGTAATGCGCGAGCACAGCATCAAAATCCACCCCCATGTGCAAAGCCGCCTTGTTGACACTTGCGGTACGGGCGGAGACAAAATCAAAACTTTCAACGTCAGCACTGCAGCGGCATTCGTGATTGCGGGCGCAGGTGTCGCAGTTGCTAAGCATGGGAACAGGGCGGTTACAAGCAAAAGTGGAAGCGCCGACGTGCTGGAAAAGCTTGGGCTCAATTTAGATTTGCAGCCTAAAGAGGTTGAGCGCATCATTGAGACGGTGGGCATCGGCTTCATGTTTGCCCCAGCTTTTCATCCTGCAATGATGTATGCGGCTGAACCGAGACGGGAAATTGGCATTCGCACCGTTTTCAACCTTCTGGGTCCATTAACTAACCCTGCATCTGCAAACGCGCAGCTCTTAGGAGTTTACGACCAGAAGTTGACTGCGCCGTTGGCTTATGCTTTGAAACGTTTGGGCTGTGAAGAAGCCATGGTTGTCCACGGTTTAGATGGTTTGGATGAGGTGTCAACTGTTGGAAAAACCGTTGTTGCATGGTTAAAGAACGGCGAAGTACAAGAGTTTGAGGTTTCTCCAAGCGATTTCAAAGTAGAGAAAGCATCCATTGCAGATTTGAAGTTGGCAGCCGCCCAGGAAAACGCTGAAGTTTTCTTCAGAATTGTGAGCGGCAATCTTGCCCTCGACGATCCCAAAGTGGAGTTTGCCCTTGTTAACAGTGCTGCAGGAATTGTTGTTGGCGGGGGAGCTGAGGATTTTGAAGGGGGTATGGAGTTAGCTCGTGAATCAATCATAAGTGGTGCTGCCTACCGTAAGCTTAAAGGTTTAATTGTGGCTTCGGGGGGTAGTGAGTCTAAACTTAAGGAGTTTGAAGAGAAATATGCGTGATTATCTTGATGTGCTGGCCCGGGTAGCACAAATAAACGTTGATGACGAATATTACGATCAAGCTCAACCCTCAGAACGTATCCATGTCAGTTTAAAGCAGGCAATTCTAAACTGCAAAGCAGCTCCTGTTATAAGTGAAATTAAAGCTGCTTCACCATCCGCTGGCGTCATAAGATCAAACATTGATGCAGGCGAGATTGCGAAGGCAATGCAAAGAGGCGGAGCAACAGGGTTATCTGTGTTAACTGAACCCAGGCAGTTCAGCGGTTCGCTTGAAGCGTTAGCTCAGGCTCGAGGGGCAGTGAAGTTGCCTATTCTTATGAAAGACATAATTGTGAGTCCGGTGCAGATCCAGTCGGCTTATAAGATGGGGGCAAACGCTGTTTTGTTGATTCAAGCGCTCTTTGATAGAGGCTACATCGAGAAAAGCGTGGATGAAATGATACTTGGAGCCCATCTGTTGGGGCTTGAAGTTCTGCTTGAAACACACACTAAAGCGGAGTTTTGCTCTGCCGTAACTTCAGGCGCAGATTTGGTTGGAATAAACAACCGCAACCTATCCACATTAAAGGTTGATTTGGGCGTGACGAAGAGAATTCTGGCTGAAAACGGGTCTAACGGCAAACTGGTTGTTAGTGAAAGCGGCATCAACACAACCGCAGACATAGAGTTTTTGAAACAGGCTGGCGCACGAGCTTTCCTTATCGGATCAGCCATAATGTCAAGCAGCGATATTGAACAGAAGGTCAAGGAGTTTGTGAATGCAAAATAAAATAAGCAGTTACCCAGTTGACAGCAAATACGGGAAATACGGCGGCCGATTCGTACCTGAAGTTCTTATGGAGGCAATCAGGGAGCTGGAAGAAGCCTACGGCCAAGCAAGGAAAGACCCCGGCTTCCAAAAAGAACTCGACTATTACCTTGCAGATTTCGTGGGCAGACCGACCCCGTTGTATTACGCTGAGAATTTGACGCGTAAGCTGGGCGGGGCTAAAATTTACCTCAAACGCGAAGATTTGGCCCACGGCGGAGCACACAAAATCAACAACACACTCGGACAGGCGTTGCTCGCTAAACGAATGGGCAAAACGCGTGTAATTGCTGAGACTGGAGCTGGACAGCATGGTGTAGCCACCGCGATAGCTTGCGCAGCTTTAGGGTTGAAAGCGGAAATATTTATGGGCACGGAAGACTGTGAACGTCAACGCCTCAACGTGTTCCGTATGAAACTTTTAAACGCTGAAGTGCACCCTGTGGAATCGGGCACAAAAACCCTCAAAGACTCCATTAATGAGGCTTTTAGGGATTGGGTAACTAACATTGAATCTACCTATTACTTGATTGGGTCTACAATGGGTCCACACCCGTACCCGATGATTGTTAGGGATTTTCAAAGTGTTATAGGTAAAGAAATCAAAACGCAATTCCAAACTAAAGAAGGCAGATTGCCTGACGCGTTGGTTGCTTGTGTGGGCGGCGGAAGCAATGCAATGGGCACATTTTACTTTTTTGAAGATGACTCTGTAGTCAAACTTTATGGTGTGGAAGCTGCAGGTGAAGGCATAGAAACAGGCAAACATGCTGCCACATTATCTGCGGGTTCCGAAGGGGTATTCCACGGAATGTTCTCGTACTTTCTCCAGGATAGTAATGGGCAAATCCAAAATACCCACAGCATATCTGCAGGCTTAGATTACCCAGGCGTTGGACCCGAACATTCTTTTCTGAAAACACTCAAGCGGGCACAATACGTTTCAGCGACCGACAAGGAAGCAGTAGAAGCTTTCCTTACTCTATCCAGAGAAGAAGGCATTCTACCCGCTTTGGAGTCCTCTCATGCGGTAGCTTATGCGATGAAACTGGCGCCTAAAATGGAAAAGACGCAGTCCATAGTTGTAACTTTGTCAGGGCGAGGCGACAAAGACGTGGAAACCATAGCTGATTACATCGGGGTAAAAATATGAGCTCAATATCGGTTGCATTCCAAAAAGCCAAAGCAAATGGAAACGGCGCCCTCGTCGGCTACATCACCGCTGGAGACCCAACGCCGGACTTAACTCTCAAAATTGCTGATGCATTAATCAAAGGTGGCGTTGACGTTCTGGAGCTTGGCTTGCCGTTCTCTGACCCCATCGCCGATGGACCTACAATTCAGGCTGCGAGCGTACGGGCGCTAAGGGCTGGAACAACTCCCATTAAGGTTCTTGAAATTGCTAAGGAAATCCGCCTGCGGCATGACGTGCCTATCGCTGTCATGACATATTACAACCCAGTGTTCAGGATGGGCCTCGACAAATTCTTCGCTTTAGCAAAAGAGTGCCTATTAGACGGAGTCATTGTACCCGACTTGCCCATTGAAGAAGCAGGCGACTACAAAAAGGCGGCAAGCAAAACTTGTGTCGACACAATCTTTCTAGCCGCCCCATCCACCTCCAACGAGCGGCTCAAACGGATTGTTGAGTGTTCGTCGGGTTTTCTGTATCTCGTTTCCCACTTCGGCGTCACAGGCACCCAAACAGATGTTTCAGATTCAACCATCGCCCTTGTCAAACGGGTGCTGCCTTTCACGGCGGCCAAGATTCCGTTGGCAGTGGGCTTTGGAGTCTCCAAGCCAGGACACGTTTCGCGAATTATCGGGGCAGGGGCAGACGGCGTCATCGTCGGAAGCGCATTCATCAACCTAACCCAAAAACACAAAGACAATACTAATGCAATGCTAAAAGAACTGCAAGCAGCCGCCTCAGCCCTAAAAGTAGCCACTAAAATTAAGGCTTGAATATAGTTCCCATTTTTACCTATAGAAGCTTGTTGTAAAAACTAGACTCATACCCCGTAGAGAGCGCAGCCAGCGCCAATTTTACCTATAGAAATCCCATGTAAAATGTAGACCCCTATCCTCCCTCGTCGTTTCACTTGCATGGGTTAAAGGGCGATGCTTTGGCCGCCTTTTTGTTGCTAGAAAACCGTTTCAAATAGTAGACCCCTATCCCTCCTATAGATAATTTATTTGCATTATAGCTTAAGTCTTGATAAACGCTTTAGAATAAACATCGAAAATAGCCTGCCGGACCCTCCGTATGATTCATTGTAAGTGCACCTCAAAGGAGTTCATAAAGCTGGCTAATAGTGCAAACAAACAAGCGTTTGTAAACTACCCTTATATAATAACCCGAGAAAAGGTATTAGTGATCATTATGGAATTTTCAAGTGAAACTTCAAAATTCAAATGTTTTGACGGCGCAGTCATGACATGCTATGTTGCCGCTCCAAAAACCAAAACACCCAACCCCGCCATCATCGTCGTCCATGAAGCCTGGGGACTCAACACTCAAATCAAAGGCGTCGCAGACAGGTACGCCCAACAAGGCTTCGTCGCCGTCGCCCCGCACCTTTTCAGCCGACAAAAAGACCTAACCGAAGAAGCCATCCAAAGGGGCATGACACAAATGTGGAAGCTCCCTCCAGAAAAACGTAATGACCCAGCAGAAATGCAAAAACTGATAGCGAGCCTATCTGAAGAAGACCGAAAAATCGTAAATTTCTTTTTTACAGGGCGAGAAACCGCGGAACAAGCAATGACCAAAGACTTGCTCTCCTGCGTTGACTACATTAAAACCCTCCAAAGCGTCGACCCTGAAAGCCTGGGCATAACAGGCTTCTGCTTAGGCGGCGGCCTATCATACCAACTTGCAACCGAGTACCCGTTCAAGGCTGCGGTTCCCTTCTACGGTGCAAACCCAAAACCACTAGATGCAATAGCAAAAATAAGCGGACCAGTCTTCGGAATCTCCGCAGGGGAGGACCAAAGGATAACCTGCGGAGTCTCAGCTTTAGTCGAAAGCATGATTGCACACAAAAAAACCTTTCAACTAAAAATTTATCAAGGAACGCAACATGCCTTTTTCAACGAAACAAGACCTGTCTACAACAAAGCTGCAGCCGAAGACGCATGGACGTTAGCGTTGGCTTTTTTCAACAAATACCTCAAGGCGAACCAATGAGCACCAACAAAAAAGAGAAGGATTCAAGCCTACTCTGGGACTGCTTTACCAACTGGTCTCAGACCCTAGAAAAAACTGAGGGGACAAAGAATCGGCAGCTAAAAGCAGAGCAGAAAACGCAGTAACCTGACGATTGGTTATAGATGGCCAGTAATTAAGGTTGATTCGACAGTGGCGGCGATGGCCAACAAGACAAGATAGAGTATTAGAGATTTCCATGTTTGATATTTTAGGCGTTCAAAGAAGGTTCCTTTTGCCATTGCATATGTTAAGAAAAGGCTTTCCGCAAGGATAACTGAGTAAGCCATGTTTTCGATCGTGCCTACAGGAATGTAAACGCCGATTACGTAGAGCAGCGGAGACACATGGTAAGAGTACGCCAACTGGCCTATAGTTTGCCCAGTGTTAATCCACACTCTGCCAAAAAAAATGAGACCGCCTATCGGAACGATAGCTAGAATGCTTACAAGAAAATTATTAACAAAAATGCTTAATGGCGTCACGGTTTGACGAATATTGTTTATCTGCGTCTGAGTTTGGTTTGCAGCTGAGGGCGTGGTGGTCGAATAAGCCTCTTGTGCAAGCGCGTAAGTGGTTACCACCAGAACCAAAAAAACCGCCAAAACCACAAGGACATAAGTCTTCGTTAAGAATCTCGCGCACATTCTGCTTTCACCCACAGTTATATTTTATTGATTGAGTGTCCTCGTAATCCAAGCGCCTATGTCAAATCTATTATTTAGGAATTCCTTTTTCCTTTTGCGGGAATTGCTATCTGCCAAGAAGGGAAACATTATTCTCTTTGACAGTTCTTATAAAAAACGCTCAGTAATAGTTCAGTGGAAAAAGTTTTAAACGGGGATAAAGCATGAATAAAAAAGAATCTTGCAAAAATACAGATTACACCAGTGGATTTACTATATCTCATGAAAAAGATGGAACATTCAAAGCGACAAAAGGAGAATACACATTGAAAGCTAAAACTGCAAAAGAAATAGATGAATTGATAAAGAATTTTGAGCAAAACCCTGAAAACAAGCAAAAAGCTGGCGACATCCCGAAGAAAAAAACTGACACGCTAGACTCTCATGATGTATGCGTTAGGACTATTGCTGAAGATCTCAAGAAAGATAATTGGCTGGTAAAGGCAAACGCTGAAGGCTGGGAAAAACCCTCAGAAGTAGGCGGGGTTGTCCCAGATGTTATGGCACATAAGGGTTGTTTAAAGCGGATTTGCCAAATAGTAACCGAAGAAGATTTTCAAGCAAACCAAGCAAACTATAGAGACTTCAAAAACTATTGCAGAGAATATGACTTTCAATTGCATGTTATAAGAAAAAACGGCAAAACCGAAATCGTGGATTCTCAACCAGCAACCAAAAAATAGCGGTACTTTACAAAAAGCTCCAATAAACAGTCTTAAAGTATAAAAAAATAGAAAAAATAGAGGGAAGAGTTAGTTTTTTGTTGTTGGTGTTATGGTCGTTTTCTTATGGCTATGAATAATACTACGCCAACTATAGCTACCACAATTATTATTGCAACAGCTGCTAAAGCGATGTACATTCCAGTGGGTTGTGTGCTGGCTAGCGGGGCGGGTGCTACGGTTTGTGCTGGGGTGCTTGCGTAGAAACCAGTTGAGGCTGAGGATGGATAATACGAGTTTGATCCTGCGAATGTTGCATAGACAGTGTAGTTACCTGAGACATCAGGTGTCCAAGTGTAACTGTAGGTTCCAAGGCTGTTGGTTGTTGTTGTGCCAATTACTCTGTTATTGCCGTTTGAGTCAAGGACGCTAAGTGTAACTGGGACGCCGGTAATGTTGGATGGCATCTGCTGTTGCATGTAAACGGCTTCCATAAATTGGCTCATGCTGGCGTCAGATATGGCTGGTAACCCGTTCGGGAAGTTTCCTGCGACTGCGTCTTGCTTTGCGCCGGCTGATATGTCCATAACTGTTCCAGTTATTGTTATTGGAGTGGCTGTTGAAATTCCGACTTGGGGTGCGCTAATTGTGGTGGCAGTAGGCCCTTGTCCGTACGCATAAATTTGGTTGTCATATGCGTTAAGTGACGTCATAACGCCGTATGCAGTTACTGGATGGCTGTCTACATCGAAAGCATCTACACTCCAGACAAGCTTTCCGTTGGTAGTGTTAATGGCTAGTTGCTGTGCTCCGAGGAATAGTGGTGGGCTGTATTCGTGTCCTTCTTCAACAAACAAGAGTCCGCCAGCTATGCCGCCTTGAGAGAAGCCCCACAGTGGCCATACGCCATAGGGACTATTGTATGCGCTTGAGCCCATAAGCATAGTTGTGTTTGTGTACCAGTTGACTGTGCCATTTAGCATGTTTATTGACCAAATGTCGCCGCCGAAGCCTGCAAGGTAAAGTGTGTTGCCTGCGAGATTTGCAAAGTAACCGCCAACGCTGTCGTATGCATCGAATGGTGTAAGGTTGTCTGTCCACAGGAGTTGTCCTGTTGTTAGGCTGTAGCCTTGGATTTCGCCGTTTTGGTGGCTGGGTATTGTCCAAACTCCATCTCCTACTGATCCGGAACCTGTGTTGCCGTTTTCAGTATATGGATACATTGTAATGTTTTCTGACCAGAGAAGTTGTCCGGTGTTTATGTCGTAGCCTGAGTAACATCCGAATCCGGCTTGGAAGTAAGATGCTCCGCCTGGAGCGAATGCTGCTAGAACGATTACTCCGCTGTTGATACATCGTATTCCGCCTGGCGAGGTTGTGTAAGCTGGTATTGGAACGCCTGAGATGTTGGTGACTGCGGGTGTTCTCCACATAAGTCCGAGTGAGAAGTCGATGAGTCCGTTTTGTGGGGGTCTCCATTCCCAACCTGAAGCTGATGCGGCCCATGCGCCTGCCATTATGCATTGTGTTGAGTTCCATTCATTTAGAGAAGGTCCATTAATCGTTGACACTACTCTGGCGGGACCAGTAGCCGAACTGATTGGGCCATCTATCATTTGTGTTCCTGCTGTATTGTTGAGGTAGTAGCCGACCAAGTCTCCACTGCTGTCAAAAGTCATAGTCATGCCTGTGCCGTTGACGATACTTAAGATGTATCTTCCAGTCATAGCGTCAAACATGTTAAATGTGGTTCCTGACGAGACGATTCCAGCGGGGGTTCCAGTAGTCCACAGGTATGCTAAGCCTCCGTACTGGTTAGGTGCTACGAAGTCAAGCACTTGACCGTAAATGAAAGGCGTAACTAGGCCTGTTGCAGTTAATGCAGTTTGTGCTGGAGAACCGCCGCCATAGTTGGTGGAGTCATCTGACCATACGACTTGCCCGTTGTATAGGTCGACGCAAAGGTTGGCTACTGGGGTGGTTGAACTGCCAGGGAATTGAGTGTAGTATAGATAGCCGTTGATGACTATTTGGTCGAATTTCTTTTCGTACTGCGAGGTTGAGTAATAGTTACCATAGGTGGTTGTTCCGCCGTATTGTCCTCCTAGAACGCCTCCGAATGCTTCAGGCTTAGTCCACAAAATGTGAGCTGACATTGGCGCTGTTGTGTATGGGTTATAGTTTGAGCTAACATTGTATTGACCTCCGCCGCTGGTGCTATAGCCGTTGGTGAACAATGAGGCTCCGCCAAGGACATACCAATTGTTGACATTCAATGCGTTTATTGGGGTCGTCCAGTAATTTGTCGGCAACGGAGCACCTGAAAGTCCTCCTACAGGTGCCGATTGAACCGTGAGTGTCGCTATGACACTGTTTGAAGCCATATATGTGTCGTTAATGAAAGCAGCAGCTACAGAAGTTAATGCGGGGCTTGGGTTGTTACCTGCTAACACTTGTCCCGGATAGAACATTTGGAAGCTATACGTGCCTGTTTGGCTGGGTACAAAGTTCGTGTGGGTTCCTCCTGTGTCGTCGGATGTAAATGGCCCTAAGGTTGTGACAGTTCCGTTGGGTGAAGTGACTTTTACAGTCATACCCATCCATCTGTCTCCGAATGGCCCGACCGCGTCTGGTGGTGGCTGATTAAGCCAGAAGCCAACGTTAACTTGTTGGCCAACCCCAACAGGGTTAGGTCCCACATTTATGTACGCAAGTGTTGGAATTTGAATTGGCGGTGTATGAGCGCCAGCCTGGGGAATGAGCATCGGTGCCACAGACATTGAAAGCATAAGGCAAACGGTGAAAATCATTGCTATTTTTTTATTTTTTAAAAAACTCATTTTTACTTTCTCCTAAAAGTATGTTGAGAAGTGAAGGTGCGCTCCTCAACTGAACCTATCTTTATGTTTTTTGTTTAAATGCTTTTGCTATAATACGCTTTTTTAGCAAGTCAGCCGAAAGCATAGCAGTTTTCTTCCCAAGAAGCCCACGGAAATTGTTTGCTTCTGCGAAAGTCTTTATAGATTGTTGTGTGCCTCTATGTTTCGGCGGTGGATCTTAGGCGGTGGGGTAGGGGTCCATTGTACCGTAAACCCTCTATACGACGGGCCGACATCTGCGGATGAGGCGTCAAAGGCCGCTTGGATCTTCATTTCCGAAACATTGACTATCCGTCCTTTGGGGCTGGCGGTCTGTGGGTGACTTCCGTAGGGGAGTTACTTCATTGTTCACCAGGCGAACCCGGCTAGGCTCGGGAGAGAGCAACCTAAGTTTGGACGTCGTGCGCTCAAGGGGGTGCGGGTAAGAGCGTAGGGCTTGAAGGGACTGGCGGAGTCTAGGCGTCGAACCGTTGTGGTCCACCGCTACTGATCTTTCCTCGCCTTCTTTTGGATGCATCGTTATAACTTTTCTTGCTTTTTCAATATTAATTGAATAGATTTCTTTAATGATGCAATATTTTGAGTGGCTGCTTTCCATAGCGTTTCTGCGTCTACTCCAAAGTAGACATGGATTAGCTTGTCTCGCATTCCAGTCGTTTGCTTCCAGGGAAGCGCCTTGTTTTCTATTTTCATGCTTTCGAGAAAGTTTTTGAGGCATCCAAATATCTTGACACTTCGAACAACGGCAGTCAAAGAAGTCACCTGCAACCTTGGCGTCTCATGGCGTTAATCTTAATAAATTTTTGAGAAGTCATCGTAAACGTTTTTTCTGTGACCTATAAACAGCACTATTATTTGGTTTTGATCTTTGTGTATTTCATAAACAGCTCGGTAGTCACCAGCTCTAATGCTCCAAAAATCAGAGGGGTGTAGCGGTTTCCCAGTTTTCCACGGGTCAGCCGCAAGTTCCTCAAGTGCCTTTTTAATTCTTGACCTGTTTGCTTCATCGAGTTTTCCAAGAGCCTTTGCCGCGTTAACTTGCAATAGAACTTTGAAAACCAAGCAGCCTATGCTTCCTCTAAAGGTACAAGCGTTTCTGGGTGCTCTTTGACTTGCTGGCTACGTTTGAGCAACATTTGGTAGAACTCGCGTGTTTTTTCGCGTTCTTCATAAAGGCTTATTATAGTTTTTATGGCATCGCTTCTGTTTTTGAATTTTCCTTCAGCCACCCAACGGTCGATTTCTTGCAAAGTTTTTTCAGGTAGTCTAAGTTGAACCTGAGCCATCATATCACTGTAAACAGTACTGTTTACAGATCAATTAAACCTTTCCCGAAAAAATAAAGCCGCTCTCACTATCAAGCTGGTTAGGTGTCCGTTAGGGTGCCTACTACCTTCATTTTTTCGATTGCTTCCTCGCCGTGCGGTGCGATGTCCATCGCCATGGTTAGGTCCTCTCCTGCTTCATGCCCGAGGTGGTCGCCGTCAAGCCACTGCGAGGAGGCGGTAACGTCGTATACCTTGCCTTTATAACCGATGTATGCTGGTTTTCCGTTTTTCCCATTAAAACTGCTAAGTTCTTCTAGTGTAAAACTATGATTTTGCTCCAAAAACTTCACTCTCTTGAGATGATCAAATACTAAAGTTACTATTTGAGTTTTGGAAGCTATAACCCTTGCGATTGACGCCAACTAATCAAACAAATACTTGGCTGTTTTGGTTACACAACGAAGTGTGTTACACCAGTTAGAATATACTGAACTGCTATAGCAGCGATAAGCAAAGCCATGACTCTGGCAATAATCAATGAGCCTGTTTTTCCCAGCACCTTGTAGACGCCGTCGATGTACCTGAGAATCACCCAGGTAAGCGCCATCACCACAACCACTGCCAAAATCGCTATAGTAGTTGCAAGCAATGCACCGTTAAGAAGGGTATTTGCATAAACTTGTTCGTTCACTTGGAGATCAAAAATTATAGTAGTTATAGCTCCGGGTCCAACAAGAAGTGGAATAGCAATCGGCACGGCACCTATCGATTCTGGCGATTCAGAAGTGCTCTCACGTGTTCCAGAAATCAATATTCTGATTGCGATAATTAACAGCAAGATGCCTCCTGCCACTTCAAAGCTGTAAATAGACAAACCGAAAATGTTGAGAATTAACTGTCCAGTAAACGCAAAAACCAAAAGTAAAACAGTCCCAACAAGCACGGCTGTGTTGTAAATTCTTTTTCGTTGGGTTTCTGGAACGTTCTCGGTTAAGCCAACAAAGATGGGAATGTTGCCAAGTGGGTCAACGATGATGAATAACGCGATTATGGCCCTAACTAAGTCCGAAATGACTGAAACGAAATCCAAACAAACATTCCCGGCTTTTAGGTATAGTTTAGGCTGATTCGATAAAAACGTAACGGCAACTTGAAAAAGCTTTAAGGTTTAAAAATTGCCTGTTTGCTTATTCCACCACTTTTTTCCAGTTCTCAACCCTGTCCAAAAATTCCTGAACCGGCTGCCCGCCAAACGTTCGCAGTTTCTTTATGAGGTCCACCTGTTTAACAGCGTCTTTTTGGAACGCGGTGATTTGGCTAGCGGTATCTGTTAGGTACAAAAAACCATCGGCGCCTGCGCGTGCACAACGGACGCTAACTGTCAGCAGCTCCTGGGTTGTTGGCACATCTACGAGGTTGTCGCCTGGTCCGAAAACGTAGAGGCTGATATAGAAAGGTTTTTTGAGAAGCTTCTTGAAGCCTCGGGTAATCATCTCCCAATACCAAGGGGTTGCATAGTTTTTGCTAAACATGACTACGTTGAAGTGGTCTGTGAATTTGGCGAAGTCGTCAAAGTCTACGCCGTAGCGTTCGTATGATGTTACGGGGTCAGGCTGGATACTCATAACGAGTTGTTTTTTGACTCTTTCGCGAACCTGTGCCATGTAGCCTGTAACTTCTTTTCTTCGCCAAGCAAACCAGTCTAATCCGCTTCGTTTGTAGAGTTCGTTGCAGCGGGAGCAGGTGCAATGGTCGTGGTCGGCGAAGTATTGGCTGTTGAGCCATACACCCATGGATTGCCAATCAACTTGCGCCATGTAATCTAGTTCCTCAGCCCGGTGCTCAGGCTGAGTCGCGCAAACGACGTTCCAGTAAATGTTAAAGTTGTTGTTGCCCATTTTTGCTGGACCAAGCGGCGACTGGGAAATCCAATCCGGGTGCTCGCGGACGGCAACGTTGTCAGCGAAAACCGCAATGTTGCTATACATGTCCTTGGCTGGCTGAAGCCTCAGCCCAGTTTCTGGTTTAACTCGTAGAACATGAAAATCAAATCCCTCTGCCTTTTGGGGCTGAAAAGTAAATGTCCCAAGCTTCACATTATGCACCAAGTTCCAAAAGAAGCGGTTAATATGTTATAAGTTTTATGCGCAACGGAGCGGAAAGAACTCATTTCGTACTCTTGGCAGAGACCAATATACCGGACACGATTGAGAAAAAGAGAAAAGGACAATGATTGTGGCAGGGCCGGTTAAGGATGCACGGTTAAGTTTGAATTTATAATTTTAGCTATCTCCTCGGCCCATATGTAGATGACGTTGTGGTCTCTTGTGTCATAGATTCCTGGTTCGATTTCCTTATACGCAGCTGCTACTCTGGGTCGGTCCATGTCCATAGCTTTTTTAGCGTACCAGGGCACGTTATTGTAGTTGTAGATGCCCCCGAACAAACCCAATGCGACGGGCTGCAGATGATACTTGGCGGCTTTTTCTTCAAGATATTTTCGTCTTGCTTTCTCAGCTGCGTCAGGTTTAGTTTTGTCAGTGGCCGAACCGCAACAGACGAAAAGCGCCAACTTTTTGATTGCAAGTTCTTTTTGGTGTTTCTTAAGGAAATCCTCCGGCTCGCCTGTCCACCTATGAATTTGGATTCCGCTACCAACGACGATTAGGTCATACTGGGCTATGTCTTTGACTTTTTGCTCTTTGGCGTTCACTACTTGAGTTTCTATGCCTTTTTGTCGAAGTGTATTTGCGATTTCTTCTGATGTGCTTGTAGCTGCTCCATAACGGGTTCCATAAACAATTAATGCTTTGCTCATGCGTTAACACCTCCGTTGACCTTTGAATTTCGACCTAATTTGAACATTTTTAACCCTATTAGCAGATGCCAAATCATCAAGAATAAGCCTCCAGAGGATATACAGATAATGCCCAAGAGAGGGACATCGACCGCCGGCACGAAAACTAAGCCGACAAGATAGATCAAATCCAAGGAACCTGCAACAACCCCAACATAAGCGGTTGTTTTGCTAAAAATTCGGCTTTGCAACATTACGGCAGATATTATCACGCCCGCAGTAGCCACAAACAGCAGACTTAGATAGAAACCTGTGCTCTGATATACTGCGCCTGGATTGAATCCGCTGGCAAGCACTGCCTGCCCCGCTGAAAGTAGAGTTGACTTCTGGGCATCTGTAGAAGCTATGGCGTATTGGTTGCTAAGGGAGAGCATGGGGAGCGCTGAGTTTGAAACGATATAGATCCCAGCGCCTAGGAAACTGAGAGTTGCAGCGATCAACGTGTAGCTTTTGCTGGTTTGTCTGAGGGCAACGAATAGTGCTAGAAACATTACAGCAACTAAGGCGTAGTTGGCGATGTCAAAAAAGTTGAGCAAAGTTAGCCCTAAAAGGGGATTGTTACGGAGTAATGTGAACCATCCATCTACATTGCCTGGCGGCGTTATCCCAGTGACCAATGGGATTTCTGCTGCACCTAGGTTTCTTCTGAACACCAACGCTGCAATCAAAGCGGCCACCGCGCCGACTTTATAGAGACTCTTCCACGAATCGGTATCAGTTTGTAAGACTGCAAGTGGCTTTGTCATGGTTTAATGGCTCCAACGTCACGTTCGCTTGTTTTGAAGTTCGTTATTGCAGCAATGCTTCCAGCTGCGATGCCGAACAGGGGTGGAATAACGCCTCCGCCGACTGTCAGCATCGCTAGCGAGAGCAATATCAGGAGTAATCCACCTTGCTTACGTTCCAGACAAGTTCCAGCCCACGCTATGACTATACACGCCATGGTGATGGTGAGGATTCCAGCTACCATAAAAATAGGTATGACAGTTACTGCTGGTTCTCCAGCTAGAGGTGAAGAAGTCAATTGAGGCCAAGCCATTATCATAATTCCTTTTGGAACCACGTTACCTTGAAGAATTTCGCTCGGTCCATGAGACACACCCATAAGACCAACAACCCCTAAAATTGATGCTGCTGCTTTTGTTCCGTTCATTGTTTTTTCGCTTCCAGTCGGTTGTCTATTGTTAGTTTTTGGATTTCTTCCGCCCCGAGATCCACTCGAATAATGCCGTTCTTGCCCACAACCTCTAAGAGTACACCTTCCATGAAAGATGCGTAAACCAATTCGCCTATTGTGCCTTCAAGGAGAACGCTATCGATGGAGGCGTTGGTTAAGGTGACGTTTTTTAGGTTTCCTTTCGATTTGAGCTCGACGGAAAAGACGCGTTCTTTGATGGCTCTTTTGTTCTGCATTTTCTTTCCTCGAAGAAACTATTACGGAGAGTGATGATTAGTTTTATTTGATGCAGATGCTAAGGAGTAAGCATCGGAGTCAAACTTTAGGCAAGGTGGAAAAGATGGGTGAAGAATATGGGTTGGAAAAGTTGTTTTTTGAGTTGGCAAGCGAAAACCGACTTTGCATACTGCGTGAGTTGCAGAAAGAAAATCTCAAGATGCAGGAAATCGCCCGGCGACTTGATGTGACTCCAACTGAGGCTTTTAGGCAGCTGGAAAGGCTGAGCACGGCTTCGCTGGTCCAGAAGCAACCTGACGGGACATTCACTCTTGCAGAATACGGCAACTGGTGCTTCAGATATCAACCTCTTTAGATTTTATCTCCAAGTATAAGCAGTATTTCTTGACGCATGATTTAATGCGCCTGCCCAACCAATTTGTAAACAGACTTGGTGAGCTTTCGGGTGCAGAGTTGGGAATGGATACGATTAATAACTTGAATGTGGGTGCGCAGTTGTTCACCGAAGCTAAGCAGTTCGCATGGGGGATAGGCGAAGGCACCATCCCGGGACAAATGACTTCAATAATGAATCAACGCATCCAAGAGGGAATTCAAGTCAAAATGCTCATTTCTGCGCAGCGTCTTCCAGCAACGGTAAGCTTGCCTCCGACTCCAAAAAACGTTGAATTAAGAGGCTTATCTAAGCTTCCCGCAATAGTCGCTATATCTGAAAAGGCAGCGGGCGTCTGTTTTTACCAAGTGGGAGGAAAACCAGATTATGCTGGCTTTTTCGGCACTGACTCAGCATACCTCAACTGGGTAAAAGATCTGTTCCTTTACTACTGGGAAAAGGGCAAAAGAATTTAGGAGATTTATTCGGTTATTTTTCCCAAAGCACCCAAAGTGAGTTGCCTCTCCCTGAAACCAATAGACTTCTACAGCCATTACTAAGCTTCACCTAACTGGGATATTAAGCAACGACCAAAGATATTTTGTTTGTTTTAACTCTTCGAAATAACTTTATGTTCACTGTCGTATTCAAATCCTGCAATTATGGATATTAAAAGAATAACTGCGCCACCACTAAGGTTTGACCAGCAAATTAGTTGAAGCAGATTAAGGTCAGTTACGTATGGGAAAAAACCGAAAATGGCAAGTTCGAGAGCCAATAAAACCATAAAACAAGAAACGATCAGCAACCCTACCCACTTATTCGCTATCGATTTTCGAAAGTCTGCTGAAAAAGCTTTTTTCCACCAGTTCAGTGGCTTGTTTATGCGTGTTGCAACTGCCCACGTTAAAATGATAAAGGGAATTTGGGCAACTCCTCCTCCTAAAAGAAAAAGCATCAACGCGATTAGCAGAAAAACTGTGCTGCCTCTTTTTTTATGGATGAAGGCAATAGACCAACCAATCAATAAAGCGCCAACAATTATGGTAAGGATACCCGTTAAGAGGAAGTTTGGGATAACTGTAAATGCTCCTTCGCCGCCGTTTTTCCAAACAGTCCAGCTGTTCCCTTTGCCTACAGCATTTATAATGAAACCTCCTGTGGAATGGTTTCCCTGGAGGGCTTCGAAAAACCCGTGGTTTATGCCCGATATGCCTGTTAACACCCCAAGGGTGGACACGATTACTCGAGTTGCGTTCATTCTAATTTACCCCTTGATAGATTATGCGTTTTAGTTGGCGATAATTTTTATTTGCACAAAACGTGAATAATACACATTCTGTGAAAATAGTGTTGGTGGCATAGTTGGAGAGCCGAGAGGGAATTGAAAAGTTGTTTTTTGAGCTAGCTAGCGAAAGCAGGTTAAGCATACTAAGAGAAATAGCTCAAAAAAACAGGAAATTAAAGGATATGGCAAGACAGTTGGATTTAACACAAACCGAAGCTTTTCGGCAAATGCAACGTCTAACCGAAACTTTTCTTGTTGAAAAGAAACCAGACACAACTTATGGAATTACAGAGTTTGGCAAACTTGTGCTCCATCAAACGTTGGCCTTTGATTTTATTTTCAGTCATAAAGACTACTTTTCGACCCATGACGTTTGGCAGTTGCCCACACAGTTTGTAGATAGAATAGGGACGCTATCTCATGCAAACCTGCAGTTGGACCCTATACAGAACATAAATTTGATTTCATGCATGATCAAAGAAACTGAGCAGTTTCTATGGGGGATCGGCGAGAGCGCTGGAATAGAGAATCTAAACAACCTCATAAACCAGAAGATCTCTGCTGGAGTTCAATTCAGATTTCTTGGACCAGCAGTTGTCCATTCACCAAATTACGAAATTCCGCCTTCTGCATCAAAGAACTTTGAGGTAAAAGTCATCAGCACGGATGTACCTGTTTTTGTCATGGTTACAGAAAAGGAGGCTGCTGTGGGATTTCGCTGTGTCAGCGGAAGGCTAGATTACTCAGGCTTTGTAGGCAAGGATTCAGCGTTTCGAATTTGGGCAAAAGACCTGTTCCTTTACTACTGGGATAGCGCAAAAAAATCTTAACCGCAAAGTAGCTCAAAAGTTTTCCGTTTGAGCGAACACTTTGGCGAACAGAAAAAGTTATAGCTTCATACGAAGAATAATATGTTGTGGTTTTATGCAGTTTTTTACTGTGAAAGATGAATCTAACATTAAACATAAAGTTCTAGCTGTGCCGTTGAGCGATACAGAAATGAATGAGCTGAATACACAATGCAAAGAATGTATGCCCTCAATCTCGGTATCCTCAATGGTTCAAAACGGGCACCCATACCTCATCGTGGACTTCGGCCATGGGGGCTCATACAAAACAGCCATAGCGCTCGACCAAGAATCAGAGGACGGAGACAAAATTGGCGACGAATTGGGAGTCGGCGACCTTCTAACGGTGATTCTAACCTCCAAAGACAAACCACTGAAAGTCTCCAAAGATAAAGTGAACATGAACACGCCGCTAAACCAGATTTTAGCGTTCAGTTTCCTCTTCACCGCTGACATGGCTGAAAACTACACTCTCTTTAAAATGTACAAACAGGCCAAAGCCGAATAAAAACCGCAAAGCTCAGCAACTTAGCGCAGGTATCGTGTAAACCAGTCAGCGGAGATTTTTGCGACCTCTTCTAGTTTGCCTGGTTCCTCGAAGAGGTGCGTTGCGCCAGGGATTATTACAAGTTTTTTTTCCGCCCTCATCTGCGCCATCGCCTGCCTGTTGAGCTCAATAACCTCAATGTCTAAGCCACCAACTAAGAGAAGCGTTGGCGCAACCACTTTGGGAAGATTATCTGCTGCCAAATCAGGACGTCCCCCGCGCGAAACCACAGCCGAGATATCGTCTGGAAGTTTTGCAGCTGCAATCAAAGCTGCTGCGGCACCTGTGCTTGCCCCAAAATAACCGTATGACAGCCTATTGGCACGCAGGTCTTTTTTGAGCCACTCGGTTGCAGCAATTAAACGCTTAGCAAGCAAAGAAATATTGAAGCGGTACTCTGCTGTTACCTCGTCCTCTTGTTCCTCATCGCTTGTTAGCAAATCAAACAGTAAGGTGCCGATGCGGGCGTCGATGAACTGTTTTGAGACGTATTGGTTTCTTGGGCTGAACCTGCTGCTGCCGCTTCCATGAGCAAACAAAACCAAGCCTCGTGCATTATGAGGTATGTTCAAGTTGCCTTCAATCACAACGTTGCCTACTGGAATCTTCACTTCTGCCTCAATCATACTCTAACTGCCTCCGACTGTTTGCCTCCGCTTCTTTGCCTGCTCTGCTTCAATAATGTAATGACTTCTTCATCGCTGGTTTGGTCAAAATTGCTGTAGAATTGCCCGATTGCCTGGAACCATTCTGGCGTATAAAGGCAAACCACGCGGTCAGCGCCCTGTTTTTTTAGTTCTTCGATGGTTGAGGGAGGGCCCACTGGGACGGCGATAGTCACGGTTTTTGCGCCTCTGTTTTTAGCCGAAACCAAAGCCGCTTTCACAGTTGCACCCGTTGCTATGCCATCATCTACGATGATGACTTCTTTGCCCAGAAGTGATAGTGCCTGGTTTTGCCGATAGGTTTTGAGTCTACGTTGAATCTCGGTTTTCTGGTCTTCACTCTCTTGCTGGATAAACGATTCATCAGCCCCCGTGTAAGCAGCTAATTTACTGTCCAAAAAAATAGATCCATCCTCAGCGACCGCGCCAATAGCCAACTCTGGGTTACCGGGTGCCCCTATCTTGTGCGCAATGATCACATCTAACGGCAATCTAAGCGCAATTGCAATCTGGTAACCTACAACTACGCCACCTCGGGGAATCGCCAAAACAACAGCGTTTCTGCCCTTAACGTCAGTCATTGCAGAGGCTAAACGTTTCCCAGCATCAACTCGATCAACAAAATAAGCCATAGGTTTTCCTCTGAAAACTATGTTTGATATGAGTAGGTTGAGTTATAAAAAGACAGTGTTGCACTCATTTTTTGCGTTCGAAATCATTTATTTGGAAATGACTTGATTCTTCAGATAAAATTATCTTAGCTAATTCTTTTTTGTTAGTTGCATGTTTTCTTTGTCGTAGTTAAAGTCGCCAAACCTTTGTGTATAGTAAAGTCGCATATATTCGGCTGCAAACCTTGTTTGGAAAGGGAGGTCTTGGGGTGAGAGGCTCTTTTTCTTTTTCAGTTGGTCTTCAATGGCCGCTTCGGCAGTGGGATAGTTGAGCAGGAATTCTTTGCGTTCGTTGTAAACCGCCAGCGTCTGCACTGCCTCATCCACATAGTTGAGATAGCCGGGGAGATTCTGCATTATTTGGTTGATTTGGTAACCAGACGGGTTCGAGAGAGTTTCGGTTGCCTTCTTCAACCGTTCGCGAAGTGTGCTGTTTTTGTCCCAGATGAAATCTTTGGTGGGCAACAGGCGGTCAAGTGCGTCTTCTTCGCTAACGACTTGAGAGTAAAGCATACCCAAAACGTCTTCTGATATATCGAGGAAGGATTGGATGTCATCTTTAAGCGAGATGACGTCTACCAAGTTTAGCTGGTCGCCCTCAGCTTTTCTGTCACCTGTGGTTTTCATAGCTTCAGCTTTTCTAGCGTAATCAAGAACTTTAGGCAACTTCGAGCCAAAAATCGGCGGCAAAACTTCATTTTCCCCGCTTAAGCTAGCTATTGGTACAAGCGAGTTTTTCAGATATTGCATCGACGCCACTATGTCTTTGCCGTACTGACGCTTCCAATTGTTTAGTGAATTGTAGAGAGCTTCGATTGCTATCCAAGGTGCCTCTTTTTGCTCAAGCTTTTGCATAGTGAACTCTATTGATCGGCTTTTCTCTGGAAGGGCAGGGTCATAGAGAGGTCTGATGACAGCGTAGATTGGCTCGGCGATTTGGGCAACCTCTATGGCGAGGGATCGTCCAGCATCAAGGATTTGCTTGATGGCATCTACTCTTGCGTCAAGAGCCATTTCTTTTTGGAAGACGATGTTGTTTGCGGTTTTTATTTCTAAGCCGCTGTCTTTGAGTTTACCAACCCAGTTAGAGTATTCACATGTGACAAATACTTGGTACTCGGAGAGAATGGCGTTTAGTTCGCCCTCTAAACTGTCAATGTCTTTACCAAAACGTTGTAACTCATCAAATTTCCTGTTTAACTCAACCGTTTCATAAAATTCAGCCTTGGATTTCTTTAAAGTGTCTTCAAGTGAGTCTTTGATGACTAACATCCTTCCTTCAGGGGAACTTACAACTACGGGGATGCTGGCTTTAACGTTGTTCAGCTGCGCCTCAAACGTCTGCAGTTTGCCAAGAAGTGTCTGCGCCTTCTGAGTCACAATCGGGGTTGTTGCGCTCTGCTTGGGCGTGTAATCCATGAAGGCTACGGGCAGAGTGAAGAAAAGCGTCGCTAAAATGCCCAAGACCATGGTTGAGGGCCCGACGTCGGCTGTGAAAGCCAAAGGATACTGGAGGGCACTTATGAAAATGAAAAACATGGCTGCGGTGATGGTGGCTACGAAGCAGGGGAAAAGCCTGTCGCCGCTACCGATAAAACCTTCTTTGGTTAGGATTTGCGTGAAGAAGAGGACTGTTGATGCAAGCCCAACCAAGATAACCATGAACATGAATATGCCGGGAAGCGAGTCAAGATACTGGGAGAAAGCTGCCCCCATTGAGCGCCCCAGTATGTTAGGTGTCCATGTAAGCTGCCCCGTTATGGAGTAGATAAACTGGGATGTATCATATAGTCGGAACTGGCTTATCGACGAGTTTATGTTGGACAAGATAGGCGAAAGCGAAGTGAATACAGGGGGGCTTGAGCCTGCAACATTCCACCAGTCAGTCTGCACAATTGGCTTAACCGTGAATAAGTAGTATTGGGAGATCATCAGAGGCACAGATATTAAGGCGTAGTAAACAACTGAGAGACTGACGTATTTTTTGAAGAACACTGCTGAAGCCATAATTAACGGGATAGCTAGAAAATAGGTTGAGCCGAAGAACAGCATGGTTACCGACAATATACCAAAGTCGATTGCGAGGGCAGCTTTAAAGCGGTGAAAAATTACAGGCAAAGCAACAAACAACGCCATCCAAACGAAAACAAATGCAACGCGTATCTGTTCTGCTCCGAGGTAGGAAATGAAGTAAATCGGAGCGATCGATAAATGGTACATTAAGCCTAACCCGATTATGACGCCGCCTACCGGCATTCCGAACCGAGGGTCTTTCAACGTTATGAACGCTACCAACACGGCAAGAAGCAGTGGTAACGGTTGGGGAAACAGCGGCAGAAAAGACATGCCGAGCGCCATGGCGACAAGTGTGATTGCAAAAGTGAGCATTTTCAACGTTGATGATTCAAGGTTGCGTTGTTGCTGCTCTTTTTCTTTGCTGTTTTTAATAAATCCTTTGAGGTTAGGAATTTTAAGAGAGGGCCTTTTCAAGCAAACAACCTAAAACCTTATTTTAGCTAACTCTTCTTAAAGCTTATGCAGGTACCTCTAATGACGGATGGCAAAGGAGCTTTTAACGTATTGGAAAGCGTTAAGACCCACATTGATTCATTAAAGCCCCTTCAACCTAAACAAGCCATAGTCTGCATCGGCGAATACCCCATCAAACTGCTCCTCAAACAGCTAAATAGCAAAACCCAGGAAACCATCGCAATTTTTGTTGACAAGTCAAGCGAGGAGATTTACCAGTGGATTCCCAAAGGGTATAACCCTCATTTTGTTTTAGGTTTCGAAGATGCAAATGTTAACACACATTTTTGGTATAACGTATTGCCATATATTTCGCAGAATCAAAGCATTGTTGAAAGTCTCAGCCAAAAACCTATCGAGAAGCTGCGCGGTGTAGTCATTGTGGCTTCAGTGTGGGATGGAGTTGGCAGCGCCTCTTTGCCGACGTTGATATCCAAGTTCAAAGAGACAAACAAAAACGCGTTATCACTGGCTATCTTGCCGTCCAAAATTCAGCCTTCGGATGCATACTTTAATGCGTTTGCAGCACTTGGAAACTGCGTTTCCATTGACGACTCTACGATTTTGCTTTTGGATAGGGATTGCTTGGAAAACTTTGAGGGCGTTGACAGAAGTGGAGCTCAGATGAAGGGCAATTTAATCGTAAATTACTTAGTGGATTTGTTGTTGTCTAAGGAGTCCCTCGCAGACGAAGTGACCGAGCTGTCAAGAACATTTAACACAAAAATGTTTGCCGCATTGCTCGCTTCAGGTGCAAGTATGAAAATTTATGGATCACTCGAAAATATCTTTGAAGCCGCGTTGCTTAAGCCACTTTTGAACTTTGATTTACCAAGCGCTGGTTTGCTCTATGTTCTCATACGTATGCCAGAAAGCCTCAAAGACAAGCTGCCGCGAGGAAAAATCGAGTTAGCAATAGCAACGTGGTTCAAGGAAAAAGCCAACCTGAAATCAATCTACATAACTGAACCCGTCTACACCGAAGACACAAGCGACCGCATCGATGTTGCATTACTTATCGGTGGCTTTGACACCTCAAAAATGTTCTCCGAGTATGAAATGAAAACTAAGAGTTTGAAGGCAAGCGCGATCAAAAAAGGTGCCATAAAAGAGGAAGAGTGGCAAGCGATGACGAAAAATCTTTTGGAAGGAGCTTAAACGCTCCTTTAACTATTTTTTGTTTGTTTGGTTGCCGTTGGTTTCTGTAACGGTGCCGTTGGCGTTAAAATCCTTGATTATTTGTCGTGCTGAGACGTTGTGTTCAATCAGATAAGATCTTGATAGGTGCCGTTCGAAGTCGTTTGATTTGTTGTAAAGCAGCTGCATTTCGTCGTAGGCTTCCATGTCTTCTGGTTTACCTCTGCCGCCTACCACAAGAACGCGGGTTGTCCATGCGTCTCGCGATTCAGTTACCCTGACGGTAATGGTTCTTGAAACTTCGCTGGTAACATACCCTGCTAGCGCCGTGTAAACTTCCTGGGACATGTCTTCCGTCCACATGTTCGGCGGCGACTGCACAGTTACCCAGATGTAGTCAGTTTTGTAGTCCGATTTGTAGCCCATGACGCTTGGTGTTTTGAATACGCGTACTACGCTCTTCATGTAATCTTTGAAGTGGTCCATGTCCATGATGTCTCGGAAAATGGTTTCTCGTGTGAGGCTTTCTTCCTGTTCGGTCAGAATTTTGAAGATGATTTTTTGTTGTTCGGCTTGGGTTAGGTCAGCGGATTTTTCGTAGTAACGTTTGGGTGATGTGATTTCAGCGATTTTTTCTTCGTGCTCTCTGTCGATGTCTACTATTTTGTTTAGTCGTTTGCGGTATTCTGAGACAAGTTCAAAACGTTTGCCTAATCTGCCATAAAGCTGGATCGTGGCGTCTACTTTGTCAAGGTTATCTAGCGCGAAGGCTTCTTCCTGCTCTATTCTCTTTAGGTCGCGCTCAAGATCGAGCATTTGTTCTCTGGCGTAACGTTTTCCGCCAAAGGTCTTACGTAGTTGCCTGTCCATCTTTTCTTTATCGAATTCTTTACGTTTTTTAGTCTCTTGGACACGCATGACTTCATTGTCGAAGTCACCTCTTTTTTGCATCCTTTGCGCCATTATTTCGTTAACGTATGTGGCGTGTTCATCAATCATTTTTGCCTCGTCAACTGGGTTTCTAAGCATCAACTGAATGATTAGGTAGACGGTTGCTAGTTCCGATTGAATATCTCGCAGGTCTTGCAGTTCCTTTTGACTCTCCGGCAGCACTTCATAGTACCGTATTAAAGCGTCTGTTAGATAACGGGTTTCATCGTAAAACTGCATTAGATCCAGCGATTTCTCAGCGATTTCAGCCAAGTTCACAAGGTCCTCTAAGAGCTTCTTTTGCCGCAACGTGAAGACTTGCGAGCTGGGAATTAGTTGGTTTAGCCGCTCCATAATGTTAGCTTTCCGTTCTCGGAATTCAAGGTAGTTTTTTGAGAGTGTGGTAAGCAGGACTTCTATGTTGTCTAGTTTTCTTGAGCCTTCTTTTTTGAGTGTCAAGTTAATGATAGCGTCTTCAATTGGCCCAGCTTTTCCCATTAATTTTACCGTGGAGAGAAATTTCATTATCTCGGTTGTCCAATTTGTAACCTGTATCTCCACACCTTTCACGTGCAGGGCTAAATCTTCTTCAAGCCGTGGGTTGCTGTTGATGGTGGTCTTCAGTTTCTCATCGAACTGCTCCTCGTTAAATGTCCCTGTTTTGATCAAGTAACTCTTGAACAATTCGGTTGCGATATCCCAGTCGACTTTTATGACATCGCCGATTTCAGCTAAAATGTCCAGTTTTTCTCTTCTGGAATCCTGCAAAAGTTGCAATTCTTCAAATTGAAGCTTGTAGGCGTTGATGTATTCTTCAACTGGATAATTGATTTTCATCATGCCCAAGGTGTGTGCTGAGTTATTTGTCAGTCCGACTTCTGTGCCAATTCCACCCAGCAAGTCAGCTAAGTCGAAATCCATCAGAACATAAAGCATGTCTACGACCATGTCGTCCATTTCTCTACGGGCATTAACTATGTTACCGATTTTTGAGAAAGCAGGCAACAGCGGAAGGTAAATGAGTGCGTTAAGTGGGTTGCGATAGCATTCGCCATATTGGTCAATGACATATTGGTTGTAATCTTTGTTTAGCAAAAGTGATAGCTCATTTATTGCGGTAAATGCCGAGCACCCTTTTGCAGGCGGGTCGTCTCCTCCACATGGGGTTACGACGAATGCTATTATTGGAACGCCTGAGCCGAGGACTTTTCGCAGGTGTTTGGCAAAATCAAAAAATATACCGCTTCCTGTGCCGCCTCCTAAACCGTAAACTAAAACAACTGTTGGCGTTAGGATCGAGGAAAGGGCTTGTTCTTTGAAGGCGTTTATACAGTTTCGAATAATTCCAAGTTGATAATAGTTTAAGGCGTAGATTGCTTTGGCTAGGGCTCTTCTTCTGCCTGCACCGCCAGCCATAGGAGGAATAGCCATCGTTGAGCTCAGCCAAGGTTCAAATTTTTCAAGTTTGGAGCCTTCGCATATTACGTACTCAGCGAATTTTTGGTTGATGAAATCAAACATTGCCTCTGCAGTTGGAAACTTTACTGACTGGGCTATTACCCGCATTCTCTCCGCGGGGATGCCGCCTTTAATCATGGATTTCTGTATTTGCGCGTAAGATTCTTGCAAGGCTCTGATTTCGGGGTCAGCGATATCGATGGCTAAAAGAGAAAGACGTGTTAGGTCATTTTCCAATAATTCTTTTGTTTTTTTGTTGTTTAGGAAAGATTCTACAATGTTTGTCCCGGCTGAGCCGAGTCCAATCAGTTGTACGCTGTTTTGGTAGATTCGCGTATTCTATCACATCCCGACCAATCTTTTGAGGCGATCTTTAACAGAGTCAAGGTTTGACGCCATGGCCCGATCAATTTTAGAGGCGCGCAGCGTTAAGCCTTCGAGATCTTTGATTTGGTCTTCTACAACAAGTTGGAAGTAGCTGACTTTGCCTCTCACACGGAAGAACATGACAACAAAGACCACAGCTAAAGCGGCAAATACACCGGCTAACGGCAACAAGATATCAACCGTGGAAGCCTGTGACACGGGTTCATTGGAGATATTCATGCTGTTTAACAGGGCAATGGCATTTGTAACATCTCCTGAGTTGGCTTCAGTTACTGACTGGTTGAGAACATTGTTGTAGAGGTCAATGTATCCCTGGGCTGCCCCTTGGGATTCAAGCGATTTCACATGATTGACTCTGTCGTTATAGATTACTTGGAACTGGGTCAGAGCAGCACTGATTTCTGGTACAGTGAAAGAGTCTAATGGTAACCCGCTCGTTGGACCATAGAGGGTAACAACCGCAAGTGAAGCTTGAGTTGCGGAACCTGAAGGAGTTGGAACTGTCCCTATCAGGGTCATGGTGAAAGTCCCTTGAACCCAATTGAATGATGCGGGAGATGCATCAGGGTTAAAATCGCTACCTAACGTGTAGGCGCTTCCACTAGACAACTGCCAGTATTGACCTTGAGGGGGCGCTTGTAAACTGGTTGCAAGCTTTAAGTCCCCAGAGCCAGGCGTAAAAACGTCAACGGTAAACACTACTTTAATTTCTGCTCCAGGCACAATTGGCGCTAAAGATTGATTGCCTGTGGAAGGGCTGTATGAAGCAAGATGCTCATTTGAATTTGCATCATAAATATCATAGCTAGTAAGCCAGCCGGTCCCTTGAGCTTTTGCAGGTAAGACTGAAAGTGAAGTTGCATAAATAGTGGTTAATAATAAAACTAAAGTTAAAGCAACGATTTTTTTATTCAAAGATGACTCCTCGACTCGTTTTTTATGGTTCAATATGCATATAACACTTGCGCTAAACCGCTTAGAATGAATTTTTCCACAAAATAGCTCTTTAAGCAACTAATTTAGCCCACTCCAGCCTCGACGGGAGCAAGGGATAAGAGATTTCACCGTATAACAAATGTAACACAGGTAACTCAAATGAAAGTTATCAACGTTCGCTTACCTGACAAGATTACCCAAGACATCGATAAACTAGCTCAAAAACACAGTCTCACCCGCTCAGAAGTCATGCGCCAAGCCCTAACCCTCTATCTACACCTAATCGATAATGTTGGGACAATGCTGCGGCCCATGGCTTTTCAAGTAAAACCAAGCCAAATAACCTACACCCGAAGAGGTGATGTTACAATACTAAGGGTGCCAACTGGACACGCCATTGTTGTAGGGTCAACTTCCTCGGGGGCCATCGGACCAAAAGTAATGGATAAAGTCAAAGTAGATGGACGCGTGCTTGGTAAGTTCTTGGCAAGGGTTGCCCTTATGGATGTAACCGCGACGGGAGCGTTTCCCTTAAGTTTGTCAGTCACATTAGGCGTCGAGAAGGAGCCAACAGGCAATGAAATAATTGAGGGAATTAAACGCGAAGCCCGAACAATTGGTTTAGACCCAAACCAAGTCATAATGGAAAACACAGAAGACAACTTTGAAACCGTGCAGACAGGCGCGGGATTAACCGTGATTGGCTTCGCAAACGAAGATGAATTGCGTCTGGGAAAAACATGCCCCGGCGACCTAATTGTTGCAATCGGCAAGCCAAAGGTAGGTAACGAAGTGATAGCAGCTGAAGCAAGAGGCGAAATAGCTGACCTAAAAAACGTGACACAGCTGTCCCAAAAAAAGTATATTCATGATATTGCAGCAGCGGGCACTTTAGGTATCGCAGATGAAGCTAGGATAATGGCGTACGCCGTTGGCAGACAGATAAAGCTTGCAGAGATGCAGGGCTTAGATATTAACAAATCCGCTGGCCCGGCCACAGTTGTGCTAGTCACCTTAGACCGAGAACGACTCGAAGATTTGACATCGTTAATGCGTAAACCCATCAACGTAGTGGGAGAAATACTCTAACGTTTACTCGATGCTCTTGAGCAAGTGACCGTCCCTGTCGATTTCCCCTTTCCTTATCCTTGTCGTGCTGATTGGGGCACAGTTTTCGGCTGGAACCATTTTCACGGCCACAATTTGCAGCGTCGGCAGCCCAGCGTTAGCCCGAATATCGTTTATTTTGCTAGCTCTTAGCTCTGTTTCTTTACTAACAACCAAAGCATCCAATCCCTTACCAGAAACAGTTAACCCAAAGGAATCACTTAACGGGACAATTTCAGCTCTTTCCGTTAAACCGTTCTGCTCAAGAAAAAACTCAAGCTCTCTAAACCGTTCAGCGTAGCTAGCGGTAATGTGGGGTTTACCCATTTTTGCGACAAACTCATCTGACGACAAACCTAGAACGACTTTTTCGCCGACTTCAAAAGCTTTGCATAAAAGGGCTTTGTGTCCTCTATGCAATTCATCAAATGTTCCACCTACCGCAACCTTTCTGAATTTTTTCATCCGATCAGCCTAGCGCCCTGAAAATCTATTCCGCTCAATATCACATTTTCAGAGGGCAAAACACTCTTAAAAGCTTCTGCTAACTTGGATGCGTTTTCCGCCCTTACGACGGCGTGCACTGCTTCGCCAATCATGTTCTGAGCGGCACCCACCGCACCAACCTTGTTAGCTAAACTGACCAGTTGGCGCACTCTTTCTGTTGCGAACCCAGCGTTTTTGGAAAACTCCCAACAGCGTTCAAGAAAATTCTCCAACGTTGGCTCAGCTATTATTGCTTCTAACGTTTTCTTGCCGTGGCGGTTGATTATTTGTCGTCTTTCTGGGTCGGTTAATACAGTCTTAGGCATGTTTGATTGGAAAAAACCAGCTACTACCATGTAGTCTGGGGCTAAGGGTATGCGGTCGATTTTGCAAGTGCCCGGCGCTCCAGGTTCAAGCACCAAAACGCAGCCGCCTGTCGACGTCAACGAGCTTACCGTGCCTAAACCTGTTTGACACCGAATCTCTGCCACATGCGCTATTTTTCCTATTTGATTATAGGTTAATGGCAAATCCAGCGCTTCTTTAAGCGCCAATCCAGTAGTCAAAGCACCACCTGCGCTTGTACCAAATCCCGTACCGATTGGAACCTGAATTTTATGGTTAACGGTAACTACACAGGGTCTTTCGAAGTTTCCAACTAACGCATCCACCATAGCTTTTGTGGTTTGAGCTTGAGGCGCTTTTTTTCCATTAATCGCAACATAGATACCCGAAGTTTTGGCTTCCTCTATATTGACCTCGGTCAAAACTCCTTTTTCAAGTCCAAATCCACCGCCTCTAGCACCCACCCGCTCCAAGTCTACTATTGGTTTGCCGCCTTCAGTGTCGTAGATTTCAAAGAAACTTGAAATGGCCGCTGGCGCAAAAGCTTTGGCTGTTTTCACTGCTCGTCACTTTTCTGGTTTCTACGCGACAACGTTGGGAATGCTGCGTAGACTGCAGCGATTATGGGCGGGCAAAGGATGATTACGAAGGGGATTTCAGTGAAGAAAGTAAAGAAGAAAGTGGTTAGAGCAACGGGTGCAGTGAAAGGTGTGGCGGCAGGAGTGAAAAGTTGCGTGAAAACAGGCACCGTAACGCCTATTATTGCGGCACCGAGCAGCATGCCAATTATGGATCCTACTTCAAATCCACGCCACCGAGAATTTCGAAGGAAAACTACGGGAACCAAGAAAATAATATAGCAAGCAGCGGCAACACTTATGAAAGCTATCTTGTACCAAAACGCTAGTCCCGTGTATGTGTAACCTATCCACATGAACAATACTGTTGCAATGCCGTAGGCAACAACGGGCGTTGCCCAACGTATTTTCTTTTTGGCGATGTATCCAATAAGGAAGAAGGCAACGAAGTTGCTCGTTACGCCCGCCATTAAACTTAGCAGCAGATTATTTCCAAAGATGGCATCGCTTATAAATATGCCAACTGCAGCGCCGATTCCACCGACAAGTGGACCAAACACGACTGCGAAAACCGCTGGGACAATGACAGGTGGCCAGAACCGGACTCCACCATACGAGATTGGGATTAAACTGTAGAAAATATAGCCTACTGCAACATACAATGCTATGTTTAATGCTAACCCTGCAACATCAAGTGTTTTCAGTCTCAACATAACTTTTACTTCTCAATTAGTTTTGTTTGACGCTGTTGAGAGTTCCCTTTGATAAATAAAACTTCCCTATGAACCGTTTAAACATGTTTAAACATGTAAACTCAACTTTGAATTAACGAGACCACTACTTTGAAATAAATAAAGGCGATTGCAATGTTATTTTTTGTGTCTTTTTATACGTTCTTGCCGCTGTGTCTTCATGCGCCAATCCCTCTTGCGCTGAGTGGCAACGGTAAATCTTCCACCTTGCCTAGACATGGGCTGGTCGAGCTTTCTGAAGCGCGAAATGTTGGAGTAAAAGGTTTCGTAGCCAATTTTGTTGGATTGTAAATCTTCAAGGTTCTGGTTTAGTTCCTCTTTCGCTTCCTCGTCATCAACATGGTCAAACGCTTCTGAATAAACCACATATGCGGCATGGAATTGAAAGTTGGAGGTGTCATCGATTAAAAGTTTTTCAATTTGTGTTTCAGGTTGGTTTTGGTCTGGTTCGTTTGGTTGTTCCGTCATGTTTATTCCGCTTGTAATAATAGCCATTGTTGTTTTTCACTCTTTTATACCATGTGCCCAATAGTGGAGGCTTAGATACCAATAGCGGTACCAAAATACAATTTTACTTACCTTTTACGACTCGTGCAAGGTGATTTTCTGTCTTATTTTTTCGGCATCCCTATCCAGTTGTTCAGCCGCTCGAAAACTGTGTTCATGCAAGGACTGGGCAGAGGGCTTAAGGGGAATTATATGAACGTGGAGGTGGATAACGACTTGTCCAGCGTCTGCGCCTTTGTTCTGCTCTATTCTTATGCCTTCAGTTGC
>PLSP01000086.1 GCA_003165195.1 Candidatus Bathyarchaeota archaeon | reverse complement strand
CGCCGCCTTTGACACTGATTAAATCATCGATTTTCAGTATCATGTTTGCGGCTTCAGTGGCTGATTTTATGACTTGCTGTTTAACGCGGAGCGGTTCAATAACGAGCAGGTCCAGCATGTTTTTGATTTTGCCTGTGTTGACGTCAATACCGAAGGTTTTGCTGTCTGCTTTCTCATGCTGCGCTCTAAGAGCTACCATGATGTCAATGGGGTCTAAGCCTGCATTCTCTGCTAGTGTAAGCGGAATTGCTTCAACTGCTTCCGCATAAGCTTCAACCGCTAGCTGTTCTCGTCCTCCAACTTTAACTGCGTATGCACGGAGACCTTTGGCGAGTTCTGCTTCGGGTGAGCCGCCGCCTGCAACGATTTTGCCATCTTCTATTGCATTTCGAACGACACATAAGCCATCATGTAGCGAACGTTCTGCTTCGTCGAGAACATGATTGGACGCGCCTCGAATAACAATAGTTACTGCTTTAGGATTCTTTGCATCGCGCACGTAGAGAAGTTTGTCGTCGCCGATTTTTACTTCTTCGACACGTTTGGCTTTGCCCAATGTGTCAGCGTTTAAGTCTTTTACGTTTGCAACAATCATGCCGCCTGTTGCTTTGGACATTTTCTCCATGTCGCTGCTGCTTACACTTTTGACTGCTAAAACTTTTGCTTTTCCTAGAAAGTGCAACACCATGTCGTCGATTCCTTTCTCGCAGAAGACAACGTTTGCGCCCGATTTGGTTATTGAGGCAACCATGTCCTTTAGCATGCGTTCTTCTTCGTCAAGAAACATTTGCATTTGATTAGGACTTTCAATGTTAATTTTAGCGTCAAACTCTGTTTTCTCAATCTCCAACTTGGAATCTAGGAGAGCAATTTTAGCGCCGTCAATGATTTTCGGCATCCCTGCGCTTGCGATTTCTTTGTCAATAACCATACCTTTAACGAGTTCCGTTTCGTCTAGGCTTTTGCCATGTTTCTTTATTACTTTTATTAAGTCAATGTCTGCGACATACTTGCCGTCGATTTTTTCGGAAACTTGCTTAACCGCGTCAACGATTATTTTTGCAAAGTGGTCTTCTGCAACGTTGATGCCTTTGCTGGCCAGAGATGTAATTGCAATATCTTTCAGGGTTTTATCATCATCAAATGAAACGGGAATAGCAATTTGATTCAGAATTTCCTGCGCTTTATCGCTTGCTTTCTTGTAGCCTTCAATTATAACAGTTGGGTGAACGTTTTTGTCAAGCAAGCCTTCAGCTTTTGAAAGCAATTCTCCCGCTAAAACAACCGCGGTTGTTGTGCCGTCACCGACTTCGTTGTCTTGGGCTTTTGCAACTTCAACAAGCATTTTTGCTGCTGGGTGCTGAACGTCAAGTTCTTTCATTATCGTTGCGCCGTCGTTGGTTATTGCAACGTCGCCCATGTTGTTAACGAGCATTTTATCCATGCCACAGGGGCCAAGCGTTGATTTTACTGCTTCAGCCACAATTTTTGCAGCCATGATGTTATTTTTTTGTGCTTCGCGACCAGTTGATCTTCCTGTACCTTCTTTCAATACTAGAATTGGAATGTTTCCTCCACCTTGAGACATAATATCACCGAATGTTTTGTTTTAATTATAAACCGAATTGAACAATGAAGTATTTAGATATAAATTTTTCCCAGCCAGCAGCACTACAAGTACCGGACAGAATCACAAGAACGGAAGGTTTGATGTAGCGCAGGACTTTCTAGAAGAAAAATTGGGGTGAAAAAAGAAAAATCAATGTAGCGGTTTCTAAGCATCTCGATTGTGACATCTAAAACAAAGCAGAAGTTGCCCACGGTCTCTCTAGCACGCTTTGCGTAGCCAAATCAAAATCAAGCAAAAAAACGAGTCAATAGCTTAATAGAAATGGATAAACGTCTCTTGCTAATCCACCGATAACGTTACTACGCCTTGATTATTCGGTAGCCTGATGCTTTGCGAAGCCTATTCATAACAGCTAAACCCATACCTTCCAAAGGTACGCCTTCAGCAAGTATCACAGCCACGTTTTCTGCGTCTTCTTCGCGGAGCAGCCGAAATAGGTTTTGGGCAACAATCGCTAAGTTGAATCGGCTCCCCAGACTCTTAACGACGTCTGCGCTATAGCAGGTTTGTGTTTCGTCAGTGGCCAAGATACCGACTTTCAAGCCTTTAAGCATGTATGACTGAGCTAACTCCTGTATCTTACTTGTCACAGCGGGAACCGCGCCTTCAACAAGAACAACCTCGGCTTTGGGTGCGTAATGTTTATGTTTCATCCCAGGCGACCTTGCTTTCTCAACAGACAGTTCCTGTTCAGCTTGCACAAAGGGGTGAAGCTTCACGGTGCCGATAACCTGTTTGAGAGCTTCAAAGGTTGTTCCGCCTGGACGAAGCAGCATTGGAGGGTCAACGCTGACGTCTACAACTGTTGATTCAACGCCGATGCACGCATTGCCGCCGTCTAGTATAGCGTCTATTCTTCCGTTAAGGTCTTCGTAAACATGCTGAGCGGTTGTTGGGCTAGGCTTGCCTGAAAGGTTGGCGCTTGGTGCCGCGATTGGGCATTTACTCTGCTTAATCAGCGTTAACGCAACCTTATGCTTGGGCATGCGAACCGCAACTGTGTCTAAACCTGCAACCGTCACCTCCGGCACAACGTTTGAACACTTAAAGACCAAAGTTAGAGGCCCAGGCCAAAACCTTTGCATAAGCAACTCAGCCTGTCGGGGCACTTCCTTTGCAAGTGTGTAAACTTCCCTTGCATCTGCTACGTGCAAAATCGGCGGGTTATCCAAAGGCCTGTTTTTAGCTTCAAAAAGAGCTGCCACTGCGACAGCGTTTAGAGCATCAGCCCCTAAACCATAAACCGTTTCAGTTGGGAAAGCCACTAAACCGCCCCTTTGGATAATTTCTGCTGCCGTCTTTACCGTCTCTGGGTCAGGGTTTTCTGCATCTACTTTTAAGACTATTGTCTGTTTCATTGGCGTTACCTTTTTAGTTCAAGAACCACTGAACTTTCAACTTGCCGCTCCGAAATGCACCAGTACTTGTGAAGGTATTTGTTCTTTTCCTGGTATGAAACCAGTTCAAACCCGTTTTTCTTATAAAACTTTACCGCCCAAATTGCTGCTTCCCAAGTTCCCACGTAAACCTTGTTTGTTTGCACCAAGGATAACAGGTGCTCAAGCAGTTTTTCTCCAATTCCTCTCCGCTGGCTGCTTGAAGCCACATAGGCGTGCCTGATCAATGTGACATCGCCTACTTGTTGAATCCCCATAACCGCATTCAACATGCCTTTCTCTTTGTAGCCGTAAAACTGAACACCGCTTGCTACTTCTTTTTTGAGCTCTTCTGCTGGCATATAGGGTTCTTTCCAGCAGTCGGTTGGGATTTTGTTTTTATAGACCTCGGCGGCGTCATTTACTACCTTTAAGATTGATTCAAGGTCGCAGGTATCAAGCTTGCAAATCGTTTGATCCACCGCCAATTGAGCATTATCAAATCGCGGTGGATTCTCTTTGGCTTTCACTCTTCAGCACTTTGTCTATAAGGCGAGTGAAGTATTCTTGCGCTTGCATCTCCCCGGCATTTTCTAAATAAATTGAGACGAGGGCGATTTTTCCCTTTTTAGCAGCAACTACCTCAGCGAACATGCGTGCAGAAATAACATTGCGGTCTCCTAAGAGCACTGAGGAGGTGACTGCACCAGTAAGGTCTTTAGGTTTGGGAACGGCGATAACCAACGTTCCAAGTTTATCCTCCCGTTCGCTAAGCATAACCATACAGGAATTTTTTGATTCCACATAAACCGCTAAGAAACGGGTGTCCTGCTCAGTTAACTCTTCCTTGGTGACTTTTGCACGTTCCACTACAATTGCCCCTGTGTGGTTGGTTAATGTTTAGGCTAGTTAAAAAAACTTCACAAAAACCACATGCAAACCTATCGAAAACCCTCAAACACGCTGATCTGATGTATCGCATTCTTTTCTGCTTTATTTGGGTCTTATCACAAGACTTAAGGGTGAATTAAGTTAACCTTGTAGTTAAGGCCTAAGCATGAGTAGCTTCAAGCATGTTAGGAAATATCTTGTTCCAAGTCTACTCATAGTAATATTGGGAATTTCGATTTTTGCTGTTTACCAAACCAATTTAACGGGTAACCAAGCAAACGTAAATCGTGACGTTTACGTCGGCGTGGCTTTCGGCGGAAACACAACACAGGAAGCAAAAACACTTATTGACCAAGTTAAGAGTTACACGAACCTCTTCATTTTAGATGCAGGCAGAAACCCCATTAGCGCAAACCAGTCAGCAGTAGAAGAGGTTTGCAGCTATGCAGTTTCTAACGGCTTAAGCGTAATCGTAAACATGGGCATCAAAGACCGCACCATCAACAGTTCTGACTGGAACTGGTTTTGGCAGGCACAGTCCCTAAATGCAATTAAGCAGCGCTGGACACAAATGTGGGGAAACAAGTTCCTAGGAATTTACTACAATGACGAAGTGGGTGGCACTCAGCTTGATGCAGACTGGGCAAAAGTAATGAGCAATTGGGGCAACATGAGCAGTAGACTAAGTCGCACCGACTACCAAGCATACATAGATATGCAGAAGGTCTACAATGAACTCACGAACACAATGACAACAGGCGTTCAACCGCAAAACTATAGTGTAGAAGCTAATTTTTTCGTTCAAGACATTGTTAAGGGTGACCCGGGGATGCAAAACTTAACTGCTTCTGGAATCCCAATATTTACTTCCGATTACGGTTTGTATTGGTGGGATTACTTAGGTGGCTACAGTACAGTGTTTGCCGAATTAGGATGGAATTTTAGTGTGTCAGAGCAAATTGCCCAAATCAAGGGAGCAGCAAGACTTCAAGATAAATCGTGGGGGGCTATGATCACGTGGACATATACCGATGCACCATATCTCGATAGCGGAATTCAAATCCTTAATGAAATGTTAACCTCTTATCAGGCAGGGGCAAAATACATCGCCGTCTTCAATTATCCGTATGATAATGGTAGTGATTATGGAACTTTGAATCCACGTGACCAACTTGTGGCCCTTCAGACGTTCTGGAAAGACATCCATTTGGATAAATATCCAGATTTGAGCGCTCCAACAGCAGCGTTAGTGCTGCCTCAGAATTTTGGGTGGGGAATGCGTAACCCTAACGACACAATTTGGGGCTTCTGGATTACTGACAACCGCACTCAGCAAGTTGCGATAGCTACAAGCACGCTTCTTACCCAATATGGCGCCAGCCTTGACATATTGTATCAGGACCCCGCGTTTCCAGTCACGCTAGGCGGCTATCAACACATTTACTACTGGAATGACACAGACGTTTAGTTGTATTTTGCCGCTTTGGTATTGTTGGAAATACTTAATTAATAGCTCATGGTATTGCTGGAGTTGGAAGGATAAATTTGAGCGACGAACTTTCAAAGTTACCGCCTAACGTGCAAGAAAGGCTTCTACGCCTGCAGCAGCTGCAGCAAACCTTACAGTCGATTTTAGCTCAGAAACAGCAGGTTGACATGGAAAAAAGCGAAGTCGACCAAACAATAGCTGAACTTCAGAAAACCGCTGAAGACGCTGTGATTTACAAGGCAATCGGGTCTCTTCTGGTCAAAGCGGAGAAACCAAAAGTAACCGAAGAACTGATTGAACGCAAAGAGCTGCTGGATACAAGAACCACAGTTCTGGCAAGGCAGGAAGAACGTATCCGCAGCCAAATCAAAGAGTCACAGACTAAACTACAAGAAGACTTAAACCCAGCCTCTCAGCCGCCAACCTCATAGGTGAACGCAGCGTGGGTGAAGCTGGAATACCAGAGTTATCCACTGAGCAAACCGAAACTTTATGTTCAACCGCCGAGAACGCTGCTAGAAAACATATCCTATCTAAAGTTTCTTCTAAAATGGTTGATCGGTTAGACGTCAGTGTTGAAGCTGAAGGGCAAGAACCACTAAAAGTCACAGTAGAAGCAGATCTCGCCCTAAAGGAAGAAGCCAAAGGCATAGATGTAGATGCGTTGGTGAAGGAAGCTACAGGGGAAGCGCACAAAGCCGTTGAAAAATACTTGAGAACCCTAAAATGAATGATTTCCAAAAAATCACCAAAATTTTGAAAGACACTGATGCTAGTTTTGTGCTTTTGCTTTGTCATCGAAGCGCTGACGCTGATGCGATATGCTCGGCCTACGCTCTTCAGGGATTACTTAAGCGGTTCATGCCTAATGTTGTCTTTGAAGTTGGTTGTCCACAGGGCATCAACAAACCGTCTAAAGTGCTACTTGAACACATGCCCATCACAGTCAACCTTAAACCTAACATTGAATCAGCCGATGTCATTGTGCTTTTAGACCTGAATAACATCGAGCAACTAGATGAAGTCTCAGGCATCATAAGAAAGTCAGGTGCAGCCAAAATCATTGTGGACCACCATTCGCCAAGTCCTGAAACAACCAAAATGTGCAATGTCTGCATCATAGACCAAAAAGCAGCGGCAAACTGCGAGCTAATCTATAGGCTGTATCGACAAGCAAAAGTTAAACCCGACTATAACGAGGCAAAAGCTCTCTTTGTGGGCACAGCATTTGACACCCGCCATTTTGCATTGGCAAACGCGTCAACCCTGCAAACTATCGCTAAACTTGTTGATGCGGGCATAGATGTACAAGAAACCCTTGCGGAGTTCGCTCTGCCCATTGATACCTCCGAGCGGCTGGCCAAGCTTAAGGCGTGCAAACGAGCGAGGATCATTCGAGTTGACGGCTGGATAGTTGCGCTTAGCCATGTAAGTGCATACCAAGCCTCAGCAGCTAAATCTCTTGTCGATTTAGGAGCACATGTGTCGGCTGTTGCGGGCGAGAAAAACGGCAGAGTCGAAGTTAGTCTCCGGTGCACACGTCAATTCGTTGAAGAAGCACACATAAATCTGGGAACAGACATTGCGGCGCCTTTGGGTGAGTTTCTAGGCGGCGTCGGCGGAGGACATGCCATGGCATCAGGAGTGAGCGGCACAGGCGAAATACAACCAACATTAAAACAATGCCTCAAACTACTAAAAACCAAAATAGCAAACTCTGAAACAAAAAAGGAACAACTATAACACAAACGCTGCCAAAAGTTTTTGGAAAGCAACGAGTCAATTTAAACGAAAACGGCTCCCATGTGTTATTGGGAATAAGGTCTTAGCCTTTCGTCCATTTTGTGATATCTTCCTGTTCTTTCTATTCCTACTAAGCAAGGACTAAGGCAACTTTTGAAAGTGTTGGGATGCTTGCTACAACGTGGTTCTCAGGCATTCTTTTTTGGTTGCCTCTTGCCTAAAAAAGGGTTCTGGTGCATCGCAGGGTTATGCATTTGACTGGTTTGTATCGGGTGATTTTTCTTGTCACTGGTGCGCCTCGGGTCATAAGAAGTGCAAGAAGAGAAGAAAGAAGAAACACCTGAGATTGCACCGAGCGAGGGTAGGGTTAAACCTATTTTTCCTAAAAGTTGAGCTTGAGTGGAACCGCTGCTAACGCTCTTTATCCATGTGAAAAAACGTCACCTGAAAGAATTAGAGGTAAAGATTATTGATACAAAAAGCCTTTAAGTTAAAAAGGATAGATTTCACGGTTATGAAATTTGCTGACAAAGATGACGGGGAACTTTGCGTCAAATGCCAAAGTCGAAAAGAACGGATCTTTGAAAATGGGCTGGTAATTTGTCGAAACTGTAGGTGTTTAAAAGCCGTTGAATTACCGATTATCCCTTCAATGGTAACCTAAGCTAAATTCTTACCGAACTTCCTTTTAATGGCTTAACCTGAATAACAAGCTCGCCTTTTTCCACTTTTAAATTCCAATATGGTTTATCATTTTCGGTTAAGCCAAACTGCTTGCTAGAAAGGGCTTGTTATAAGGGCTACACATACACCAATTACCATAAGAACTAACCGAAATGCCCCAAATTGCTTAGTAAATTGACCCAACAGAGGCATATGGATAACTAACAAATGTAAAAATTGCACCAATGACAAGCATTAATAATCCAATAAAAACCCAATATTCTGTAAACTTATCGGGTCATGACTCGTCAAGCACCTACTCACGACGTGACCCCTCCCAATGCACCAGAACATAGAAAGGGAAAAATAGCCAAATTTGGGTAGCTACGCTTAAATGAGCAAACCCTCACGCTTAAGGTTGCAGGCACAGAAAGTTGGCTATAATTGAAACAAAGAATTTGACGTATACTTATCCAGGTGCATCTAAGCCCTCTATTGTAGATATCTCGCTTAAAATTGAAAAGGGCGAGTTTGTCCTCATCACCGGTCCAAGCGGATGCGGAAAAACAACGCTGTGCCGCACTTTCAACGGCCTGGTACCGCATTTCTACCAAGGTGAAATAAAAGGCGAAATCACCGTTGCAGGGATAGACACCCTTAAAGTTCACACTTACGAAATGGCAAAGCACGTGGGCTTGGTGTTTCAGAACCCTGAAAACCAGCTTTTTGCCCTCTCTATTGAAAAAGACGTGGCTTTCGGCTTAGAAAATGTCGGCGTCCCACGTGAGATCATGCGGGAAAAGGTTGATTGGGCACTGAATTTGACTGGCATCTATGATCTTCGCGAACGTTCACCCCATGAAATCAGCGGCGGACAACAGCAGCGGGTTGCAATCGCCTCAGTGCTGGCTATGGAACCAGAAATAATTGTTCTTGACGAACCGACATCTTTTCTTGACCCGTTGAGCGCCGAAAAAATTTTTGAAGTAATTTACGATTTAAACAAGAAACAGGGAATAACAGTTATTTTAGTTGAGCATCGGTTGGATTTGACTGCGAAGTATACAGATCACCTTGTCGTTATGGATGAGGGCAAGGTCCGCTTTGAAGGCAACCCCCGGGAAATTTTAGGCAGCGAGGAAACCCGCCTAATCGGCGTCGGCATCCCCAAAGCCACATTGCTCTACAAGATGCTTAAAAAAGAGGGCTTAAACCTGTCTGACACAACGCCACTATCGTCTGAGGAGTTGGCTAACCAAATCTTGGAGACAGTACGCCAATGATTGAAGCCATTGATGTTCACTTCTCATACCCCAGCCGCATTGAAGCCCTCAAAGGAGTATCATTAACTATTCATGACGGCGAATTCATAGCAGTAATGGGACAGAACGGCGCAGGAAAATCAACCTTTGTCAAACACTTCAACGGGCTACTCAAACCCACTTCGGGAAAAATCCTCGTCGATGGCGTAGAAACAACTAAAACCAGCGTGGCAGCCCTCTCCAGAAACGTCGGCTTCGTATTCCAAAATCCCGACAACCAACTGTTCAGCGAAACCGTCGAAGAAGAAATCGCCTTTGCTCTCAAGAACTTCGGGTTCGAGCCAAGTGTTGTAGAGGACCGAGTGACTTGGGCGCTGAATCTACTTTCGCTGACGCAGTACCGCAAAACTTCACCGTTTCTGCTTAGCGGCGGGGAACGTAAACGGGTAGCGTTGGCTTCAGTGCTGGCATGGGATCCTAAAATGCTGATTTTGGATGAACCAACCATCGGGCAAGATCATGAGCAAAAGGAGAAGTTACGGCAATTCATTTTGCAGATCCAGACTCAGAAAAAAACCGTTGTCATAGTGACCCACGATGTGGAGTTTGTGGCTGAATGCAACCCTCGCGTGGTATTAATGAGGGAAGGTAAAATCATCGGGGAAGGCGAAGGGAAAGAAATCCTTACCAACCCTCAGGCGCTTGCGGAGTCATCGATTGTTTTGCCTCAGATCGCGCAAATCTTTACCAAGCTGGCTCCGTTGGGGCTGCCAAAAAACGTCATTGACATTTACGAGGCAAGAGATTTAATCCTTAAGGAGAGCCGACGCAGCAGATGAGCGTTTTTGACGGCTTAAGATTCCGCAAAGTCACTTCTCCAATCCACAACCTAGACCCAAGAATCAAATTCGCCTACGTAATCGCCATCTTTGTCGTCGCCATCATTTTTAGCCAAATCATTCCTCTACTGATGCTATTTGCCCTTCAGGTTCCATTCGTTTTGCTGGCTCGCGTTCAGCGGCAGTGGCTGCGCAGTCTACGTGGAGCAACCGTATTAGCGGCAATCATCTTCATCTTTAACGTTGGGTCAACCTACTTCACCTCAGGCTACAAGTTCACATCGCTTGGCATAGAAGGCTCAGCGGCGATGACACTGCGATTCGTGGTGCTTGTCGAATCCTTCAGCGTCTTTTTCCTCACTACCTCACCTGACCATCTTGGCTTGGCGCTTGAAGAGTCCCGAGTACCCTACGAGTTCGCGTTCGCCTTCACAACAGCCGTGCGGTTTGTCCCCGTCTTGGCGGAGGAAGCACAGACAATCATGGACGCACAGAAAGCCCGAGGCTTAGAGCTGGAGAAAGGCGGCTTACTAAAACGCATCCACAACTATGTACCCGTGTTAATACCACTAATCGTTAGCGCCATTCGAAGAAGCCTCGAGTTGGCAGAGGCTATGGAGAGCCGAGCGTGGGGAGCCACCAAAAAACGCACCAACCTCTACGCCCTAAAACTCCACCTTGGAGACTACACTTTGATAGCGATAACTATCGGAATCTTAATAGTCGCCGTTTATGCTCACTTCTACATCCATATCCCAACTATAACTAGCCTACTGTAAACTGAATTGCCTCTCACACCCTGTGAACATTTTAGCTGTTAAGGTTACAGAAAAATGTTTTAAAGTGGATATTAAGCACCCATTTACATATTAGACATTTTTCATGTTAAGCGATGTCACATACATTAGCGTAAATAAGCGGAGATGTCATCTACCAACTGAAAATTTTCTAAGGAAGCCTTGTTTTTAGGGGAAAGCATATTGACAAGTTATAGGCATTTGTAGCTGATTAAGAATGGCTGAGCATACCCGTTTTGGTCCCGCAGGTGTTCCACCAATGTTTAAGCTCATGGGAGCATCAACATCTGACGTGCCAAAGCTCCTGCGAGCAGAAGACTTGGACGCTTTCGAGTACGGGGCAGTTCAATGGGGCCAAAAACCGCAGATAAAACAGGAAAACGCAAACCTACTTGGCGAGGAAGCAAGAAAAAACGATGTCCGCCTCAGCATGCATGGATCATACTACGTTAACTTGGCAGGCAAGAAAGAAGTTGTAGAAGCAAGCAAACGCCGCTTAATCGCAGCAGCAACCGCAGCAGACTGGATGGGAGCCTACGTGTTAGTTTTTCACACAGGCTTTTATGGACGCTTCGAAAAAGACTACGCGTTTAAAACCTGCGTAGAAGCTCTCAAAGAAGTAAGCGCGGAGATGCGGAGCCTCAACTTAAAAGTTAAGTTGGGTCCTGAGAGCATGGGCAGAAAATTTCAGGTCGGGAGCCTCGAAGAAATCATTACAATTAACCAGCAAGTCGAAGCCACACAGCTTGTTTTGGATTGGGGGCACCTGCATTCTCGAGAGCTCGGCAGGTTCAAAAAAGTGGAAGACTTCCGAGTTGTCGTCGAAAAAGTTGAGGAAGAACTTGGCACAGACGCCCTCAGGAGCATGCATTGCCATTTCTCCGCAATTGAATTCAACAGTCAAGGCGAAAAGGAACATCATGCGCTTGACGAGAAACGCTACGGCCCAGACTTCAAACTGCTAGCCGAGGTCATCGCTGACTTCCAAATGCATCCAACCATGATATGCGAATCGCCCGTTCTAGATGTCGATGCAAGAAAAATGAAGGAAACACTCGCACAAGTTTTAGAAAGCAGAAAGCAAACTATCCAATAAAACGCAGTTACATTAGTTTTTTTGCCAATAATCGTTCGGCTAGATGCAGTTCCTCTATGGTGTTAATGTTCACCGCCAACTCAGGCAAATCAAAGAGGTAGATGTCTTGGTCGAGCCATTCGTCTCCATACCTTTTATGCCCGTCGATAACATTGATACCGACGGGAACCACATCTTGGTCGTCCATTTTGAACGAATACTCCACACTCATGCCGAGGCGACGTTTGGTTTCAAGCGGAACCGCAACAGTCAACGCGGGTTTGCCACAGCGTTCATAACGCTCAACAATGGCGTCCAATGCCTCGCCTGTGAGGAGCGGCAGGTCAGCTGCGATAGCTAAGAAAACCCCCAACTTAAGGCTCTGGCTGGCGTATCCCATGTCGGAAACATAGTCTTTGCCAGGGGTTTCAAGGACTTTAACGGGGAATTTTGTCATTAGTTTGGCGGTTTTAGGAGTAGTCGCCGACACTGCAACGAAAACGGTGTCGATTTTTTTGGCCTTCTGCAGTGCACCGAGCACATATTCGATAACTGGTTTGCCGCAGACAGGTATGAGCGGCTTTTCCTGGGCGATTTTCATGCGGGTGCCTTTGCCGCCAGCCATTACAAGAGCTGTTACACCCATGCAGCCACCGCCAACAACACAACAACGCACACCATACGAGTTATTTCGTTTGTTGCTCCAAAAACGTCGCCTGTTACGCCGCCGAAATTCCGATGCGCGATGGCAACCATGATGAGGCTACATATAAACGCGGCTAAGACAACGAAAACTCCTGCCCAACGTAGAAGGAGAGCAGCAACAGTCACGGAAATTATAAGTGCAATGAGCAAACGTAGATTGCCTTCACTGCCGCCCATGGCTTGCAAAAACGGGCTATTCATGCCCTGATGAACGGATTTTCCCGCCCAAGCCATAACCACCATAGACACCTTCGCAGACAACTCAACCACGACGACTCCGACAAAAATCAGTGGAATGCGTACACTGCCAAAGGCTACACTTGTATGCAGTTGTCCAAACGCAAGGGCAGTTATCAAAATAGTCATGATGCCCAATGTTAAGCCTCCTGCACCGGTTAGCTGATCATGCATAACCTCAATCTTGTGCTCAGGTGTGCCGTGAACCATAACGCCGTCGCCGAAATCCAGAAGTCCATCCGTGTGATGTAGCCCTGTTAAGAGAAGCAGTAATGCTAAAACTAAGCCGCCGACAACGATGCCTGGCAAAGCCAGGCTAGCTGCCCACCCAAAAGCGCCTGCAAGAAACCCGATTAAGGCTCCGATTACTGGAAAAGCCCACATGGTCTTGGCGCAGTCTGTGAGCATGTCCTGGGTCATGGCGACGGGGAATATGGTGAGGAAGGAAATGAGGTTCTTTAGCTGTCTAATAGCCATCCTACTTCAAGCTCATCAATGAGGCATAATTGCGCTCTATCTCTTTAAGCAACTGGTCTTTTGTGACGCCGCTCTTTGCCATAGCTGCGATTGAAGCGCCTCCTGCGCCGACTCCCTCTTTGACCAAACCTGTCTCATAAATTCTAAGACCTGGATACGTTGAGGGCTCGAAATCTAAGTCGGCTGCCAAGACGGGTACGTCGCAGAATTGGCGGACTATACCTGTTATGTCCGATGATTTGTCTTTTGTTACCCATCGTGTCGTGCCAACAGCAACATTGCAAAGTGCTATGGGGTCTAATGCACTAATTACTGCTAAGACAGCGGTCATTTGGGTTCCGCCAGCTAATAAAACAGGCGACTGCCGAACAGCTCCAATAACCAGTCCAGCCAATGCAGGCATCATGGGGTCACCCACACAAGAAATGGCTTTTATCGGGTTGTTTTTTAGGCTGCCGAATTTTTCACCTGCCGCCTTTAAACCAGCCCGAACTACCTCGCTTTTTAAGCTGTGCGGATTTAGTGGCAATGTGCTGCTGACTTTTCCTTCTGCCTCCACGCCAAGCGCTGACAATACTCCAAGAGCAGTTGTGGTGCCGCCTGGAATACTCTCGCCAATAACCAAATAGTCTGCGGCTTTTGCAAGTTGCTGACCCAAAACTTTGGCGCGTTCAACAACTTCTTCCACATTATCAACCGAATCGCCCGTTCGAATATCGCGTCCCGAATTGCCGCCTAAGTCAACGTAAGGAATCTGAGGCTTAACCTTCACTCCGCCGTTGACAACCAGTACAGGAATGTCGGCAAGATGCAGAGCAGACATTGTTATCAAGCCAGGTGTCGGAATGCCGTCGGGCGTGATTGGAACGCCTTGAATTGATTTACATTTGCCTAAAAGCAAAAGCTCCGCATCTGCTGGCGGTGTGAAATCGGTGAAATCTGGGTTTGCACCAGCCGCTGACAAACCAGGAATTTTCCCGGTTTCTGTGGTGGCTATGGTGCAGATGAAAAGGGGTTTTTTGCCTTCAATACGCCCGAGGAAAGCTTTCGCTTTCTCCTCATTGTGAGCAAATAATACATCAAGTTTCTTAGCCATGTTACGCTTTGACCTTGCCTTTCGGCTTGACTTCGAACTTTTTGATTTCGAGGTATCCGAAGCCGCCGTCTAGCTTGTGTTTTTGCGTTTCTAGAATTTCAATCTTTTTACTCATCGAGGGACCATCAGTTATCACTGTGTGGTATTCGCCGCCTTCACCGCAGGGGTCAATGCCGGGCAGTTTGGTGATGTCGTCATAGAACTTTTGGTCAAGTGTTCTGCCTAGCCACTCCACGTCCAGCTTAGATAGGTTTGTACGCACCACGGTTGCTTTGAAACCAGTTTTAAGATAATATTGGTAAATTAGTTTAGTGTCTCCCATCCACAGGGGTTTTATGGGCATTAAACCGACTTCTTTGAGGACTCGCCCCAGCCAACCTTCTTCATGGCCTGCTACCTCGTAGATGTCGCCCGTTACCAAACCTTCTGCCCCTTTAGCTTTCAGTTTAAGCAATGCTCCTTTGAAGTCGTTTTCGTACGTTTGAGGGGTTGCTTTCTGTTTCATCAATGGGACACCAAGTGCGTCAGTTTGCGCATCTAAAATGCCGGCAGGTATCATGTGGAAGTTTGATTTTGTTTCACTCATCATCATAGTCAATAGGCTTATGACTTCGTGCCCTTCTTTTTTTGCCAAATAGTAAGCGTAACAGCTGTCTTTGCCGCCGCTCCATGAAGCAACAACTTTCATTTCAATTTACACTCCTAAAGGCTAAAGATTTGGGGGTTTTGTATTCAAAAACATGTGAGCAATAAAATGCTGGTTCAGCACGCAAATATGCAGATAATTTGGCGTTTAATAGAAGTTTGCTTGATAATACGGTTTTTTTCTCGATGTTCAGCAAATTACCACCCTGATGTTTGGTTGGTTTATCCAATCTTTTCATATTAAGGTGTTGCTATAGCATAACATAATACACAATATTGATGCGGGCAGGAAAAATTGACTCGGTTGTAGTTGAACAGCGTTCCGACAGTTAAAGAGGAAAGGAGTGCAGAAATAGAGGTTAGGCAAATAGTTGGAAACGAGTTATACAGGGAACTTCACTTCTTAGTTTACCCGCTAGTTTATCCGTGAGACTACGCTGCATTTTCACCCGCGAAGATTGCTTGACACAGCAAGTCCACCTGAACGGTTGCCTTCCGCTACTTGGGCAAAAGCGTTTGTGATCTGCGAACTCTGGATTCTCCAAATCTTTCTCGGTGAACTTACACAATGTGCTTCCGCCCATCATTTGGCGCTTCCGTTCTTCATCCAACCTCTAAATAGGAAGTAAGGACAAGAAAAGCGCGATTGCCAAGAGCAACGTGAATAGAGACGGAAGCAAGAACGGTCGCTTCTTTACACCCACTGAAAATACGCCAGCCCAACCCAACGTTAAACCAACAACTCCTAAAGGATACAAGACCATTGGAAACAGCAACACGGGATTGCTAAGTTGAGCGACTAAAGAACCAGGGGTATTTGAGGGCCATAAGTTCAATAAGGAAATCAGGGCATAACCTAAGCTTGTGGCCACGCCGAAAGCAATTGCACAGTACGACTTTTTGAGTAAGCTTGGCAACGCTGACCATTTAGGAAGACCCAGAAACAATATTAATCCACCTGCAAATTCGGCAATCATAAAATAAACTAGATAAGGTTCAATTAGCAAAGCGTACGTTCTTTCTGTTATCCTCAGTCCCACCAGAAATAAAAAAATGTTGAAGCCCATGCTGAGAGTTAGCAGTGTTAATCCAGCGATCAAGCAGGCTTTTCTTTGTGTTATAGGGTTAGATTGTGTAGAATGCGCATTCAATGTCATACCAACTACTGCAAAAGCAATGCCACCAACAAATGATATTGGATACAATATTCCAAAGGCACTAAGGTTAAAGCCAAAAGAAGTAAATATTAAACCTGAAAAAAGAACCAGCAACAATAGAACGACTCCGACTACCGATAGCAATACACCGCTAATGCGGAACAGTATTGGTGCTAACGGGGTTGGATGTGACGGATTTGCTTTGACTCTTTTTTCTGGTTGGTGAGGCTCTTGGGGAAGCCAGCCTCGAATACGGTCTCTTAACGAATAGATGGGGTTCATGGTTCTACCTCTGGGATTAGTTTACAAAAAATCGTATGCGCCAACTTCGCAGGATGAATTGTTGATGCGTCGGGTATGTCTATTCCTTTTTCTTCGGCAAGGTCAAGCAGGTAGGTCTGGGTTTGTTTTAGGAATTCTGTGTTAGTGACTTCTTCTGGGTTGTCGTGCCAGTACCAGACTTTTACTCCGTGATTGGTGCTGTAAGTGATTATGGCTTTGCGTTTGAGATCAGGATGGAAGCCCAATAGCATGCCTTCTTTTGGGTATAATTTTATGATTTGGAGGTCGTTGGCTTGGGCGATGTCTAAGAGGGTTGTGGATAATTTGGCTTCTGCGACTAGTTTAGTTTGGTTTACGAATTGGCGTGTAGTGTTTAGTTTTTCCGCGATTGTGGCGACAGAGATTCCTCTGCTTATGAGTGACCAGACGGTTTTTTGTTTTTGGCTGAGTGGAGACGTTAAGGTGCAGCTTGGTCGCATATATGATCAAGTAAACAAATAAGTATTTACAAATATTTAAGAGTTGTCTTTCTCGATTCAAAACTCACAAGTGCTTAGCCGTCAATTCTCACCAAACGAATTGCGAAGAATGATTCCTTTGACAATAGATTCTGACATGCTACTGAATGAAGCTCGTTCCAGGCTGAAGATCGGCCAAAACCAATATTCTAGATTCTTTATGCACCACTTAAAAAATAGTAGTCCCAAACTGTTTCCACGAGTTTTTTGGGTAAAATTTTTTTTGATTAATTAGACAGCACACAACGCTTAAAGCGCACTTTAACCTTGAAAATTGCGGTTGAAACTTATGACTGAAGAAACGCCAGCCCTACTTGATTTCCTTGAACAGAAAGATATTTCTCTAAAAAGCCTGATTTACTGTGCCCTTGAAATGTATGTACCCCATCCAGGCATCGAAACTGCGGAAAAGGCAACAGAGATGCTTAGAGAAGAGTTCCTTGATGTTTTAGGTGACGTTAACGTTTCTATTTTGCTTGTTATGGCTTTTCGAGCGCAGGAAGACGCAGAGAAGGGGCTGGTTCCAGGGTTAACTCAGGAACGATTTAAGGGCAGGCCGGGACCTGTTGCTGATGAGGTCTTGGGGTTAGCGATTGCAAGCTACATCGGAGGAACCCGAGGAGTTTTCGAATATGTACGTTTTGATCAGGCTAAACCTGGAATACTCAAAAGGCTGGGCTCAATCACAAACGACGCCATAGGCGCCTTGGTTGCAGGCGTATCGTCAAACGTTTACACCCGCGCTACAAAAATTGCTGAAGCCAAACCTGAAAGACCACAAAACGAAGTTTTCTACTAAGCCCGCCTTTTATTTGGACAAATCTTTTTTTTCCATATGTCCATAATTAACATACGTTGTCCTATTCGAGAAAGATTAGCCAATCAAAAAGCCAACTTTTCCGAAGAACTAGAGAAAAAAATCGTTCAGAAGGATGATGTGTTTGCGCCATGCAAGGTGGCTTCTATGGAGTGGCTGTTGCAGGTTGGGCACAGCTCTAATTCTGGCTTAAAGCATAGTGATTCTGCCCCGCTGTAGTCTTTGGCTGTCTTCATCAATAGCTAAGACATCGGCTGGGCATAAAAAATGAAAAAGAGCTTTCTCTCTATCGTTTATGTTGATTTTACACGCATGGAAAAAAAAATTCAAAAAAAGCCGCTGTTTGGGAAAAACGGATATTATAGGGACCCCCCCTCCGTCTGTCTCTCTGTCTGTGACACCGATCCTAACTGCTAGTTGAGTATGGACTTGCAGTTTTTTTTGAAAAGATTTGCGAAAATAGCTAAGGTTAACAGCGCAAACATTACAAAAATGAGAGCGTGGGCATTGTACTCGGGCATAGTTTGGCTGGGTGATGTTGAGGCGTCAGAAGTATCCGCTAAAACGTAAACTGTGCCAGTTAAGGCGTTGGCTACAAAGATTTCTCCCTTTGAAGAATCATACGCTATTCCTGAATCGCCGGCTGCGATACTTGCGCTTACGGTATTGCTGTTATCTGGCAATACAGAGACTGAGAGAGCCGTCGTGAAAGGGTTCGCTAGGCCTGTAGCGTTGGAGCAGCCGATAAAGAGCTCGCCTTGCTCTGAATCGTAAGCTATGCTAGAGGGATATTCTCCAATAGAGACCGTCGTAGTTACTTTGTTAGTTTTATCCGATATGATTGAAACCGTTTCTGAGCTCAAGTTAGTTACGAATACTTCACCTTTACCAGAATCGTAAACTATACCTTGAGGGTTGCTTTCCACTTCAATGTTTGTGATCACTAAATTTTCGCTGTCAGATATAACTGAAACTGTGTTGGATGATGCATTTGGATTGGATCTGTTATTAGGCGGGAGATCCGTGGCATATATTTCGCCGTTGCCAGAATCACAAGCAATCGCCAGGGTTCCGCTGGGTACGGTTACGTTTGCGATTTCACTATTTGTTTCATCAGATATTACTGAAATATTGTCCGAGAGAGCATTGGCAACGAAAATCTCGCCCTTAGCAGAATCATAAGCTAAGCCTTCCGGTTCACCCCCTACAACAATTTTATCAACCACTGTGTTGTCGCTATCTGAAATAACAACTACCTCGCCGTCGGTGCCAGAAAGGGAAACGAATAGTTCACCCTTGCCCGAATCATAAGCAACCCAAGTGGCGACTCCGATTGGAACTGGATTTCCCAACGGAATAGTTGCTGTCACAGTGTTATTTGTGTCAGAGATGACAGAGACCGTTCCAGCGTTGGTATTGACCACAAAAATTTCGCCTTTAGCTGAATCATAAGCTACACCTGTGGGTTCCTGTTGCACGTTTATAATAGCGGTTACTGCAACGGCGTGGGCTAAATTGTCTACTGAAAAGGCAAGAAGTAATAAAATAAAAGCCGTAGCAACCCAAAGTGCCTTTCTTTTCATGAGTGTATCCCCTTTTGACGTTTAATCCGGTGATCCAAGATTAGCTTTCTATCGATCCATCATTAAAGGCTATTCGTCAAGGAACCTTGACTATCATAAAGTTTTGTTTCCGTCAATATTTCTTGACTAAAAAATAGCTTTGCGAAGTCTTCTTGACAACACTTTAAAGGGTAAACTTTGGAGTTGAGATACCTCCTTTTTGCCATTTACTCAGTGACTATTTTGGTTTACCATAAGGTTAATAGGACGTTGGTTGAGGTTTTTACGTTGTTGGGCTGTCATGGTTCAAACAAAGCTCTGCATTGTAACGCATACCTTTCTGCCCCATGTCGGCGGTATAGAAAAGGTTGTTTATGAACAGAGCAAGCGACTCATGAAGAAAAATTATGAACCCAGTGTTGTCACTAGCAGAATTGGCACGCCTAAACATTATGTTCTCGACGGCATCCAAGTTGAATGCTACAGCTCACTAAACACTGGCTTCAGCCTTGGCATACCCTACCCGATTCCGACGTTTGGAAGCTTCAAAACGTTTCTGAGGGCAGTGAAATCAGCCGAAATAATCCATGCCCACGGCCACCCATACCTAACGTCTTTGATTGCAGGGGAACTCGCCAAACGTTACGGTAAACCGTTTGTTTTAACGCAGCATAACACCTTTATTGAATACAACAACCTTTTCGAAAACGTTGAAAAGGTAAACGACCTTGCTGTTGGGAAGGAGACTCTAAAAAAAGCCGACAAAATAGTCGCAGTAAGCAGCGCTTCAAGGGATTACGTTTTAAGTTTAGGAGCAAAACCCAGCAAGATTACAGTTTTGCACAACGGGGTAGACTTAGAGCGTTTCAGACCTATGTTGGGTAAGCAGGTGGAGATGCGCCGAAAACTTGGGATCCCCAAAGATGCTGTTGTGTTTCTGACTGTCAGGCGGCTGGTTTACAAAAACGGCATAGACACACTAATAGACACCGCAAACATCGCTGCAAAAAAGAACCCAAAAGTTGTTTTCTTGGCGGTAGGCAAGGGTCCTGATATGGCAAGCGTGCAGCAACGGGTTAAGCAGTTGGGTTTAGAGAATAATTTTAGGCTCACAGGTTTTGTCAGTGACGAGGATTTACCCCTCTACTATAACGCTGCAGACTTTTTTGCGCTACCATCTAAATCCGGCGAAGGATTACCTCTGGTTGCGCTTGAAGCCATGGCATGCGGATTGCCTGTTGTAGCAACAAACGTTGGCGGAATTGGCGAGGTTTTGACGGAAAAGTTTGGAAAACTGGTGCCGCCTAACGAGCCAGAGTTGTTTGCGAAGGCAGTTTTAGAGTTGGCCGAGGGTGACTGGACAAAACGCAGGTTTGAGTTGCGTGCGGTTATGGAAGAAAAGTTTAGTTGGGACAGAAATGTGGAGTCGCTTATGCGAATATACGAAGAGCTTATTTAATCATGTTGAGGAATCAATATAGCCTTTGCAGGAGAAGGGAGAAGGCAATGACGTCAAAAGTTGATTTGGTCTCTATTGTCATTCCGACGCTCAACGAAGCAGGAAACATATTGGAAGCTGTCACCACCATCCAGAAAGAGATGATTTACCCAAAGGAGATTATCGTTGTTGACAGCAACTCCACCGACGGAACTATAGAAATCGTTAAAGACACTAACTTTTGCCGGCTAATTATTGAGCCGAAACGCGGCTACGGCGTCGCTCTTAGAACAGGTATGAAACACGCGAAAGGCAACATCATAGTGATGGTTGACGGCGACGGAACCTACGAAGTACGCCACATCAACCGCCTCGTGGAGCGAATGCTGGAAAAAGACGCTGACATGGTGCTTGCCACACGCATGTACGACCCCAAAAAGGCTATGGGCTTTTTGAACTTTCTTGGCAACAAACTCATAACTTTCACTTACGACTTCTTTTACAGCCAATTCCTAAGCGACTCCCAATCAGGTTTCCGCGCGATTTCCCACGAAGCCATCGATAAAGTCCAGTTAAAGGCAGGCGATATGGCTTACGCAACGGAGATGCTGATAGAATTCGCAAGGGAAGGTTTCAATATGGTTGAAATCCCCACAACATACAAACCGCGCATATACGGCAAGACAAAGCTTAAACCATTTAAGTCGGGGATTGAAATATTTAGCACTATATTTCGGGGGCTACTGCACGCCAACACTGTCAGAACGTGTTATGGGCATTGGAAGAAAAATCGGCTTAAACGATGACAAAGGCGTCACCGTCGCTATTTTGCTGGCGTTAATAATTGTTGCCGCCGTTGTTACTGGCTACTTTGCATTTGCAAGGACCCAGCCAACCGGCTATAGCACCATATACTTGTTGGACAGCCAAAAAAACGCTGCCGACTACCCCGTTACATTGATTGCGAACCAGAACAGCACTTTTAGCGTTTATGTAGATGTGCAGAATCACTTGGGAGGAAGCGGCAACCAAACATACCAAGTTCTTGAAAAAATTACACCTAACCTTGAGAATTTCCCAGTTGATGTGACGCCGACACAGACTTACAACGTAAGCGTCGGCAACGGGGCAACCTGGCAAACACAATCCACCGTCACGTTAAACCAGCCTGGAAGTTACTCAGTGGTTTACGAGCTCTGGCACTACAACTATGCAACACAGGCCTATGAATTCACAGGCGATTATGTAATATTAAACATCCAAGTCCAAAGCTAAGCTTTTTTGTGGCTTTCAGCGTACTGTTTTTCGATGGCGACTCTGTGGATGTTGTTGTAAGCGCAGAACGGTATGATTTTCTTATCGGGAGTGATATAGTGGACTACGCATCGGCGGACACGGTTTACGTCAAAATTGTAGGAATCCATGAAAGCCATGCAGCCTAACAAAAAGATTCGGCGGCGGATTTTGCCCAACGACTGATAAGAAGGCGACAAATGCATACGCATAACCGAGTTCAACAAGGTCAACATTCCGACTTCTTGGGTTACAAGCAGCATGTTCATCGAAAGCATAGAGGCCATAAAAAGCGATGAGAGCAATGAGAATTTGCCTTTAGACTCTGCATTTTCAGCGGTTTTGCGAATGGTGTTAAAGAACCTGTCAAAGTTGACAAAGCGGTTGATTGGAAACATTTTGCCTTCTTTAGAAACGTAAATCCAATTAACTATGCCACATTGCGGGCTGCATGAGAACAGTGGCCAAGGTTTTTGCATGAACTTGCGCATGATTTTGATTGGCGAAGTCATAACCGACATAGGAAACAGATCTGTTGCTTTTACTTCGCCACCGGTTTGTTTTTCAACGTCCTCAGCAAAAGACCACTCCCTGAAATTCTCGCGGAACGGATTTTCTGTAGCACGGCCCGTGAAAGCGATAGGCTGGAAAATTAAGCCACGTACAATGTCAGTGTTTTTTGCAGCGAACCGAATCATGTCGCCGACCTCATTATCGTTTAGACTTTTCATCAAAGTGTTAACTAAGATGATTTCCATGTCGTGTTGTCGGCAAACCTCAATAGCTTTCAGTTTAACGTCTAAGAGCTCTCGCCCTCTAACCTTTTTGTTGAAATCTTCGTGGAAACTGTCAAACGATAAATAAACGATGTTTAAGCCACTATCTTTCAGGTTCTTCGCCAACCCAGGCGTGTCAACCAAGTGAGTCCCATTAGTCGCCAAAATAGTCATAAACTTTAGCTTGTGAGCAGCACTAATTATTTCAGGCATATCCTCACGTTCAAGGGGTTCGCCGCCGGAGAAGAGAATCGCTGGAGGTTTGGGGTTAGCTTTACTTACAAACTCAAGCATGTCTATGAGCGCTTCTTTGGTTGGCTCATAATCGACTTCTTGCTGGGGAAAAGTCGAGAAACAAACTGCACACTTGAAGTTACAACGTTTTGTGACATCAATTACGCCTATAACAGTGCCTGAAGCATGATTACTGCAGGTTTCACATTTATAGGGGCAACCTTCAGGGTCTTTAGGAGCGTTCAAGTCGCCAAGATATTGGAACTGGTCAAAAGTTTGCATATGGCTATAGACTTTTGAGCTTTGCCAGTGAGTGGCCTCGAACTCGCCATGTTCTGGACATTGTTTGGTGATTTGGATTTTCCCGTTGGCTTGTGTAAGTTGGGCATCTATTTTTTTCTGGCAGTCGGGGCAGATGCTCTTTGTCTTGGTCATAGCATCCCTCCAAGTGTCGCTTCAATTATTAACGCTAGCGGTAACAAAATCATTGACATAGTCACAATTCGTTCGTATTTCCGAACGTTAGTTACTGATGAAGCTGAGGTTGCCAGATGAATTGAAGCATAAATCAAAAGGGCACTCCAAAGCAGGATGAGCGGTAAATAGTAAACTGTAAAGTGACCTGCAAAGAATGGAAGAGAGGGCAGAGGAGCAAACACCGCAGTTAATGTAAAGAAAAATGCAGCTACCTTCGCTGATCTAACGCCGCCGATTTTCTGCGGAAGCGTCGGGTACCCAACCTTTGAGTCGCCCTCTACACTTAGGATATCCCGGAGCACATTGCCGCCTATTGTGCCAAAGGCAATGGGGTAGAGACTTAGAGAAATTAGGTTTACAGTCGGAGGTTGGGAGATAGTTGCTTGTCCATATATGAAGGCAGTGCCTGTCAAAATACCGATCAGAATGTTTGCTACAAAACCAGATTTGCGTTTTACAAGCGTTGAGTAAATTAGAAGTAGCAATGAATCTGCCAAAATAATTACAAAGCTGAGCCAGTTTATGTAGGCAGCCATTATCAACCCTATTGTGAAAAGGACGCCTGAAACCACAATTACCTGTTTAAGGGACAGGGCTCCTGAGGGGATAGGGCGTTTGGGCTTTATGACTGCGTCGCTTTCCCTGTCAAAGTAATCGTTGATTGCGAACCCTGCACTGGTGATAAATGCCATTGAAAAAAATATTAAAACGATTGTTTGGGGGGCAATCATGCTTTTGTTTATGGCAAACGCTGTCAGGACAGATAGGCCGCCGGTCATCAGCCAATAGGGAAACCGTAAAAGAGCAACTATACCTTTAGCCGGTGCAGCCAGAGTCATTTAGACAGTTTCCTGTCAGCAATGACTTCTTTAATGCTTTCTTCGAGACTAACTGTGGGGTTCCAATTCAACTCTTTTCGGGCTTTTGAGTTATCAAACCAGATTTCGGTAACGTCGCCTTGCCAGGACACGCCTGTTGTGGTCACAAACGTTTTCTTTTCCAAACCCAAAATCTTTAGCATCATTTTGGCAAGATCGATAATAGTAATCGTTGTTCCATAGCCGAGGTTGTAGACCTGGCCATTGGCAGAATCTTCTGATCCCATAGTGACAAGAGCATTTACTACATCGGAGACATGAACGAAATCTCTTGACTGCAAACCAGTGCCTATGATTTCTAGTTTGCCCGGGTTAGCTGTTAGCTTGTCGAGGAAGTCGTGGATGACGCCATGACATCTTAGTCCATAAACATTGGCAAACCTGGTGATTACGATGTCTAAGCCGTATTGACTGCGATACATGTCACAGTATTCCTCACCCACAACTTTTGATAAGCCATAACATGAGAATGGGTGGAAACCGTAGGATTCTGGGGTTGGAAAGACCGTGGAGTTACCGTAGACGGCGGCGCTTGAGGCGAAAACGACTTTGGAGTCGTCTTTACGTGCTTTCTCAAGAACATGAAGGGTACCTTTGGCGTTTGTGTCAAAGTCAATTATAGGGTTTTCCATGGAGTAGGGCACGACCACTTGAGCTGCTAAATGATATATTAAATCAGCCTTCTCCAATGAATTGAGTTTTTTTAGGTCTAAAATGTCGCCTTTAACAAGCTTAGCTTTGGGCACGTCTTTGACGTTTTCCATTTTGCCGCTTGACAAATTATCATAAATTGTCAAATTCGACGTTAACTCAGATAGTTTCTTGCAGAGGTGGAAGCCAATAAAGCCCGCTCCGCCAGTAACTACTATTTTTTTCCCCTGAAGCTCCCCCATACCAACCACGACAAAACCTATATTGTGTTATGTTGAGTTTAGGTTATATGTCGCCGTTGAAGCCTATAAAAACTTTTAGGGATTTGCTATCTTTTCTGACAATTATCCCGGTAGGCGGAAAAGAAGACTTCATCTTCACAACGGCTGAACACGTTTACCTTTTTCCCATCATCGGCGCCTTCATCGGTGTCTTGACCGGAGCCTACTTTGTCGGTTCAGGTTACCTTGTACGTTTCCTGCTCAGCTTAACAACCCCGTTAATTGCCTTGCCAACTGCTATCCTCTCAAAACTTGTGGTTGCAGCAATGACAGTGGCCTTCCTGCTTGTGATAACGGGACTGCAACACTTTGACGGCTTAATTGACCTTGGCAACGCTTTTGGCGTCCGAAACTTACATGACCGAAAAATGGCAGCTCACGCATGGACCGTAACATACTGGGGGGCTTTGCTAGCGTTGATCGTGGAATTCGTCGCCTTCATAGGCTTGTTTTTAATTAACCCGCTCTATGCTTTTGGCGCCATAGTTGTCGCGGAGCTATCGGCAAAGCTTGCAATGGTAACCATAGTCTGGATTGGAAAACCCACCCACAAAGGCCTAGGCTCAATTTTTATAGCGAAAGCAAAAAACAAACTAAACATAATCGCCTACGCCCTCTCAATGCTAATCGTTATCCCGTTCTTTGCCCTAAGCGGCAAACCCATCTTGGGTTTAATCGGCATCGGACTCGTGTTGGTGAGCATCCCAGTGGCGTTTGCAATGGAAAAAGTTTCGGAGAATGTTTTCGGCGGGGTTTCAGGCGACATGATTGGAGCAACAAACGAGGTTGCAAGGGCAGTCACTCTTATCCTATTTTCAGCGGTTTTAATGGTGGCTATATGATAGTACCTGCGTTGATTATGGCTGGCGGCAAAGGCAAACGCATGGGGTTACCTACGGAAAAGCCTCTTTTGCCTTTTTTGGACAAACCGCTCATTGACTGGGTGGCTGAGGCAGTTGCAGGCGCCGAGAAGGTCTCTGAGTTCTATGTTGTTGTCAGCCCTAACACTCCGCTGACGGAGAAGCATTGTAAAAGCATGGGGTGGAGAGTTTTGTGCACTGATGCCAAAGGCTACCACAATGACCTAAGGCAAGCTACAAAGACAGCAGGTTTGATTGGTCCAGTGTTGACCATCCCAGCGGATTCGCCGGCGATCACAGGCAAATTCCTCGACAAAATAGTTAGCCAGTTCGAAGCCTGCCAAAAAGAGTTCTATGCGGTTTTTGTGCCTATTGAAATCCGCGAGCGATCAGGGCTATCCGTCGATTCCATTGATGAGTACAGGGGTGTGTGGTATGCTGTGTCTGGCGTCAATATCGTTAACGGCGACAAAATCCAGGGCGAAGGCAAAATCGAAACAGTTGCACTTATAACCGAAGAGGTTGAAGTGCTACTAAATATTAACACGCTTAAAGACTTGGAAATCGCAGAGAAAATAATGAAGAGCAGACGCTGATCTTTTTCATGCTTTGGCTTCACACAACAATTTGACGGTTTTAGAGAAATCTTTAACATTACCCCGCAACCTACACTACCCCAATTGCGGAGGAGGAGAACCTGCTAAATGAGCCTGATTAGCCATGACACCTTTTGGAACGCGGTGATAACGCTGCCCATGACTAAGCGAATGCTCAAATTGTCGTTGAAGAAATGTCCAGCATGTGGTAGAACGGTTCTTGAAGCAGCACTAGACGATTACGCAGGAAAAATTGATCGAAAATGCGAGAAATGCAGTGGTCTTTACTCGCGGGTAATCGGTTTCTGGCTTGAATTTTTGAGAAGAAGCCTCAATTTTAAGCGGGAAAAAGTTGAGAAGCTTTTAGCTGACCCTTACGCAAGAACAGCGGTTCTTAATTTAGTACGGTCGTTTGCTTATTTTGGCATAAAGAAACCTATGTCACTTTCTGCACCGTTTTTGGTTGTTTGGGATTTTACTCATAAATGTAACTTAGCCTGCAAGCACTGCTACTCCAATTCTGGCGCAGTTCAAGAGGAAGAATTAACCACCGAACAGGCGTTGGCGGTTGTGGATCAGCTTGCTGATGCAGGTGTGACGGCATTGGCGTTTTCAGGCGGCGAGCCTCTGACGCGCAGTGACTTCTTTACGGTTGCACGGCATGCGTCTGACCGTGGACTTTATGTGTCACTTGCTTCAAACGGCACCCTCCTAACGAAAGAGAATGTACGGAAAATCAAGGAAGCCAAGGTGAACTACATCGATGTTAGTATCGACGGCGCATCTGCCAAAACGCATGATGAATTTCGAGGCGTACCTGGTACATTTGACAAAGCGTTAGCTGGTCTTAAGAACTGTGTCGAAGCTGACTTATGTGTGTGCATTGCTACAACAGTGGGCAAAAATAACATGGCAGAATTGCCTGCAATTATCGACTTAGCAGAGAATATTCACGCCGAACGATTTACCTACTTCAATTTTATTCCGACTGGTCGAGGTAAAGCACATGCTGATCAAGATTTGTCACCTCAAGAACGCGAAAAAGTGCTTCAGTACCTGCTAAATCGCATATCTGCAGGCTGCAAAACCACTATCCTTGCCACTGCGCCTCAGCTTGCGCGCGTTGCCTTGCAATGTCAGGGGTCATCGGGCACAGGCGAAGTAACCATGTCGATGGCGCACATGCAAACAGTCAAGGTAACAAAAAAAGCTGTTCCACTCGGCGACTTTATTGGTGGATGTGGAGCAGGCAGACTCTACTGTTCGCTATCGCCGCAAGGCGACGTTCACCCATGCGTGTTTTTGCCTGTTAACGTTGGCAATCTTAAAACCGAAAAGTTCCAAGACATCTGGCTCAACGCATCTCTTTTCAACGCGTTTCGAAATAGAGCCAACCTCAAAGGTTCCTGCGGCAAATGCGATTACAAGTATATCTGCGGCGGCTGCAGAGCACGTTCAGCAGCTTATCATAACGGTGACATGTTTAATGGCGATCCTGGCTGCATTATGGGAGTGAAAGGTGGCAAAAGTGCCTAACCCACAAAAAACCGTCAAAATTTTCCGCTCAAGAGACGATATAAGCGATATTGTAAAGGAAGCCGTTGAAGCTTCAGGGTTGAGGGGCAAACACACAATTTTCATTAAACCAAACTTAAGTCACCCAGAATACCTGCCAGGTGTTGTTACAAGCCCCGAATTAATGCATCAACTCGTCGGCTTGTTGCGTGATGGGAACAGCGAGGTCATTGTGGGCGAATCAAACGGCTTCAACTATCCCTGCTGGACAGCGTTCGATAAAACAGGCGTACAAACCTCAGTGAAAGCGGCAGGCGGCAGCGTCATCAACCTCTCGGAAGACAAACTTGTTGAAGTAAAATTTCAGGGCAACACTCCATTGAAGCGGCTGTTTCTTCCCAAAACCGTGTTGGATGCGGATGCCGTGGTGGATTTGCCCTTGATGAAAACACACGAGTTTATGGCTTACAGCGGTGCCATCAAAAATCTCTTTGGCTGCGTGCCAAGCAACAAACGCATCTATTTGCACCCATATTTGCCTGAAGTTTTCTATCGTCTATACACACTTTTCAAGCCGCAATTAACGATTATGGATGCACGAATAGGCATCGAAGGTAATGGACCGACTAAAGGCAAACCCGTTAAAATGGGGTTAATGTTGACAGGCAACGATGCTTTAGCGGTTGATATAACGGCTGCCAAGGTTATGATGCTGGATTGGAAAGAAACTTATCTAGGCTACATCGCTAGCAAAACAGGCGTGCGTGAGGACGACGTTATTATTGAGGGCTTGCCGATTGCCACGGTTGAACATCGGTTTGAGCCGCCGCGGATTGATTTACCCGTTAAAGCGCAAATGATGATTTATCAGCATGAATACTTAACAAAATTTTTCTTTTGCTCATTGGATATAGTAAAGTTGTTCCAAAAAGTCACAATGGCGTACCGAAAAGAACCAATACAGACCGCTTAGCCCAATACTTCATCGTAGACTTTTATGGTGTCCTTAACGACTATACTCCAATCGTAGTGTTGCACAATGGTCTTTCTGGCCAACCTTCCCATTTCCTCTGCCTCCGCTGGGTGCTCAAGCAAATAGATTATTTTGTCAGAGAACTGCTTGGCGTTGAATGGCTCGACAAGGAGCCCATTTTTGCCGCTTTGGATGGTTTCGGGGATGCCGCCCACCCAAGTGGTTACCACAGGCAAACCTGTTGAGAGCGCTTCCAACACGGCGAAGGGGTGATGTTCATAGAATGTGCTAAACGCAAAGACATCGGCGGTCTGGTAAAGCAGAGGCAGTTTTTTGTCAGGGTAGTAGCCTGTGAAAATGATTTTATCTTTTACGCCATGGCGCTCGGCATGGGCAATTAGTTTGTGCATTTCGTCGCTTTGCCCTTTGCCTGAAATCACGAATTTTGCGTTTGAGAAACGTTTGGTCACTTTTGGCATACATTCGATGAGAGTGAACAGACCTTTACGGGCATAAAGACGTCCTACAGAGAGTATGAGTAAATCATCGGGGTTAAACCCGAGTTCGACCTTGGCTTTGCGCTTATCCAAAACAGGCTGGAACTTTTTGATATCAACCCCATTATGGATAACTCGGATTTTGCTTTCAGCAACACCATAATACTGTGTAAGTTCTTTTTTAGTAAAATAGCTTACCGCAATGATTTTTTTAGCTCGCTCAAGCATTTTCTCCTCAAAAATTCGCAAAAACCAATTAAAGCTTACCATGAACTTTTCGTTCGAGTTAAGTCGACTGAAGGGTTCGCGGCTGATGGCTTGGGCTTCCCCTTTCCAAGTGGAATGCACAGTACAAATTGTGGCTTTTCCAAAGTTAGGCGGCACGGCAAAGTTTGGAGTCAGCGGCAGGTTGACATGGGTAACGTCGACGTTGAGGTTTGGGCGTTCGCTGTTTAGTTTGCGATTACTGGCTTGTGCGAGCATAAAAGATTTTATAATGGGTGTTTTTGGGATTTGTAGGAAGAACACTTTGAGTTGTGGGTTAACTTGAACATCCAAAGTCTGGTTCGAACCCGTAACCACGTAGATGCGGTAGGCGTTTTTCAGGAGCTCGTTTGCAAGGTAGTAGACGTAGGCTCCTGTACCGCCGCTAAGAGGCCAGTACTCTGGGGAAACGAAGCAGATACTTCGCACTCTACTTTTTCCGCCCCTTGCCAGATAAGTAGTTAAAGCTAGTTGACACTGCGCCGACATACCAAGCCCACGAGCGGACAAAATACAGAATCACCAGCCTAGAAATAACCTTGTCGTGGAATTTAGCGGCGACTTTACTTGCTGAGTAAATGAAGTAAAGAAACATTGCTGTTAGAATAACAGCTGAAAGGTACCATAGCGGTCGCAGTATTGGGATTATCCCCAGGAGGAAAGATGCGATGGCAGCCAAGAGAAGTAAAGGCTGGATATTCATGCCTAAATCAGTGATTTCATCCCCCTTAGCTAAGCCGCCGTGTTTGAAGTAGAGTTTAAGTGTGTTTTTGCCGTACTGCAGTTGCTGTCGATAATAAGCATGCAGTGTCTGACGGTTGTAGTGGTAACATACAGCCGCTGGCTCATATGCGATTTTGTAGCCTTTGGCGCTGACTCTAAAGCCTAAGTCGGTGTCGTATTGGCTGGGCAAGTTTTCGTCCCATCCGCCTGCCTCCTCGATGACGGCTTTCTTAAGCAGCAAATTCATGGTGGCTATTCGGCTTGTGTATTTGCCGATGCGACTATAGCGGGTTTTCAGCTCGTAACCAATGCTTTTCGCCCATGGGTTGTCGTTATTCCATGTATCGATTCTTCCGCTGACTCCTGCCACCTGCGGTTCTTTCAAATGAGGCACAAGTTTGCGTAGCCAGTGCGGCTCGACTTTGGCATCGGAGTCTATAAAGCCTAAAACGGAGTTGGCGGCGACTTTTTGGGCATAGTTATAAGCTGCGGGGCAGTTTAAAGGCAGAGAGAAAACTTTTACAGGTAATTCTTTCGCGATTTCGATGGTTTTGTCCATTGAGCAGCCATCCATTACGATGACTTCAAACGCGTCAGTGGGGTAGTCTAATGCCAAAATGGATTTGAGGCATTCACCTATAGTTTCCTCATTGTTGTATGAGGCAACTATGATTGAAACTTTGGGAAACGCATCGTATTCCATGCTTAACCCCTTATGAAAGCTGAGACGATGGATACCCAAATTTTGAAGCCGTCAACCATTGGGTCTACGCCTGACCGTCCGTAGGTGCGCTGTTCGAAACTAATGGGCACCTCGCTGATACGGAAGTTTCTTCTCGCTGTTTTAACAAGAATTTCAGATTCTATTTCATATGTTCCCGACTTAAGTTTTTGACCTTTAAGCACTTCCCTCTTCATGGCACGATAGCCTGACTGCGAATCCGTTATAGCAACACCCGTTAACAGCTGAATGAAACGGTTAAAAAGCTTCACGCCTGAAACGTTGAGTCTCCGTGCAGCCACTCGCTTATTATTCAAGTATCTAGAGCCTATCACCAAGTCTGCCCTTCCCTTCAAAACTGGCTCCAAAACCTCAGAGAGTTCTTCAGGCAGATGCGAACCGTCGGAGTCGATTGTGACGATTACATCGCCTAGAGCTTTAGAGAAACCTGCACGCAAAGCATAACCTTTGCCCATATGCTGCGTTAACGTGTAAAGTTTGATGCCGTGACGCTGAGCCTCCGAAAGAGAGCGATCTTGCGAATGGTCGTCTACAACGATGATCTCATCTCTCAAGCCAGTCTGCTGAGCCGCCGCTTTCACCCGGTCAATTATGTCGCCTATAGTTAATTCCTCATTGTACACTGGGATGACTATGGAAAGCAGCTTTTGGGGTTGCCTCATCAGCTTTTAGATGCCAAAGGAAGACCTTATAAAGTTTGGGTGCTCCAACCTTGTAAGCAGTCGAATTGAAAAAATGATGTTTAGATGGAAACCGCTATGCAGAGTAGTAAAGTTTACGCTGACAGAAAAGTGTGGTTTTCCATGTGGTTTTTGGGGGCTATCGCCAGTTTCGGTTTAGCGTTTTTCCCTATGTATTACCGTCTTGTGGATGGGAGAAACAGACATTTTAGGCATGAAACCGAGCTTGAAGAAAAGGTTGCTGCCTACCTGAAAAGTCAGGGCAAGAAGGTCCCATTAGTGAGTCAGCGTTTACCCGACAGGAATGCAAAGGCGTGGGCTGCCAGCATCATTTTAGTAATTCCCATCTTTGTCATCGTCTACCTTCTGTCGAGGGATTTGCTGGTACATGAACGCAATCAAGACACTTTTTTGGCTTCTGCTTTTCCAGAGCGGATGTTTATGCCTCAGACTATACCGATAAAAACATATGTTATCGTTACAGTTTGTACCTTGGGTGTCGGGGTAATTTACTGGTTATACAAGGTGGTTAACTTGTATAACCTTCACTTTAAAGCGCAGTCTCAGGTGGAGAAAGAAGTAAGTAGGCTAATGGAGGAAGACAAAGTTGTCGGGCAACTGTAAAGAACGCAGATTTGTTAGTCACGGTGGAGACATTTGGGGTTTCAGCCGCAAATATAACGTTCCTCTCGAAGAAGTTTTAGAATTCAGTGGACCCATTAACTTTTTGGGGCCTTCACCAAAAGCTGTCGAAGCCGTCCAAAAGCATGCAAAACTCATGAAGTTCTATCCGGACCCAAACCCAGTGGAGTTCAAAGAAAAAATCGCCCAGTATGTTGGACACGGCGTGGAAGAAGAGAACATTATTTTAGGCAACGGATCAATCGAACTTATTTACGGCATAACTGAAATTTTGCCAAGTAAATTCAAAGCGGTTATTCCTGTGCCATCATTTTCAGAATACGAAAAAGCGACAACACGAATCGGCGGCGAAGTTTTTTTTGTTCAATTGCCAGAAGATTTCTCTCTGAATAACGAGCAGATTAAACGGGCAGTAACCGATGACACAAAAATAATGTGCATCTGCAACCCTCATAGCCCATCGGGAACACTCTATGCCAGAGAGTCGTTGCTTGACCTAGTGGAATTCTGCCAGAAAAAAGGCATCATCTTCAGCATAGACGAGAACTACATCGAGTTTGCAGAGAAGGGCGAAGACACCACACTTGCGGGCATGGTAAAGGAATATGAAAACCTCTTCGTTATTCGCTCGGTTACGAAGTTTTATGGTATGGCGGGCATACGCCTCGGCTATGGCATTGCGACGCCCAATCTCGTAGGCAAGCTGGAGAACGTTCGTTTGCCATGGAGCATCAACGGCTTAGCATGCTACGCCACACTTGCCGCTTTCGGCGACACAAAGTTCATTGCGACCACTAGGGCGGCAATTACCAAAGAAAGAGAGGTCCTCTGCAAAAACCTAAACGCCGTCAGTGGCTTGCACTGCTACCCATCCGAAACCAACTTTGTGCTCGTAAAAATAGAGAACCACAAAATCACTTCCACCAAACTTAAAGAGGAACTGACGAAAGAGCGCATCCTAATCCGAGACTGCTGCACTTTTATGGGCTTAGATGACAGCTACTTCCGCGTCACTATTCGCTCAGCCAAAGACAACCAAAAACTCGTCGATACGATAAAACGAATTCTTGAATAAAATCATTGGTAAAGAACAAACAACAAAAAAACTCTTGACCACAATTAACGACAAGTTCCCGTTAAAGCTATAAACTTGCAAATCGTCGTCTTTAGCTAAACATTATCATTGAGGCAAAACCATGCCCGTTCAAACAGCAAACAAGCAATTTTCCAAACAGGAGGGGCCAACATGATTCTGCTTATGACTACAGCTCCGCCTGAGAACGGGTACTGGTATCTTGGCAAACGGTTGCCTCCTATCGGATTAATGTATGTTGCTGCGGCGTTGGAAAAGGCCGGTTTTGAGGTACAAATGCTCGATAACTACCTCATGAAAAAATCCGTCGTTGAAATCCAGCAGCTCGTCGCCAAGCTCCAACCCCAGATTGTGGGCATAACCTGCGGCTCTGCAACTTATCCGCTCTGCATAGAAACCGCCAAAGCCATCAAAAAAATCCTGCCCAACTGCAAGATCGTGGTCGGCGGATGGCACGCCTCTTACATGCCTGACAGCCTTCTTGCGAACCCCGAAATCGACTATGTAGTCATGGGTGAAGGCGAACGGGCTATAACACAGCTTGCCCAAGCCATCACAACAGGCTGTGAACCTGCCGCGTTAACTCTCCCAGGCGTCGGATGCAGAAGAGCAGGCACAAACATCCTTAACCCTCCAAAATATATCGAAAACATGGATGAAATCCCCTACCCGGCAAGGCACCTTTTGCCGCTTGAACTCTATGACCGAACCATAGAATTTCTGGGTGCTAAACCAGCCGACGTCATGAGCATCTCGCGTGGCTGCGTGTTTAACTGCGGCTTCTGTGAAACTCGCAAACTCTGGGGGAACATCTGCAGAGGCTTTAGCCCAAAACGGGTTATCGGCGAAATCCAAGACCTGCAAAACCGATATGGCACAAAGGGCATATATTTTATTAACGACAACTTTACGCTTCGCAAAAAAGAAACCACTGAACTTTGTAACCTGATGATTGAGAACAAGCTGGATTTAGAGTGGGTCTGCGATACACGGGTGGATTTGGTCAATGAGGAGCTTTTGGCGTTGATGAGCAAGGCAGGATGCAAAACGATTTGGTTCGGAGTGGAATCAGCCTCATCGAAAATCTTGCAGCGCATAGGCAGAAACACCACGCCCCATCAGGTAGAGGAAGCATTCAAACTGTGCAAGAAAAACAACATTAAAGTCGCATGCTCATTCATGCTTGGATTGCCAGACGAAACCATCAAAGACATGGAAGCCTCGCTCAAATTCGCAAAGAAGCTGGATTCGGATTGGTGCCAATTCAATATTTTCATCGCCTACCCAGACAGCAAACTCTACCAGGAACTGCTGGAAACGGGAAAGTACACCAAGCTAGATGATTTTCTCCTGAGCGTGAAAACCGACGAGTTTGATTATAATTCATTGCTAGCTGTTCAGCGGCGGTTCTTCAAAGAGTTTCATATGACGCCAAAGCAAATAATGAAGCGGGTTAAGCGGGAGGGCGTTTGGAACTTTGCTAAACGGCGGCTGCACCCAAATGCTCAGAAGAACGCCGGCATCGCATAGCCTGAATCCCCTGAAAGTTGCAACTTTCGCCCCCGCAAGAAAATTTACTTTTTTGCAACCCAAAAGCTCATTTCAGGGTTACATAGAAGGCGGTAAACTATGGAGAGTGGGTTGGGAACCCAAGTGCTGCTTTGGTAGTAATCAGTTCGTTTCGCATATGCGAAGCCTGCTTGCTTGAAAACTTGCGCGATGGTTTGGTGGTTTATAGCGTGTTCCTTTTTATGCCAGTAATCTGAGAGCGTGTAGTCGATCATTGGGACTTTTAAGCCAGTAACTTGGAAATAAAGGCTGTTTATAATCGGGTTTGAATGGAAATACACGTCTTTTACCAGGCTGGTCAGCATACTGGCTTCTGCTCGCCAATAATATGGCGAAGCTTCGTGGTCAAGATAGATTACCCCACCTTTCTTTAGAAACACAGAGAAACAGCGTAACGCATCTATGTAGTCGGGCAAATGATGCAGCACAGAGTAGCCTGTTAAAACGTCAAATTCGCCCGCTTCAAAGGTAAGGTTTTCGATTGGCCCACTAACAACGGTTAATTTGCCATTCGTCACATACCAAGCGTATTTCCGCTTCAAAATACTGCACATTTCAAGGGAAATATCATTAGCAGTGACGTTGTAGCCCAACTGCAGAAGTTTGCCGGTTAAGTTGCCGGTTCCAGCGCCCACATCAAGCGCCCTTTTCTTGTTCCCCTCGACGAGGCGATCTATATTTTTTAGTTGAGTTACTATTCGTTTCTGTTCTTGTTTGCTGTAAACTTCTGGGTGAAGCTGCTCGTAGTATTGTGCCTCGTTTCTATGGACTGAGACGTTCGCTTCATGAATTTGTTTTTTCAGCGTTTCGTCAATAACCATGTTGTGCCTCTTTCTTGCGAGTCAGCCAGCCGAAATATGGATGTTGAAGTTAATAAAACTTGAATCTGTAGGGTTAAATTGTTTAAAAAAAGAAAAGAGAGGGAGGTTTTTTCCCTTGGGTTGTTTTATGGCCGTTTTCTAAGCATCAACAGTGCCAGTACGATGGCGACTACGATGATTAGAACGAACAAGCCAGCGATTGCGGGAACAAAGTACATGTCAGCTGCGCTTTGTGGTTGAGGAGTTCCAGTTGGAGCTAGTGTTGCATGCGGTGAAGTTACTACGAAGCTCGTTTCGGCGGATGATGGCCAGTAACCTGCTGTGCCTGCGAATTGTGCATAAACTGTATAGTTTCCTGCGATGTCAGGAGTCCATGAAAGAGTGTACATACCGCTAGTATCAGTCATTGCTGTGCCTATTTCTCGGTGGTTGCCGTTAGAGTCGAGCACGTAGAGTTGCACTTGTACGCCTGTGAAGTTGGTTGGTAATGGTTTCTGCTGGTAAACATAGCCCATCCAGTCTTTCATGCTTGCGTCAGATGATACTGGAACACCGTTGGGGAAGTCAGCTGCTTGCTGGGTCTGTTTTGTACCAGCTGAGATGTCTGTGACTGTTCCTCTGATTACTACAGGAACTCCAGAGTCTGCTGCGATATCAGGTGCTGTAACTGTAGTTTGACTTGGTCCTTGACCTACACTGTAGATTTGGTTGTCGTAGCCGTTGAACCATGTTGCGTAGCCGTCTGCGATAGCGTAGCTCATGTGTGCAAACTCGCCCGTATAGCCTGAAAGCGTCCAGATTTCTTGTCCGTTTGTGGCGTTGATAGCGCGTGCTAGTGCTCCTTTGTAGATGGGTGTGTTAACAGTGTGTTCTGAACTGACGGTGTATATTACTCCGTTACCAACGGCTTGTATGAAAGTTGAGTAATCGCCGAAAGGTGATTGGAAGCCACTGTAGGTGCTGTTGCCTTCGCCGCCGTTACCGTAGGTCCATAGCAGGTTTCCAGTTTTCAGATCATAGCAATAGAGTATTCCGCCATATCCAATACTATAGAGATTGCCATAAGCAGCTTGCCCCTGTATTAAGGGTGTAATTGGGTTTCCGAAGTAATCAAGGGGTACTTGAGATGCCGTTGGACCCCACATCTTTGCTCCTGTGTATAGGTTGTATCCTACCCAATTCAAAGTTTCTTTGTAGCCTTCAGTGAAGACGCCAGCGACTGGATCGATGGGACCTGTCAAGACAGTTAAGTTGCCTGCTGGAGGTGTGACTGTATTAGACCATAATTCAGAGCCTATTGCGCCTCGGGATGCATTGAGATTGAGAGCAAAGTATGTGTATGGGCTGGATGAAGTAACAATACCATATAGTCCACTGGTTCCTAGTACTGGTATGGTGCCGCTGTAGCAAAGTATTAGATTGTTATAGAAAGCTGCAACTTCAGTGAATGATGATGGGACAGCTGTTGGTAGTGTGACATTCCAGTCATACATACCGCCTTGGCCTGCGTTAACCGTGTTATAGTATGAGGTTGTGCCTAAACTATTTGTGAATGGATTGAATGCAGTGATGTTGAAGTTGCTTGTGTTTGGTACCGGTGAGAGACCTGCCCAGTTCCAGAGGTTAGTCGAGTTCCATTCTGCCAATTGTCCGTTTGCAACGACATATCGTAAGTGTTCGCCGTTTGGCCCCATTGTTTCAGGAAGGCCGCCAGAACCTAAGAATCCTGCGGCGCCAGGGACGTTGGTTACGTTAAACAGAAGGGTTCCTGTGTCTGCATCATAAGCTTGGGCAAAGCTGCTCGTGAACAGAATCGGCGGGAAGACACCTTTTTGGTTGGCTTGCTGTGTGTCATATATGTATCCGAATGAGAGTGCTCCTGCAGGTATACTCTGGCTCTCCCAAACAAGTGCGCCTGTAACAAGGTTAGTGCAGAAAGTTCCATCGATCGCTGCGCCACTAAGTGAGCCGTCACTTGGGAAGTTTAGTGGTCCTTGATAGTAGATTTTTCCGTCCATGATTATCGGATTGTTGAACCTTTGATTGTATGCTGAACCTTCGAAATAAGTATCGCCTTGAATTGCAAAGTCATTTCCACCGACAACTCCACCACTTTGTAAGGGTAACGTCCACATGATGTGGCTAGTAAGTGGTCCGATTGCATCACCTGGATATCTGTCAAGAGTTGCGCCAGCAAACCCGTAGGCGCCGATGTCACTTCCGCCTGCTGTTGGCAGAACTGGTGCACCTTCACCTAACCAGTTTGACGAGATCGTGTACCAGAAGGAGTTTTCACCGTATATTGGGCGTGTCCAGAAAGTTGTTGGAAGTGGAAAACTGCTTATGGGCGCTGGTAACTGTTGTTGTTGAACGGTTAATTTTGTTGTTGCACTGCTAGGGAGAAATGTATCGTTGATTAATCCGTTGGGTCCATTCTCGCTAGGCGGATAGTCGTATTGCGTGAAAGCTTGGCCTGGGAAAGAGAAGGTAAGATTGTATGTGCCTACCTGGCTTGGAGTGAAAGTGTAGTCCTGGGATGATGTAGTATCTTCAACTATGCTATACGATTGTGTGGAAACATTGCCATCAGGTGCAGTAATAGTGAGCTTATAGTTGTGGAACCGGTAGTCGTTTCCTATGGCTGATTCAGGGGAAAACAGTTTATCGATCCACATGATGACGAGCACTCGTTGGCCGACACCGACTGGATTGGGGGCTGTATTAATGAAAGCATAAGTCGGTATACTCCATGGTGGTGTGTGTGCATTTGTGGTTGGTACTAAGGTCATTGTAGCCACCATTGAGGCGGCTAAAACTAAAGCAATCGCAATTACAAAAGTTCTGTTTTTAGCAAAATGCATTTCTTTTTTCTCCTTTAGAAAAGGTAAATACTACATAGCGGCGATTTGTTTATAAGTTTATGCATTTTTCCACAAAAAGGTGCTAAATCAGCTATCAAAATGATTGTTTTTGTAGCAGCCTATCGATATTTGCAACATTTGGTGATGGAGAGCTTTCAAAAAAGATTTCTAATACGCCAACACAGAAATCGGTTTGAAAATAAGTGCTTCAATCAACGCCTCTTTGCTTCGTAACATAGATGTGTGTAGTTACGGCTTGAGGTTTCTATATTAAATACAAAGCCTTTTTTTAAAGAACTAATTGGCGACTTGAGCGGAGGAATAATTGATAGGTAATTATGAAAAATTTTATATTAAACGGAATGATTGCGCTAGTATAAGTCAGTGACTTAAGGGTTTTGTGTTTGGTGGATCGCGTTAAAATCGACGAGATTGATGCAGAGATCCTTAGAACGCTGCTTCAAGAATCTCGAACAAGCTTCACAGATCTTGCGAAGAAATGTGGCATAACAGTTGCAGCTGTTAGAATGCGATATAAACGATTGCGGAAAGAAGGCGTAATCAACGGCGAAAAAATGCTCGTTAACCCTCATTGCTTGGGATACCGTCATATTGTAGATTTAGGCATCGTTAACGCTATTGAAGATCAAGAAGAGGTTGCAAAGTTCCTCGAAAGTAAACCTATCTCCGAGTTAGTCGGCCCAGTTGGAATATACAATTTTTATGGTAAAGTTGTGTTAAGTGACCTCAAAAAACTTCATGAAATCATTGAAGAATTTGAATCATTCATCAAAATCAAACATGTTGACGCTTTCATATGGGCTGAAGCAGTGAACATAGAATATCCAGAGAACTTGGTTATAAAACCACTTGGTCGAGAGAATAAGCAGCGGAACAAAAAAGCGGCGACATTAACCAATCAGGAGCAACCAATTTGCGACATCGACGATACTGATCGGCAAATTGCCAAAATTATATCAGAAAATTCTCGAACACCATTTAAAACAATTGCGTCAGAGCTTGGCTTATCCGCCAAAACTATAATTCAAAGGTACAAAAAACTCAGGGAGAACCTTCTTCCGGTTTCCACAGTCACTCTTGACCTTAGAAAGCTTGGGTTCAAAGCTCTTGCCAGCATTTATATTAAAGTTTCAAACCGCAGTAAAATGCAGGAAATTTATGCTCAACTGCTTGACATCCCAAACATGATTGTTATCATTAGGCTCATAGGCAACTACGATTTGTACTGTGCGTTAGTCGTTGAAGATTTTCAGGCTCTTTTTGAGGCTGAAGAGAAGATAAGAAGAATAAGCGGTGTAGCATCAGCGACAATTTATCTGGTACCTGTGCCGCCTTCATGGCCTCTTAGCTTGTTCCCAAAGCTGCTTGAAGGCGACACAGTTCAACCCAAATATTGGGTGAAATAGCACCGTTTCAGGGTTCTTTTAGCTAACTTTCTTTTGCCGACTTTTGGTGTTAAAAATGCGAAATGTTTAAGCATTAAACGCCTCTTTTGAGTGATAAATATTGATGGTTGTGAAGCTTAAATGAAGCCGCATATAACTCTGGTTAATCCAGCTGCTCCAGTTGGCGCTGCGATGCATTTGCCATTTGCACTGTTAGGTTTAGGATATTTGGCGGCTGTTTTAGAGAAGAACAACTACCAGGTTGACGTAATTGACTGCCAGGTGTTAGGGCTTTCATTTGAAGATTTTAGAAGTGAAATCAGCAAGCGTCAGCCAAACATAGTTGGGGTAACATCGTCTACGCTTACGTATCAGTCTGGTCTCAAATTGGTTAAGATTGCCAAGGAGGTTTGTCCAAACTGCATAGCAGTTGCAGGAGGCCCACATGTTACATTTTGGGATGACCACGCGCTTGAAGAATGCCGAGAACTTGATGTTGTAGTTAGGCGTGAAGGGGAAAACACGTTTCTTGAGCTGGTGCAGAGAATAGAGGCAGGCAGAAGCTTCCAAGATGTAGTTGGCACCACATGTAGAAAAGACGGCAAAATTGTGAGGAACCCAGATAGGTTGTACATTGAAGATTTAGATTCCCTTCCGTTTCCGGCCAGGCATCTTTGGCCTATGGAGAAGTTCCGAGCCATTGAAGAGGTACTTTACTTGGCAACTAGCAGAGGCTGCGTGTACTGGTGCGAATTCTGCACAACCGTACGCATGCATGGACGCAAATATCGTATGAGAAGCCCAAAAAACGTGGTTGACGAAATAGAATTGCTTCACAAGACTTATGGCATTAACAAATTCACTTTTTGCGATGACGCCTTCACAGTTGATCAGCCGCGGACAAAAGCATTATGCAGCGAAATCTTGTCTCGTGGTTTAAAGATTGAGTGGAACTGTGGAACACGTGTCGACATGTTAACCCAAGAGCTTTTGGCAAAAATGAAGGCGGCGGGATGCATCTCTGTCTGGTTCGGGGTTGAATCAGGCACACAACAGGTTTTGGACGCAATGAAGAAAGGCATATCACCTGAATTAACACAGAAAGTTCTCGGCTGGGTCAGAGAGACGGGTTTGAAGCCTGTGCCAAACGTTATTCTAGGTTTCCCAGGTGAGACGAAGGAAAGCGCATGGAAAACAATCAAATTCGTCGAAAGAGTAGCACCAGACGATGTCGGCTTCTACAACGTTGCCACACCCTTCCCAGGAACCCCAATGTACGATTTGGTTAAAGAGAAAGGTTGGTTAAGGGTAACTGACTTTGACAAATACGACACCACCAAACCCATTTTTGAGACACCCCAGCTAAGCATGAAGGAACTCGGAAAGCTACGTGAAGGGGCATTCCATCATTACTACCTACGTCGAGCATACTTCTTCGACAAAAAAAGACGTTTCAAACTCTCTACCGCCATGGTGGTGGCGGTCCATTTAGTAGCAAACATAAAGCTAAAGTTCAGAAGAAATTAGGACATATTTACTAATTTGAGGATTAGGTTTTCTTCTGAACCTTACTGCTTCTATTAGGAAAATTGCTGCGGAAACAACTGTAACCACAGTCAAAAACCAAAAGGATTCCTGAACTGAGGCGTGGGCAAGTAGGTGCGGAATCAAAATGCCGATTTCAAGCGCCAAAACAGCTACAAATATGAAGCCAAAAATTGCAAAGCTTGGCAGCAGGTTTTTTCCTACCCAGACATGTCCCTTTATGGAGACTTTCTTTTTAACGATGTAATTACCGTAATCGTTTTTTGTTACTAATCCTATGTCGATGAGTTTCTGTAGATTTCTGTAAGCTACACTTGGACTGCTGAGGTTGGCTCCCCGCATTAAGTCTCTTGGTCCCACAGGTTTGCCAGCCTTGACAAGGTAAACATAAGTGTCAAACAGCGTTGTGGTTAGTTCTTGCTCAACGACCAAGCAGGCACCAGCCCTAGCCAATAACATGGTCTTACTTAAAAAACCAGCCTAAATTAGTTACAGTTTTGGCAAATACAGATTATTTATTTTTTTACTAGGCCTTGAAAAGGGATATCAAGATTTCCAAAAAAAGGAAGGCGGGAGTTATTTGTTGACTTTTTACGCTCGCTTTCTAAGCGCTAACATCATTAGTACTGTGGCGATGGTAATGGCAATAATTATCGCTGCGGCTGATAGACCAATGTACATGTCAGTGTTGGGTTGGCTAACTATTGGAGCTGGAGAGGCTGTAGTAGTAGCAGGCGCATTAACTGTGAAATGTGATTCTGCAGAGGAGGGCCAATAACCGTTGGTTCCTTCAAAGTTTGCGTAGACTGTATAGTTACCTTGGATATCTGGTGTCCATGTCAGGCTGTATTGACCACTTGCATCGGTGGTTGCAATCCCAATATTTCTATGGTTGCCGTTTGAATCTAAGACACTGATTAGCACCGGAACACCAGTAAAGTTATTCGCCATTGGTTGTTGTTGGTAAACGTAGCTCATCCAGGCACTCATGCTTGCATCGGATGACACTGGTACTCCGTTAGGAAAGTCTGCCTTCTGTTCAGCTTGTTGCGTTCCAGCGGAAATGTCCATCACTGCACCACTAATTATGACGGGTGTTCCAACTGGTAAACCGAAATTGGGTGCCGTAACAGTAGTAGTGCTAGGTCCTTGTCCAACGCTGTAGACTGAGTTATCATAGCTGTTGAAGAATGCCGCATAGCCATCGGCTATAGCATAGCTCTCAGCGCCGAATTCTGTAGTGAAGTCTGAAAGAGTCCAAATTTCTGCACCCGTTGAAGCATTAACGGCCCGAGCTAAACATCCTTTCCAAATCGGCGTTTCAATGGTGTGCTCAGTAGTAACAGTGTAAATTACTCCGTTTCCGACAGCATTGATGAAGGTTGGATAATCACCGTAAGGCGAGTTTAAGCCTGCGTTAGTACTATTTCCTGTTCCGCCGTTGCCATAAGTCCACAGTACATTTCCAGTGGCCAGACTATAGCAATATATTATTCCGGAATATGCAACGCTGTAGATATTTCCGTATGCAATCTGATCTGCCAGTGTTCCTGGTCCTGTGCTACCAAAGTAATCAAGTGCTGGTTGAGACGCTGTTGGACCCCATATTTGTTGTCCTGTTTTAAGACTATAACCTACGAATTGCTGAGAAGACCTATATGATTCACAGAAGGCTCCAGCGGCTGGATCGGCTCCGGCATAGGTAACTGTGGTGATGTTGCCTGGCGGCGGTTGTTCTGTCGTCATCCATAGGATGCCCCCTAGCCCCACGGGATTAGATGCGTTTAGATTCACTGCGAAATATGTGTAGGGATTATTTGCACCTAATGCAGGATAAGAGCCGTTTCTGCAAAGCATCAGATTGCCATAGAAGGTCGAGAGTATGCTTGCTGGATTTGCGCCTTGAGACGAGCCAATAGTTGCTGCACCCATCGTGTTTAGCCAAGGTACTGAAGTGTTCCAGTCATAACTGTATAGGCTGCTGCTAGAGTTCACAACATTTGCGTAAATTGTGTAATTAAAAGCGGCTGGTGAATTTATGTCGGTGCCTGCTGGTGTTCCAATGGCTGGTTCTGAAACGTTTCCGTATTGAGCGTCTGCTAGCGGTAAGGTAGTGCCGTTTGTGAAAGAGTCATTGTAGAGGGTAGGTACGTTTACTGATGCACTGGTCCATGGATTGGCAAATGTTTCCCACATTCTTGATGAGTTCCATTCACTCATATACCATGCAGGATTTGTGCTGTTGCCGGCGTTTGAGAAAACATACTTTATGTCTTCTCCGCTTGGTCCAAGGACCACTCCACTGCCTGTGGGGACACCGGTTACGTTAAAGAGTGGAAGCCCTGAGGCTGCATCAAAAGCGCGAGCGAAGCCAGATGTAAACAATATCGCTGGATATACTCCGTGTTGGTTAGGGTCTTGAACATCGTATATGTAGCCGAATGATAAAGCAGGTATTTGAGTAGTGCTCCAGATAATTTGTCCTGTGCGCAGGTCTTGGCAGACGGTTGGCCCGTAACCTGAGACGGCTTCTAATCCTCCTGCGGCGCCAGTGAATGATATTGCTTGAGTGTAGTAGATATACCCGTTCAATATTATCGGGTTGACGAACCTTTGTTCATATGCTGAACCATCGAAATAGGTGTCTCCTGCGATAGCGACCGAGTTTCCTCCAACTACTCCGCCTTGTCCAGCTTGCGTCGGATACGTCCACATTACGTGACTGGTGACTGGTCCTACGGCTGTTGCTCCACTGTCTTCTCCCGGAAACATCTGTTCGTTAGGTCCAATGCTTGCACCAAAGCCCACTACTCCTGAGCCATACCATTGAGATGCAATTGTATACCAGTTGTTATTCTCACCGTAAATTGGGCGCGTCCAATAAGAAGTTGGCAATGAACTGCTGCTTAGGGCAGCTGGAATTGGATTCTGAAGCACAGTAACCGTAGTTGTTGCATTGCTGGGCAAGTACGCATCGTTAACATAAAGTGAGCCGACAGGTTGTTCGCTAGCCGTTATTACTTCTCCTGGATAAGTAAAAGTGAGGGTGTATATTCCGGCGTCAGTGGGAGTGAATGCATAGTTTTGGTTGTTTGTTGAGTCAGCTATAAAAGGAAAATTCACTGAGGTTAAAGTTCCGTTAGGCGCTGTTATCGTTAATTGATAGTTGTGAAATCTATAGTTGTTCGTAAAGGCAGCACTGAAAAAGGGCGGGTTTGCAAGAAACATGTCTATCCACATCTGCTGACCTATGCCAACTGGGTTTGGCGCTGCAAATATGTGAGCAAAAGTGGGAATCTGCCATGTTGGGGTGTGAGCAGCGGCGTTAGGTATTGCCAATGAAGCTCCCATCGAAATTAACATTAAGATAGAAAACAAAATAGCGACAGTTTTACCTCGTGATAACTGAGTTATTTCATGCATTTTTTGTATCTCCTTTATGTCGATCCACTTTCAAGCGTTTTTTATTTAAAGCTTTGGAGAGTATGGGTGATAAGCTTGCGAAAGTTCATGTTAACAGTAAAAAAAACAGGTCTCATAAATCAAGGCTTTGCCAGAATTCCTCAGAATTCCTTTACGCATAGACATTGATAGAAAGGAAACAGGAAAACAAATGTTATTATGTTCGATTTAAGCCGGTTCGTGCTAAGCGCCTGATGCCGGAGTAGACCGTAATTGTTATAAACTGTTTACTCGAAGTATTCGAAAGCAAGATTGGGGTAACTCTAAGCTGGTCATAAACACATTAAATGCATTAATTGCGGTCATAGTCTTGGTTTCCGCATTAGTTTTAGATCTAGTTCTTGGTGATCCCTCGCCTAATAATCCCGACCGATGGATATTTAAGCTTCACCCAACGGTGCTTATGGGAAACTTTATTGCCAAAATCGAGCCCTACTTCAAAAATCCTGACTCCAAGATAGAAAAGCTATTGGGTATTTTGTTGGCTTTAACCGCAATTTGCATGTTTGCAGTTCCAGTTTTTCTAGCGTTATGGGCAATCTACACTTACATTCCCTTTTATCTCAACATCATCATCTACAGCGTCATCGCAATCATCCTGGTCAAGTTTACCATTTGCATCAAACTTGAAACTGATTGGGCGAAGGCTGCCGCCAAAGCAATAGACGCAAAGGACTTAAATGAAGCAAAGAAATATAGCCACTTTTCAAGGCGTGACTCAACAAATCTCAATGGCGCCCAAATTGGAAGTGCTGTTATCGAATCAATGGCTGAGAACCTAATTGACTTCAAACTTTCGCCCATGGCTTCCTTCGCATTGTTCGGAGTGACGGGTGCAATTGCTTTTCGCGCTATTAACACTCTTGACGGCATGGTCGGCTTTAAAGACCCAAAGCACATCAACACGGGATGGTTCAGCGCAAACCTTGACACAGTCGTCAACTATATCCCTACAAGGCTCACAGCCATGTTTATGATTGCTGCGGCAGCAATCCTGTGTAAGGATGCCAAAAACGCTTGGAAAGTCGCCTATCGGGATCACCGTAAAACTCCAAGCAGAAACCATGGTTGGCCGATGGCGGCAATGGCTGGCGCTTTGCGGGTGCAGTTGGAGAAGCCTGGGCAATACGTCTTGGGTGATAGTTTGGAGCCGATGACAGGAAACAAGATACTGGGTGCATTGCGGATTAGAGACGTCACAGTCGTGCTGTGGGGACTCATGTGCGTTGGCATTATTCTAGTTATTCGACTGTATTTTTTGCCTTTTTAACTCAAAGTTTTAATCGAACCATCATGGTTAGTCTGATTTAAGAAGTGCCAAGCAATGCGCGTTTGCCTGATTAATCCTCCGAGAATACAGCCCAAAGCATGGGGGAGACCTAATGTTTTTCCGCCCATTAGCTTGGCATCGGTTGCAGCAGTTCTGGAAAAAAAGCACATCGCTTCGATCGTTGATGCACCAACGGAGGGGTGGAATAACCTTGAAGAGATTGATGAAACCAAGTATCGGGTTGGGTTGAGCGCGGAAACCATTGCCCAACGCCTTGGGCAGTGGAAGCCTGATGTGGTTATAATTGAAATTCCCTTTTCAGGCTGGTCAAAAACTGCGTTTGAAGTGGCGGCTACGGCAAAAAATGTTAACAAGAACATCTCGGTCATTGTGTTTGGTCAGCATCCATCTGCTAGACCTGAAGCCTGCCTCACCGAGAGCAACATCGATTTTGTTGTTATAGGCGAACCTGAAATTACTGTTTCTGAACTAGTTGATGCGCTCGAACAGGGTAGAACCCATTTTATGA